>JBAUSV010000229.1:0-1569 GCA_049581885.1 Gammaproteobacteria bacterium | reverse complement strand
CAGAGAAGGTCGTAGAGATGAACCTCTTCGGCGTCGCTTCCGACAACAAGACCTATGTTCACCGTATGGACAGTTTCGATGCACAGGAGGTCAGCGGCTGCAAAGCGTACTTTGACAGACTGAAGGCGGGTGCGGTGACCCTATTTCAGGATGAACGCCGCAGCGCGATACTGGAGCAGTTCAAAGCGCTCGAAAAGAGCCAGGGCATCGAGATCGAGATCGATGATGAGCTACTTGACGAAGTCGTCGCGATCACGGAACACCCGACGCCGCTGCTCGGTAGTTTCGATGAGGCGTTTTTGCGCCTGCCGCCTGAGGTGATCATCACCTCGATGAAAGAGCACCAGCGCTATTTCCCTGTCTTTAAAGCGGGCAGACTGATCAACAAATTCGTCGTTGTCAGCAACGCACTGACGGAAGATTTCTCAAAAGTGATCGAAGGGAATGAACGCGTACTCCGGCCGCGTCTTGCCGACGGGCTTTTCTTCTACGACAACGACCTGCGCAGTGGACTGAGCACGGAGGGGCTGGAGAAGGTCGTATTTATGAACGGGCTCGGTACATTGAGCGACAAGATCGAGCGCGAACACGACATCGCCGATTACCTTTTTGAACTCTACGGCGAAGCGGTCTGTGCCGAGAACGGCAAACACTACGAGATGAACCAGGAGCTGCTGCAGCGCGCCGTCGAGCTGGCAAAAGCGGACCTGACGAGCGAGGTGGTCTACGAGTTTACCGAACTTCAGGGGCTGATGGGGTACTACTACGCCAAGGCCCTCGGTGAAGAGAATGAGGTCGCCCTGGCGATCAAAGAGCAGTACCTTCCCGACGGCGAAGAGTCGGAGGTGCCTTCGACCAAGATGAGCGCCATTGTCGCGATGGCGATCAAGCTCGACACGCTGCTGGGCCTCTTCAGTATCAACCAGATCCCGACCGGTTCGCGTGATCCCTTCGCCCTCCGCCGCGCGGTCATCGGCCTGATCCGCATCTCGAAAGAGCACGATCTGGCGTTCGATATCAACACCGTACTGACGGCACTCGGCCAGAAATATGCATCGATCGATTTCGAGAAACTCGAAGCCTTCTTCCTGGAGCGTCTGAACCAGTTCTACAAGGTCAACCCGTCGATCGTCAAAGCGGTTCTCTCCACGGGTGAGCGCGAACTCCGCGCCATCGACAGAAAGATCGAAGCAGTCGCAACAATCGCCGAGAGTGATGATTTTGCAACGATCTTCTCGACCTTCAAACGTGTCGCCAACATCACCAAAGATGTCGATCTTGATACCCTTTCCGGCGTTGATGCCTCACTCTTTGAAGAAGAGGCCGAGAGTGCCCTTTACAGCGCCTATAACGAGGTCAATGCCAAAGCCTTTGAAAACCTGACGGAGCGTCTGGACCAGCTTTTCAGCCTTAAACCGCAGCTTGACACCTTCTTTGACAAAGTGATGGTCAATGCGGACAACGAAGCGGTGAGGAACAACCGCAAAGCGCTTGTCGGAACGATCTATAAAGCGATCTTTGATATTGCCGATATTAAAGAGATCACCCTTTAACGCGACTGCGCAGCGC
>JBAUSV010000228.1:0-9454 GCA_049581885.1 Gammaproteobacteria bacterium | reverse complement strand
GCCCCAGTAGTCTCTGTAGCCGATCGCTAGATGAGCCTCGGGCAGGTCCGGCGCGAGCGCGAGCGCGCGTTCGGCCTGGGTGCGCGCCTCTGCGTTGAGTCGCTTGACGCTCTCGCCGCCGCCATTGAACCAGGCCAGGGCGCCTTCGACATAGGACAACCGGGCCCGCGCCAGCGCGAAGTCCGGGGCCAGGGCGATGGCCTGCTTATACAGCGGGATCGCCTGCTTCCACTCGGCCGTGCTGTAATCGATCTGGCCCCGGTTGGCGAAGTACTCGGCGCGCAGGAACAGATCGTTGGCGGACGGGTTCTGGCTGAGCGCCGTAGCCAGGCGCTTGCTCTCCGCCGGGGAGAGTTTGGCCTTGAGCGCCTGGGCAATCTGCTCCGCCACCTCGCCCTCGACCCCGAACACGTTCTTCAGTGTGCGGGTGTAGCTCTCGGCCCAGAGGTGGTTGTCGGTTCGGGCATCAATCAACTGCACGTTGATCAACACCTCGTTGCCCGCCTTCTGCACGCTGCCTTCGAGCAGGGTCGCCACCCCGAGCTGCCGGCCGACCGTGGTCAGATTCGTCGGGTGGCTGCCGTATTGCAGCGTCGAGGTGCGCGAGATGACCTTCAGGTCGCCGATGTCGGCGAGCTTGGTCAAGATCAGATCCTGCATGCCGTCGGCGAAATAGGCGTTGCCCTTGTCCGTGGAGAGATTTTCGAACGGCAGCACGGCGATGGACTTGGCGGGGATGGTGGTGGCCGGCACGGGCGCGGCAACGACTGCGGCCTTGGCGGGGACCGCCGCCGTTGCTGTGCTCAGGCGCGATTTCGCCGTCGTCAACTGCCAGGCGAGCACGCCTACGGCAGCCGCGAGAATGACAGTGATGACGATATTGAGCGTCTGTCCCACACGGCGATGGGTCCGTGCCGGGCGCGCCGCTTCGGATTCGGCCGACTCGGTGCGGCGCACCCCCTCGGGTGTCATCTCGAAGGCCCAGGCCACGATGAGGGCAATCGGAAAAAACAGAACGAATACCCCGATCAGCACCTTCAGTACCCAGTGCGGCGCACCAAAGGTGGGCAATACGATGGCAGCCAACTGCAGCAGCAGCCACGCCGTGACGGCGTAGGCCATCGCGACCCGGAACACATGACGGCGGCTCAGCTCCCTAAAAATGCCTGGTTTGCTCATGCTCTCCTCAAGGGTCGGGGCCGCATTGCACCCCCATATGCGTCGCAGACTAGCATATTATGCGCACCTACCTGATCGCCCCCCGTGAGCGTCCGAGTGGGGGTATCCACTACGTCCTATTTGGGTCGAAAGCTGTCATCTAGGGGCGGTGTTTATTCGGTAACGGTCATTATGTCGTTATCGTGTTCGGAGACTTCGAAGGTGTAGTCGTTGGCCTGGGTTTCGTCGTCGCCGCGGGCGATCTTGAAACGGTCGAGGAACCAGGTGGCGGCAATGGCGACGGCGAGGTTGGCAATCACCGAGTACAGGGCCGCGTAGCCGGGTACGGTGAGGCTGCCCAGCGCCAGCGGGTATATCGAGGTGTGGAAGCCCTGCGTCGCGGCCATCCAGGTGCCGACGGCCATGCCGGCGATCCAGCCGGCGATCAGCGCCCGGCCGTGGAACCAGCGGCCATAGAGGCCGAGTATCACGCTGGGCAGGGTCTGGATGATCCAGATGCCGCCGAGAAGCTGGAACTGGATGGCGAACTGGTTCGGGATGAAGAGGATAAACGCAAGCGCGCCGATCTTCACCACCAGCGATACGACCTTCGCGACCTGCGCCTCTTCCGACTCGCCGAGCTTGCGCCGCATGAGCTGTGGCCACAGGTTGCGGGTAAAGAGGTTCGCGGCGGCGATCGACATGATCGCCGAGGGCACGAGCGCGCCGATGGCGACGGCGGCAAAGGCGAAGCCGACGAACCAGGCCGGGAAGTTGTGCATGAACAGGGCGGGCACCGCAAACTGGGCGCCGTAATGCCGGAAGTATTCGGCGTAGGCGGGCATGTGTTCGAGATGCGCGGCATACGCCATGAAGCCGAGACCCGCGATCAGGGCGAGCGCGAGCGAATACAGCGGCAGCAGTGCCATGTTGCGCTTGATGGTGTTGCGGCTTTTGGCCGAAAGCAGACCGGTTACGGCGTGCGGATACAGGAACAGGGCGAGCGCCGAGCCGAGCGCGAGCGTCGCGTAGGCGCTCATGGCGCCGAGGCTGCCGTGGCTGGGTCCGGTGAGGGTGAGCATCTTCTGCGGGATCTTGTCGAAGATGTTGCCGAAGCCGCCCATGTGCAGCGGGATGATGATCACCGCGGCAATCACGGTGACGTAGATCAGCGTGTCCTTGACCACGGCAATGAGCGCCGGGGCACGCAGGCCGCTGGTGTAGGTATAGGCGGCGAGCACAACGAAGGCGATAATCAGAGGCATGTCGCCGATCCAGCCGTGGGTCGGGAAGCCCAGTGCGGCGACCACCACCTCGATGCCGACGAGCTGCAGGGCGATGTAGGGCATGGTGGCGAGGATGCCGGTGATCGCGACCAGCGCCGAGAGCCAGTTCGAGCCGAAGCGCCCGCGCACGAAGTCCGCCGCGGTGATGTAGCCGTGTCGATGTGCGACCGACCACAGGCGCGTGAACACCACGTACACCAGTGGGAAGATCAGCAGCGTGTAGGGCACGGCGAAAAAGCCGATGGCGCCCTTGCCGTACACCAGGGCTGGCACGGCCACGAAGGTATAGGCCGTGTAGAGATCGCCGCCGAGCAGGAACCAGGTGACGACGGTGCCGAAACGCCGACCGCCGAGCCCCCATTCTTCGAGCTTGTTCAGTGGGCCGCGACGCCAGCGTGCGGCGAAGAAGCCGACGACCGTGACCAGCGCGAACAGGCCGAGGAAGACGGCTACCGCTGCCGGCTGCATCAGACTTTCAGCCAGTAGGCGAGTGCGGTCGTCATGCCAGTCACGATGATCCAGAGGAACTGGAACCAGTAGAAGAACGGGATGCCGAACAGTCGGGGTTCGACGTGGTTATAGATCGGCACGATCAGGCTGATCGCGCAGCAGCCGATGAACAGCACGGCGACGAGTATCCTGGCGAAGCGTCGGTCGGTTTGTGTGGATGACATGGCAACCCCCCCTGCGCGCTTTTTAGCATAGGCGGCACTTGCGGCACAAGCACCAACCCGGCAACATGCCGACGCTCCAAGGCTCTCCCCTTTGCTCGCGCAGCGAGGAAGGGGGAGCTGGAGGGGGATTCCCCGGGATGTCAGCCGTGACGGAAGAGGATGACGAAATAGGCGACGTAGGCGCAGCCGTTCAGCATCAGCGCGAGTGCGGGGAAGCGGCGGAGACGTGACAGCAGCAGCAGCCATACGCCGACGAGCAGGGTGATAGCCATTGCCAGGCGCACGTCGAAGGTGGCCGTCCACGGGGTGGCGAGGATGCCGATGGCAGGCAGCAACGATGACTGGAAAACCATGGCGCCGCTGACGTTGCCTACGGCCAGCGTGTCCTGGCGCTTGGAAATCCAGATCAGGCTGTTCAGTTTCTCCGGCAGTTCGGTGGCGAAGGGCACGATGGCGAGCGAGAGGAACAGGGGGCTCAGCCCGAGCGTCCCGGAGATACCCGTGATGCCGTCCACGAAACCGCGGGCACCGGCGATGATAAGCACCAGTCCCGCCAGCAATTGCAGTGACTGCACCACAACATTGTTGGGCAACCCCAGACGACCGAGGTGCAGGGGCACGTCGCTTTCGGTGCCGTGGCCGGCCTCGACCAGCTTGCCGGAGGCGCGGATGGTTCGCCACAGGTAGACGGCGTATATCGATACCAGTGCCAACGCAAACAGGCAGCGCACCCAGATTGCGTGGTGCGGCACATAGGGAACCACCACGGCGATGATGAAGGCCGCTAGGAAGAATCGCATATCGCGCTGGACTCCTGTCGGCTCGGGTGTAATCATGCTGCGTGGTCCGCGGCGCACGAGCGCCATCACCCCCATCAGGAAAAACGCCAGCGTCGCCAGCATCAGCGGTGCGCCGAGGATGGCGCCGATGCCGATGTCGTTGTGGGTCGTGCTGCCGTGCCCGGTGGCGAAGGCCACGATGGGCACGGCGGTTTCCGGCAGGGCGGTCCCTACAGCGGCAAAGATCGAACCGGTCACCCCGGTGGACAGGCCGAAGCGTTCGCCGATGTGCTCGAGGGCGTTGGTGAACACCAGACTTCCGCCGAGTATTACCACGAACGAGACGATCAGGATCAGCGTGTCGATGGTGACGCCTGCCGGAACGAGTAACCCCAGTTTAACGCCCGGCCGGGTATTCCCCCTGGCCATGACGCTTGCGCCAGAAGTCGACAGTTTTCTTGACGAGCAGCGGGAACACGCCGAGCGCCACGAACGAGGCGATGAGCCCTGGCGAGAGGAGATCGTGCAGGGAGTGGATCTTTCCGAGCTGAACGCCCGCGTTGACGTAGAGGATGTTGCCGGGAATCATGCCTACCAGGCTCACCCAGAAATAGGTGCGCGTGCGCATCGGCGTGAGACCCATGACGAGGTTGATCACGAAGAACGGGAAGGCCGGGATCAAGCGCAGCAGGAACAGGTAGAAGATGCCGTCGTGTTCAATGCCGCGGTTGATAGCGGCCAGCTGATGTTCAAAGCGGGCCTGCACCCAGTCGCGGAGCAGAAAGCGGGCAACGAGGAACGAGAATGTGGCACCGAAGGCGGCGGCGAAAGTCACGATCACGCTCCCCCAGAACAGTCCGAACACGGGACCGGCGATGAGGGTGATGGCCGAGGCGAGCGGCAGCGACAGGCCGGTGATGGCAACGTACGCGCCGAAGTAGGCAAGGGCCCACACGACGGGTTGCATCTCGTACATCTGCATGAGCCAGCTTTCCTGTTCGCGCAGGAAATCGAGGCTCAGGTAGCGTTGCAATCCCAGGGCGTAGAAAACCGCGATCACGCCGAGGATGACGCCGGCCAGCAGCAGGCGCCAGCGGTTGCGGTGCAGGAAGGAAACGAATTTGTTCGCGGGCATTGCGGGTCCTGTTCAGTCGGGCCGGTGCGCCAGCAGGGTCATCAGGCCCCAGGCAGGGCGCACCTTGAAGCGGCTCACGGCCTCGATACGCAAGCCTGCGTCTTCGACAAGCGTAGCCAGTTCATCGGTTTCCAGTACACGTCCCAGTGGACGCATGCGGATACGCAGCCAATGCTCGCATAGAAACATCACGAAAAAATCACGGCACCAGTCGGTAGCGACCAGTCGTCCGCCGGGCCTGAGAAGACGTGCCATTTCTTCAATAGCAATGGCTGGGTCGTCGAGGTAGTGCAATGCATTCAGCGTGATCACGGCGTCGAACCGTCCGTCCGCGAAAGGCAGGCGGTGTGCGTCGCCATGGACCAGTTCGACCGTAGCAGGGACACGTGATCGCGCCAGCATGTGGAGGTTGATATCGACACCGGCGAGATCCAGCCCAAGCGGCATTTCGGCGAGCCTTGCCAGCGCGAACCCGGTGCCGCACGCCACGTCGAGAATGCGTTCACCGCTTTGCGGCGCGAGCGCGTTCAGGGCATGGCGGGTCGTCTCGCCGAGGTAGTGCCGCCAGCGCTGTTCGTAACCAGCAGCCAGCGCGGCATATTCGCGGTGCAGTGCCTCAGGCGGCATGTCCGGCCGCGGCATCGGAAGCCGGGTGCCGCCTCAGTGACGGGGCGGCCAGAATGACGGTTCTTCCGGGAATGAACTCGGGAGTCCGGGCGGAAAGCTGCTAGGCAGCGCGTTCGAGGGGAAACGTGCCGAAGGTAGGTTGCCGACGCGGCGTTCGTGGCGATGATCGTGCCGGTAGCGGCGATGGTACCAGGACGGATAAAAAGTCGGGACATATTGCACGACTTCCGTGCGTTTGTTTTGGCGTTGGCTGGCGGTTGCCTCCGCTTGCTGGTCGGCCCGGCGTCGGGCGGCCTGTTGCGCAAGTTCCTTCTGACTGTCCAGGTTCAATTGGTGGACCCAGGCGCGTTGGGCCGCTATCGCCGTCTGATTCGGTGGCGGCGGAGTGGGTAGTACAAGCGTTTTTGTCGGCCCCCGGGAACGGGGGGTGTCGCTGAAATGCGTGACGCCGTTGGCGTCGGTCCACGTATAAACCGGTATGCCCGGATCACTCGCGGCGGCGGGCCGGGCCGTAGCCATCAGTCCGCCAGCCGCGAGGGCCAAGATCAGCAATACCGCTCCGGGACGTTGCATGATGGGTTCCGTTTGCCTTTACCTGTAAGACCGTCGGAAACAGCGTCCGTTCACCCGCCGCTCATGCCCGTCGCTGGCTCGGGTTTGACGAACTTGAGCGTCATCCGGTCGCTTTCGCCGATTTTCTCGTATTTCTTCTTCTGCGCCGCCGTGTCGTGTGACAGGTCGGGCGGCAGGTGATGGATGTTGATCGTCATCGGATCCTTGGGATTGGCATTGATCTCGGACACCGCCGCCAGGCGGAAGCCGGTGTCGAGGCCGAGCTGGATGACGAAGTCTTCCGGCAGGCGGTGCAGGTCGTGCGCGCTCTTCTCGGGGTTGGCGAACGGCAGTGCCCGATGCGCGACTACGCCGAACACGCCCCCGGGCTTGAGTACCTTGTAAGCGGCCTGGAAGACCTGCTTGAGTCCGCCGCCCATTTCCCAGTCGTGCAGGTTGCGGAACGTGAGCACCATGTCGGCGCTGTTGTCCGCACCGAGGTCAACGACCTTAGGCGGCGCGAAGGGCACCGTCTTGATCTTGCCGTACAGTTCGGGGCTCGCCTTGATCTTGCCCATGAAGTGCGTGCGCATCCGCATCATGAAGCCCGAGCTGGAAGCGGGTGGGATGGCTTCGATCAATTGTCCCTTGGCCTTGAGGTAGGGGGCGAGGATCTCGGTCCACCAGCCGCCTGCGGGGTTGAGTTCGACCACCGTCATGTCCGGCTTGAGGCCGAAGAATTCCAGCGCCTGGACCGGGTGGCGATAGGAGTCACGCTTGACGTAGGCCGGCGTGCGCCAGGCCCCGTTGACGGCCTGCTGCAGCGTGGGGTTGGCGGGCGGCGTCATGCCGGCCGCATGGGCGAGTGGCATAACCAGGAGCAGGGTAGCGGTCGCGAGAGCGGCGGGGATCAGTTTGCTCATGAGGGTGTCCTCCTCAGTCGTGTCCGTTCATTGTCGCGCCGTCTCGCCCCGGACGCAACGGGCGCGATACACTGAGAGCCTGTTTTGCGGGAGACTCGCCTTGCCGGGACCGCGGGAAGAAGCCCAGCAACGCCGTCATTTCCGTTTCCGGGCAAGCGCCGGGGAACATACGCCTTCCGGCCCGAAACTGGCCGTGGCTCTGGCGGTGCTCGGCGTCGTTTACGGCGATATCGGCACCAGCCCCATCTACGCGCTGCGCCAGGCCTTTACCGGGGCCACGCCGGTCGCGGTGGACGTGCCCAATGTGCTCGGCGTTCTCTCGCTGATCTTCTGGACGCTGATCATCGTCATCTCGCTCAAGTACATGACCTTCGTCCTGCAGGCCGACAACCGGGGAGAAGGCGGCATCTTCGCACTGATCGCCCTGCTCCGGCCCTGGCGCGGGCTCGAACGCCGCCGCCGGCATCTGCTCATCCTGTTCGCGCTGCTTGGCGCGGCGCTGCTCTACGGCGGGGTCATCATCACACCCGCAATCTCGATCCTGAGCGCCGTGGAAGGACTCAAGGTCGCGACGCCCCTGTTTACGCCCTACGTGGTGCCGGCCACCATCGTGATCCTGATCCTGCTTTTCGCCTTCCAGCAAAAGGGCACCGCCCGTGTCGGCGCCGTGTTCGGCCCGGTCATGACGCTGTGGTTCCTGGTGATCGCCGGGCTCGGCATTGCCTCGATTGTGCAAACCCCGGACGTGCTGGTGGCACTCAATCCGATGTATGCCATCAAGTTCATCATGCGCGACGGTTGGGCGGGATTCCTGGTGCTGTATGCGGTGTTCCTGGTGACGACCGGCGGCGAGGCGCTCTATGCCGATCTCGGCCACTTCGGTCGCTGGCCGATCCGCTGGATGTGGTTCGGCATAGTGCTGCCGGCGCTGCTGCTCAACTACTTCGGCCAGGGGGCACTGCTGCTGCGCAGTCCGGCCGGTACGGTGCAGCCGTTTTATCACATGGCCCCGCACTGGATGCTGTATCCGCTGGTGGTGTTGGCGACCGCCGCCACGATCATTGCTTCCCAGGCGGTGATCACCGGCGCCTTTTCGTTGACGCGTCAGGCGATCCAGCTCGGGCTGATGCCGCGCTTCCGTGTCACCCAGACTTCCGAGGAAGTGCGCGGGCAGATTTACGTCGCCACGGTGAACTGGGTGCTGATGGCCGCCACCATCGGCGTGGTGCTTATGTTCCGCAGCTCCAGCGGACTGGCCGCGGCCTACGGCGCGGCGGTGAGCGGCACCATGGTCGTGACCACCGTGCTCGCCTTCAACGTGGCGCGCGAGGTCGGTGGCTGGAAGCGGCCCGCTGCACTGGCCTTCCTCATCGGTTTCCTGTTCGTGGACCTGTCGTTCTTCAGCTCCACCGCGATGAAGATTCCCGATGGCGGCTGGTTTCCGTTGCTGATCGGCCTGCTGTTCTTCATCGTCATGTCGACCTGGCGGCGCGGTAGCGAAATACTCGAAAAGCAGGCCTCCCACAATTCCGAGCCACTGGAAACGCTGATCGGTGAACTGGAGAACAACCCCGTCGCCCGCGTCCCGGGCACGGCCGTGTTCATGACAGGTCGGTTGGAGGATTGCCCGCCGGCGCTGCGCCACCACGTGCGCCGCAACAAGGCGCTGCAGGAGCAGGTGATCGTGCTCACCGTGCTTGCCGAGGACGTCGCCCGCGTTGCGTTGGACAAGCGCATCGAAGTCAAGGAGTACGACCAGGGCTTTTCGCGCATGATCCTGCATTACGGTTATATGCAGGGCGTGAACATCCCGTCCGAGCTGGCGGCCCGCAAGGAACATGATCTCGACGTCAACCTCGACGAAGTCACCTACTACATCGGCAGCCAGTCGCTCATCCCCAGCCGCAAGGAAGGCGGCATGGTCGGGTGGCGCGACCAGCTTTTCGCCTTTATGGCCCGCAACGCCATGAATCCCACCGTGTACTACCACATACCGGCGGAGCAGACGGTGGTGCTCGGCCTGCGCGTTCGCATCTAGGATTATTTCCAAGCCGACAGGATGCCGACGCTCCCGGACTCTCCCCCTTGCCGCGAAGCGGGAAGGGGGAGTCGGAGGGGGGTGCTTCACGACACGTTCCGGCGCCGCGCGCGGGTAAGATGAGCGGCATGAGAATAAAAGGCTCCCCGCGGCGTGCTGCACGTTCATTTCAGTAACCGGATCGAGCGCCTCGCCGACGCGCTGGCCGAGGTGATAGCGTTCGCGCCGGAAGGCGGGGCGCTGCGGCCCGAAACCGTGGTGGTCGGCCACGCCGGCATGGAC
>JBAUSV010000227.1:0-34504 GCA_049581885.1 Gammaproteobacteria bacterium | reverse complement strand
TATCAAACCTGACCCGATCAAGAAACTCTTGTCCCCCAACCTGGTACAGTTCCTTGAGTTTACGCGGTACAAAAAAAAGACTTTTCCAATAATAGCTGTTCCTGTTAGCCGTTACGGAAAGATCGTCGGTGCAGGAAAATGATCTCGCAATGACCTTGCCGTCATCAAGGTCCTCAGTAAGGATTTGCAGAATCGACCCGGTCTCCGGCCAGTTTTCCATGGTTTCCCAGAACCCGGCCGGGCCTCCACGGTTGATCCGGTTATCGCCATGATGGAATGACCATACTCCGTACCTCGCCGCACTCAGTATGCCGCCTCTAAGTATCCTGAATCCGCATCTGAGCAGAACATCGAGCTTATGCTGTCGAATTGCCTCGATGTCCGTATCCTTCAGATGATCGGATAAACGTTTCTGTATAGGGTCAACCTTGAGCGCAGGAACCTTTTCCAACAAAGGCTTGCAATCCACAGGTTTATCGGCGTCCTGTAATTTCAGATTCCTTTCTATTAAGAAATCATAAACGAATTCCAGAAATTGCCTTGTTGCGATTGGTGCCCAACGACGAAAATTCTTCCGGATTCTCGAAAACAGCGAACGAGGCACATGCTCACGATAACTTCCGTTCAATACAATCAGTGACAATTCAGCATAATCACTGCGTTGAATCTCTTCCAACATCCGGAAAGTCCATGCAGGTACTGTATATCCGTCCAGCAGCAGACCCACCCTGATCTTCGGTTTACTCATCCAACATTCTTCCTACAAAAAGAAACTCTGAATACAAGCGTTTGCTTACCTTATTCGAAAACTTCCGTTTATCCGCTTTTCTTCAACAACTCCAAAAAAGCGTCCTCGTTCAGTACTGGCACACCGAGCTTTTCCGCCCTGGTCAGTTTCGAGCCCGGATCGGCCCCGGCCACCACATAGTCGGTCTTCCCGGATACGCTGCCGGTCACCCGGCCGCCGAGCCGCTCGACAGCGGCCTTTGCTTCATCGCGGGTCAGGGCATCGAGCGTACCCGTGAGGACGAACGTTTTACCCGCAAGCGGACCTCCCGTATCGACGGGTTCGGCTTCGACCCAGTGTATGCCGGTCTCGATCAGGCGCTCGATTACGGCCAGATTGCGCGGCTCGGAGAAGAAATGGGCAATGCAGGCGGCTACGCCTGCGCCCACGCCGTCCACACGCAACAGGTCTGCATCCTTGAGCCGTGCGCCGAACAAATGTTCGGAAATACCCTGCTCGCGCAACTCGTCGCAGGCTCGTTCGTATTCCAGGGCGGCCCTGCGGATATTTTCCAGCGTACGCAACGATTCGGCCACAGCCCGGGCCGTGACTTCCCCCACTTCGGGGATGCCGAGCGCATAGAGGAAACGCGGCAACGTTGTATCCTTGCTGCGTTCGATGGCCGCCAACAGTTCAGCGACCGATTTTTTCCCGAAGCCTTCACGCCCTTGCAGCGCTTCGCGGTGTTCGTGCAGGCGGTAGATGCCGGCCGCGTCGGTCAACAAGCCATCATTCACGAATTCGGCAATGGTTTTGTTGCCGAGGCCCTCGATGTCCATCGCCTTGCGTGAAGCGAAATGCCTCAGTGACTCCTTGCGCTGGGCGGCGCACGAGAGGCCGCCGCTGCAATACGGCACGGCCGCCGCTTCGCCGGCCGAGTCCTTGCGCGCGGGGCGCAGATCGCGGTACTCCACGCCGGCACCACACACCGGGCACCGGGCAGGTACTTCCACGGGACGTGACGAAGCGGGACGCTTTTCCGTGATCGCGCGCACGATTTCCGGGATTACGTCGCCTGCGCGCCGCACGACAACCGTATCACCCACCCGGATATCCTTGCGTGCAATTTCGTGCGGATTGTGCAGCGTGGCATTGGCTACCGTGACGCCCCCCACGAAAACCGGTTCGAGCCGAGCCACCGGCGTCAGGGCACCGGTACGCCCGACCTGCCACTCGACCGCCCGCAGCACGGTCGTCGCCTCTTCGGCGGGAAACTTGTGGGCGATCGCCCAGCGTGGGGCCCGCGCCACAAAACCGGCCTGCGCCTGCTGGTCGTAACGATTTGCCTTGTACACCACACCGTCGATCTGGAACGGTAACGCTCCGCGCGCGGCGCTCATGCGCGCGTAGTATGCGAGGCAGCCCTCGATGCCATCGACCCGTTCCCGCTGCCTGACGACCGGCAGGCCCCATTCGCTCATACGATCCAGCAGTTCACTCTGGGTCGCGACACCCGCCTGTTGCTGCCCCTCGCCCAATCCGTAGGCGAAGAAGCTCAAGGGGCGCGCCGCCGTTACCTGCGGATCGAGCTGGCGCAGGCTGCCCGCCGCCGCATTACGCGGATTGACGAAAATCTTCTCGCCCCGCTCCTCGGCCTGACGGTTGAGGCGCTCGAACCCGGCGAGCGGCATCAGGATCTCGCCCCGCACCTCCAGCAGTTCGGGTGGTTCTGATCGCGCACGCAGTCTTAGCGGAATGGCCTTGATGGTGCGCACGTTGGCGGTCACGTCTTCGCCGCGGGTGCCGTCACCGCGCGTGGCGGCCTGTACCAGGCGGCCCCGTTCGTAGCGCAACGAGACCGCGAGCCCATCGAACTTGGGTTCGCACATGTACCCCAAGTCACCGTCCGCACCGACGCGCTCGCGCAGGCGGCGGTCGAAGTCCCGCACTTCATCCTCATCGAAGGCATTGGCAAGCGAGAGCATCGGCACGGCATGCGTGACCTCCGCAAAGGCCCGGCTCGGAGCGGCACCGACACGCTGGGTCGGACTGTCCGGGGTGACTGCCGCCGGGTACCTGGTTTCCAGGGCTTGCAGCTCCCTCAGCAGTGCATCGTATTCGGCATCGGAAATCGAGGGTTCGTCGAGCACATAATAGCGATGATCGTGCGCACGAATCGAAGTCCGCAATGCCTCGATCCGTTTCTCAGTGGTGGTCGGAACGGTTTTGCCTTCAGGAACCTCTGGTCTATTCATACGCGGTCGCGCCGGCGGCGCTCAGTTTCAGCTCCAGTTCGCGCGCTGCGGTCAGGCGCCGATGTTGTGC
The DNA here is from genome assembly GCA_049581885.1 of Gammaproteobacteria bacterium. Classification (GTDB taxonomy): domain Bacteria; phylum Pseudomonadota; class Gammaproteobacteria; order JAKDMP01; family JAKDMP01; genus JBAUSV01. Next base: position 31,452 of record JBAUSV010000227.1, on the reverse strand, counting down.
GTCTTCCAGTTGTCCGCCGAAACTGCGCGCGCATTCGTAGGCCGTACCGAGCATGCGGTCAAAACGTGCACTGGTCGCCGGCGAGGGCACACCGATGAAAAAGAAGTTCAGGCCTTGCAGCAAGGCATCGGGCGGCAACGGATGCAGCGTGCCCGGTTCGAACAGATTGGCCACACTGAATACCAATTCGCCGCCAGGCTCGACCCGGTGATATATGTGCTGCTCGTTAAGCACAAGACCCAGCCGCTTTAGATGGTGCAGAAGACGGTCTGCCTCGACTCCCTCCCGGGGCAGGCGCAAGATCAGCGAAAAAATGTGCTCTCGCGGGCTCTCGGACGGGGTTTCTTCCGGCGCTGCCGACATCTCCGGCTCCGGCTCGGCGGCGGGAAACGGCGTCGCGATTTCGTCCGGGGTGGACACGTAGGGTTCGGTTCGCACGTCTGCCGAGGCAGACTGTCCCTGCATCGTGAGCGAAGGCTCGTTGCGAACGGATTGTGCGCGCCGCGCACGCGGAGGGTTACGGCGTGTATAAAAATAAACGCCGAGAATAAACGCTATACCCAGCAGAATCAGGATCAGACGAAGAATCCACATATGGGAACCTCTGGTCTAGTCATACACGGATCGCGTTTGTGCCGCAAAGCCCCTAATGCCAGGCACCAGGCGCAGCGCCGTAGCGGGGACTACGGTCAAGCCGGGCAAGGCGGCAGCCGGCCCTTTGGGCCCAACCCCCAGGGGGCCGGGCCTTTGCGCCCGCCCGAACAGCGTCATTCGTCGTTCATTTGCAATGATAAAACTTCACTCCTCGTTCCTTGCCAGTCGCGTGCAAAGACTCCGGCGCGACCGCGTATGAATAGACCAGAGGTTCCTAACCTCAGCCCACAACCAGGCGTTCGGCCTCGTCAATATCGACGCCGACCAGACGCGAAACACCAGGCTCCTGCATAGTGACACCGATCAATTGCTTGCACACGCCCATGGTGCTGCGGTTATGCGTAATCAGCACGAACTGGGTGCGTTTCGACATCTCCTTCACCAGTTGGCTGAAGCGGTCGATATTGGCATCGTCCATGGGCGCATCCACTTCATCGAGCATGCAGAACGGCGCAGGATTCAATTCAAAAATGGCGAACACCAACGCTACCGCCACCAGCGCCTTTTCGCCGCCGGAGAGAATCTGGATCGTAGCGTTTTTCTTGCCCGGTGGACGCGCGGTAATCACCACGCCCGCATCCAACAATTCCTCGCCCGTCAGTACCAGCTCCGCCTGACCGCCTCCGAACAAACGGGCAAACAGTTCCTTCAAGCGCGCATTGACCTGATCGAAGGTTTCCTTGAAGCGCGCGCGGGTTTCGCGGTCGATTTTGTGGATCGCGGTTTCCAACGTTTCCAGCGCCTCGGTCAGATCGGCGTGCTGGCGCTTGAGGTATTCCTCGCGTTCGGACTCGGCCGCGCACTCGTCGATGGCCGCCAGATTGATCGCGCCCAGGCGCTGGATCTTCCCGGTGACCTCTTCGAGCCGGCGTTCCCACTCGGCCACATTGGCCTCGTCCTCTATATCGGCCAGCACCTTGTCGGCTTCAGCGCCGATTTCCGTCATTTGTTCGACCAGGCCTTCACGGCGCGTCTTCAGCTCCTGCGCCGACAACCGCGCGCTGGCCAGTTCTTCGCGCAACTCGGTTACGCGCTGGGCCACGGCACGGCGTTGGTGATCCAGTTCGCTGACGCGTGCCTCGACGGCCGCGGCACGATCCCGCGCCTGCGCCAGCTCCTCGTTGATTCGGCGATGTGCATCCAGTCTGCCGTCCAGCTCCTTTTGCAGATTCGTGGCCGGATCGGCTGCCTCTTCCAACTGATGCTGAAGGCGTTCGCGCTCGGCCGCCAGGCTTTCGCGCTCCTCGCGCAGGCGCGCTGTGGCCCGCTCGCCCGCCGCCAATTGCGCGCGCAGGGATTCGATCTTGAGCGCCAGCGCTCCCCGTGCATCCGCCCCTGCTTCGGCGTCGCTGCGCACGGCTTGTACCTCGACGCGCACCGCCTCCAGGCGTGCTTCATGGTCCGGTCGCTCAGCCTCGAAGCGGTTGACCGTTTCACGTGCGCGGGTCAACTCCTCTGCCAGTCGTTCGCCCTTTTCGGACAACGCGTGCAGGCCATGTTCGATTTCACCGATTTCGTTGCCGATCCCTTCCAGCCGCTCGATGGCGCTGCGTTCCCGGCCCGCGGTCTCGGCCTCGGCAGCCAGTCCCGAAGCCAGCGCTTCCTGGGCGCCTCGCGCAACGCCGCGGGCCTGCACATAGGCCTGCTCGGCCGTATGCAGGGCCTGCTCGGCGGCATCCCGTGCCGCTTCGGCCGCGCTGACGGCACGAGTCAATTCCTGCACCCGGTGCTGGAGTTGTTCCCGTTCACGCTCGCGGGCGATGAGTCCGGCCTGTTCGTCGAGCGGTCGCGAAACGCGCAGCCATCCACGGCCTGCCCAGGTACCGTCGGCACTGATCACCGATTCCCCTGAACGCAGTTGTTCACGTCGATCCCATGCGGCCTCGGCGCTTTCGGCCGTATAAATGCCATTAAGCAATTCGTGCACCATGGCCGGTGCAGCGGAAGACAGGTGGGCCGCCAGCGTACCCGCCGGTGCCGTGACATTCGCCGGCGCGAGTTCGGCCAGCGTCAAACTGCCGGCGCTCAGCCGATGCAGTTCATTCAGGCGCGACGCATCGAGACGCTCCACGGCCACCGCGCCGAGCTGGGCGCCCAGGACTACTTCCACCGCCCATTCCCAGCCGCTTTCTATGTCGAGGACAGCTGCCAGACGGCGGGCTTCGCCCAGACCCTGTTCGCTCAACCAGGCATCGGCTGCCTGACCGGTATTCTCGGCCCGCATCAGCGCATTGAGCGATTCGAGCCGCCCTGCATCGCTGGCCAGTTCGTTGCGTTTCTGCGCGAGGTGCTCTCCCGCCGCGCGCTGCGCCCGCCGACGCTCGATAACCGTTGCCTCCGCCTGCTCTTGAACCGCTTCGGCTTGACGCGTGCGGTCGCGCAGCGCCTCGACTTCAGCCCGCGCTTGCGCACCGGCACTGCCCAGCGCCTGCTGTTCCAGTCGCTCGCGTTCCGCGATCAACCGCGCTATCCGGTCACGCAGGCTGCGCTCGTTCTGAGTGGCGGCACCCGATTCGGTTTCGGCCACGGCCAGTGCACGCCGCGCTTCGGCCAGCGCTTCACGATGTTCAGCATCCATCTGGCGACTACTGTTGGCTTTGGCCTCGACCGCTTTCTGAGCCTCGCGCGCCTCGCTTGCGCGGACCTCGGCCTGCTCCAGCAAGGGGGCCTGATGTTCCAGTTCCGCACGCAATTCGGCCGCCCGGCCGGCATCTTCCTCGGCCCGTCGCGCGTTCTCGTTCAATTGATCGCCCAACGTCACCAGGCGTTCCTCGCTCAGCGCCCGTTCGCGGCGGGCGCCGGCAATGGCCTCTTCCAACCGGGCAATTTCAGTCTGCAACTCGAAGTAGCGACGCTGCACCCGGTTGGCCCCATCCACCGCTTCCTCGTGCTCGGTACGTGCCCCGGTCAGTTCGCGTTCCACGCTGCGCTCGCGAGTCACCTCTGCCTCTACCGCCAGACTCTGACGGCGCGCCGAATCCTCACGCCCTTCCAGCTCGGTTTCCAACGCCTGCATGCGCAGCGACAGCAATTCGGCGCGCAGGCGGCGCTCCTCGGCCTTGTGCTCCTTGTAGCGCTCGGCAGCGCGGGCCTGCCGGCGCAAATGCGCCAGGCGCTTGCTGACCTCTTCCACCAGATCATCCACTCGCTCCAGATTTTCACGGGTATGGCGGATGCGGTTCTCGGTTTCGCGACGGCGTTCCTTGTAGCGCGAAATGCCGGCCGCTTCTTCCAGGTAGTCGCGCAGTTCTTCCGGCTTGGATTCCACCAGGCGGCTGATCGTGCCCTGCTCGATGATGGCGTAACTGCGCGGACCCAGGCCCGTGCCGAGGAAGACATCGGTGATGTCCTTGCGTCGGCAGCGGGTACCGTTCAGGTAGTAGCTGGATACACCCTCCCGGTCAAGGCTGCGGCGGATGGAAATCTCGTTCCACTGCGCATATTCGCCACCGAGGCGGCCTGCGCTGTTGTCGAACACCATCTCCACCATGGCCGTTCCGGCGGGCTGACGGGTCGTGGAGCCGCTGAAAATGACATCGGCAATCTGGCCGCCGCGCAGGTGTTTTGCCGAACTTTCGCCCATTACCCAGCGCACCGCGTCGATGACATTGGATTTGCCGGATCCGTTTGGTCCAGCCACGCCCACCATGGCGCTCGGAAACTCGACCACGGTAGGATCGACGAAGGACTTGAAGCCCGCCAGCTTGATTCGTTTGAGGCGCATTCGGAGGTTGAGGGTGGTCTTGAATTGAGTAGTGTAAATTATCAGCATCCGGATAGGCTCTAAAGATGACTACGACCCCTTCGAAAAACCTGGAAACGTTCACGAACCCCGAACCCGGGCGGGATTACACCATCCGCATGGATTTGCCGGAATTCACCTGCGTGTGCCCGCTGACCGGCCAGCCGGATTTTGCGCGTCTCAAGCTGGAATACGTGCCCGAGGCGCTGTGCGTGGAGCTCAAGAGCCTGAAGCTCTATCTGTGGTCGTTTCGTGACGAGGGCGCCTTCCACGAAGCCATCACCAACCAGATTGCCTCGGACCTGGCAACCGCGCTGAAACCCCGCTTTCTGCGCCTGCGTGCCATTTTCAACGTCCGCGGCGGAATCTACACCGAGGTGGTGGCCGAACACCGCGCAGACGGCTGGGTCGCGCCGCCTCCCGTCGGGTTGCCGTGAATCCCGGCGAGAATTTCTTCACCGGCTTGTTCGCCGGCTTTCGCTGCATGACCGAGGGCCTGGGGCTGATTACCGAACCCGGTCTGCGCCGCCATGCCCTACTCCCGCTGCTCTTGTCGGTGATCGTGTTCGTGGTGCTGCTGGTTGCGGCCGTCTACTATTTCGGCGGCCTCGTGGGCTGGGTGGACGGACACCTGCCAGGCTGGCTGGCCTGGGCGGCCTGGCTGCTGTGGATCGGTCTGGCGGTCGCCTGGATTTTCGGCTTTTACTTCGGCTTTACCGTGGTGGTCGGCCTCGTTGGGCTGCCCTTTTTCATGGCACTCACCAATGCCGTGGAGCGGCGCATGACGGGCCGCCTGCCCGACACTCACCGCGATATGCTGTATCTCACCTGGATCGGTTTCTGGCGCCAGTTTCCGCGCCTCGGGCACCTGTTCCTGTGGCTGCTCGCAGTGTGCCTGATCAGTGCCATAATTTTTTTCATCCCGCTGGTGAATGTGCTGATTGCACCACTGTGGTTCCTGTTCGGCGCCTGGACTTTCGGGGTAATGATGAGCGATTTTCCACTCGGCGCGCGCGATCTGCCTTGGCGCGAGCAGCACGCACTGATCCGCAGCCATCGCGGGCGGATATTCGGCTTCGGAATAGCCGCCTCATGCATGGCCCTGGTGCCGTTGCTTAACCTGTTTTTGCTGCCCGCCGCCACGGCTGGAATCACCGTGTTATGGGTCGAGACACTGGAGCCCGCCATCCTGGTTGACCACGCCCGTCGCCCGGCAGCGTAAACTGACTTGGTGAGCCTGGATCCTCAGGCTTGCAGTAAATCCCTACTTCCGGTATAAATCACCGGTTTCCATTCGTAACGCAGGAGCGCCCCATGGCGGCAACTCGCGCTAAGACCTCAGGCAAGAAAAAACCCGCCCGTAAAAAGAAACCGGCGGCCAGCACCGCCACCCGCAAAAAAACTGCGGGTAAAAAGACCGTGAGCCGCAAGAAAACCGCCTCCAAAAAGACAGCGGCCAAGAAGACCGTGCGCAAAAAGACTGCCGACAAGAAGGCGGCAACGAAAAAGGCGGTACGAAAAAAGACGCCGGCGCGCAAGAAAACCCCTGCCAAAAAGGCGGCGGCAAAAAAGACTGCGCGCAAATCGACCAGGCATCAACCCAGCCTGGTCGAGCAGATCCAGCCGTACAAGGTCAAGAGCGGCGAAACCTACATGAACGAGGATCAGCGTGCGCATTTCCACGACTTGCTCACCGCCTGGAAACGCGATCTCATGGAAGAGGCCGATCGCACCGTGCACCACATGCAGGACGAAGCCAGCAACTTCCCCGACCCCAATGACCGGGCCAGTCAGGAATCGGAGTTCAGCCTGGAACTGCGCACGCGTGACCGCGAACGCAAACTGCTGCGCAAGATCTACAAGACGCTGAAACGGGTGGAGATGGACGATTACGGCTGGTGCGATGCCTGCGGATCGGAGATCGGCATTCGCCGTCTGGAAGCGCGGCCGACCGCTACCCTGTGCTTCGACTGCAAGACGCTCGACGAGATCCGCGAACGCCAGAAGGGCTTGTAGAATCTGACCCAGCCACCGGCTACACACAGGAGGGCCCGCAATGCGGGCCCTGTGCAATACCGGTCAGGGGGAATCGGATCAGGCTGAAGCTGAATCTTCCTCGGCAATCGCCTTCATGCTGAGACGTACCCGTCCCTGCTTGTCGACTTCCAGCACCTTGACGCGCACGACATCGCCTTCGTTGAGCTTATCGCTGACGCGCTCGACCCGTTCCTCACAGATCTGGGAGATATGCACCAGACCGTCGCGGCCCGGGAGAATCGAGACAAACGCGCCGAAGTCCATGAGTTTGACGACTTTGCCCTCGTAAATCCGCCCCACTTCGACATCGGCCGTAATGTCCTCGATCCGCTTCTTCGCGGCCTCGCCGGCAGCCCTGTCAACGGAGGCGATCTTGATCGTGCCATCGTCTTCGATATCGATGGTGGTGCCGGTCTCTTCGGTCAGCGCACGAATCACCGCGCCGCCCTTGCCGATGACGTCGCGAATCTTTTCGCGGTCGATCTTCATGGTCAGAATCCGCGGTGCCCACTCGGACAGTTCATTGCGCGGCTTGTCGATCACCTGGTTCATGATGCCCAGAATGTGCAACCGACCTTCACGTGCCTGAGCCACGGCCACTTCCATGATCTCGCGCGTTATGCCGTCGATCTTGATGTCCATCTGCAAGGCCGTGACGCCGTCTTCGGTGCCGGCCACCTTGAAGTCCATGTCGCCGAGGTGATCCTCGTCGCCGAGGATGTCGGTCAGCACGGCGTAGGCATCGGGTTCCTTGATCAGGCCCATGGCAACACCCGCCACCGGCGCCTTGATCGGCACGCCCGCGTCCATCAGCGACAGGCTGGTGCCGCAGGTCGTGGCCATCGAGCTGGAGCCGTTCGATTCGGTTACCTCGGACACCACGCGGATCACGTAGGGGTAGTTGTCCATGTCCGGCATGACCGCCTGGACACCGCGCTTGGCGAGTCGGCCGTGACCGATTTCACGCCGCTTTGGAGACCCAATAAATCCAGTCTCACCAACACAGTACGGCGGAAAGTTATAGTGAAGCATGAATGTTTGCTTGGTCTCGCCGGCGAGTGCGTCAATGCGCTGGGCATCGCGCTCGGTCCCCAGCGTGGTGGCGACCAGCGCCTGGGTTTCACCGCGCGTGAATAGCGCTGAACCGTGGGTACGCGGCAGCACACCCACCTCGACGTTGATCGGTCGCACATCTTTCATGCCCCGACCATCGATACGTTTCTCGCCCTTGATGATGCGGGAGCGTACCAGGCGCTTTTCCAGCGCCGCGAATTCATTCAGGACTTCATCCGTGCTGTAGACCGGGTCGTGGCCCTCGGCGCACAATTCGGCCAACACCTGGTCGCGCAGCTCGCCTAGGGCTGTCTGGCGATCGCTCTTGGCAGTGATGCGATAGGCGTCGGCCACCTTCTGTTCGTAACCCGCTGTCAGCGTCTCTACCAAACCCTGAGCCACAGGAGCGGACTTCCAGTCCCAGGTCGGTTTGCCGGCTTCCGCCACCAGCTCATTGATCGCCTTGATCGCCGGCTTGAAAGCTTCCTGGCCGCAGAACACGGCATCGAGCATGGTCTTTTCAGGCAACCGACTGGCTTCGGATTCCACCATCAGGATCGCATCCTGCGTACCGGCTACCACCAAATCCAGTTCCGAAGTTTCGAGTTCTGTGAAGGTCGGGTTGATCAGGAATTCACCGTCCTTGTAACCCACGCGGCAGGCGCCGATCGGCCCCTTCCAGGGCATACCGGACAAGGCCAGTGCAGCGGAGGCGCCGATCAGGGCGGGAATATCGGGATCGATTTCCGGGTTCATCGACACCACCGTGGCGATGACCTGGACTTCGTTCTTGAAGCCTTTCGGAAACAGCGGACGAATCGGCCGGTCGATCAGACGCGAGGTCAGCGTTTCCTTTTCGCCGGGACGTCCTTCACGGCGAAAAAAACCGCCGGGGATACGGCCGGCGGCATAGGTTTTTTCCTGGTAATTGACCGTCAACGGAAAGAAGCTGCGGCCGGGATCGGCCTGACGGCGCCCCACCGCGGTCACCAGTACCGTCGTCTCTTCCATGGTAACGAGCACGGCGCCATCGGCCTGGCGGGCTATACGCCCTGTCTCCAGTGTGACTTCCTTGCCCCCAAAATCGAAACTTTTCTTGATTACAGACACTAATAACTCCCGGAATGGTAGAGGCTGGACCGCTTAGCGGCGCAGGCCGAGACGCGCGATCAACTGCTGGTAACGGGCACGGTCGGACCCCTTGAGGTAATCCAGCAGACGGCGGCGCTGGCTGATCATCTTCAGCAGTCCGCGGCGCGAATGGTGATCTTTCTTGTGCGAGGTGAAATGGTCGCTCAAGCCGCTGATGCGGGCCGAGAGCAGCGCCACCTGCACTTCCGTGGAGCCGGTGTCGGCTTCGTTGGCGCCATATTCACCGATGATCTGGCGCTTGCTTTCCTGATTCAATGACATTCAGCTAATCTCCGCTCTATGATGCGTTTCAAAGGCCCTAACCGCGTAATTTTACGGTAATCGGGGGGTTTACTCAAGCCGCTGCGGTGCTCATCAACCGCCGTGGCGCCACTCTGCCGTCGTCCAGCACTTCCCCCACGCCGAGGAAGCCCACGCCTTCGCCATACAGGCGCAAAAACCCTGCCGTGGGCGCGCGTGCTATCTGCACCGGCTGCCCATGCCGGAAAAAGTGGGCCAGATCGCGGTTGAGCGTCATCGCCGGCCACTGCTGGAGCGCCGTATCGGGTGCGAGCAGCCACTGTTGGGGATTTTCGTCTGCCTCCAGCGCTTCCAGGGTGACCCACGCGTCATCGGTGCCGAAACCGGCAACGCCGGTTCGGCGCAACGCGCTCACATGCCCCACGGTACCCAGCGCCCGAGCTATATCCTCGACCAGCGTGCGCACATACGTCCCCTTGGAGCAATGCACCTCAAGACCAAGACTCGTTTCGCCCAGGTCGCGCAGCAGCAGTTTGTAGATGGTTACCGGTCGCGGTTCGCGTTCCACGGTGACCCCCTTGCGGGCCAGCGTGTACAGGCGCTCTCCCTGGTGTTTCAGTGCCGAGTACATCGGCGGAATTTGTTCTATGGACCCGCGAAAACCTTCGAGTACCGCTTCCACCCGACCTGCATCCAGCGCCGGCACAGTCGCCGTTTCGATGACTTCGCCATCGGCATCGGCGGTATCAGTGGCCGTTCCCAGGCGCGCCTCGACCACATAGCGTTTTTCAGCGTCGAGCAGAAAGGCCGATATCTTGGTCGCTTCCCCGAAGCATAGTGGCAACAGCCCGCTAGCCAGCGGATCGAGGCTTCCGGTATGCCCACCGCGGCGGGCGTAGAACACGTGCTTGGCGCGGTTCAGAGCATGCGTCGAAGTTATTCCGACCGGTTTGTCAAGCAACAGTATTCCGTCTATGCGCCGGCCGCGCTTGCTGCTCACGTGCCGTCTCCGCCGCGTGGCAAACCACGCACTATCAGTGCCTCCAGATGCTGTCTCCGTTCGCCGCTGTTGTCCCAGCGAAAATCCAGACGCGGCACCACACGCAGGCGCACCGCCTTGGCCAGAGAGCGACGCAGCCGAGAGGCCGCGTGAACCAGCGCAGTAATAACGATTGCGCCGTCCGCGTCGGGGTTCACACTGGACACATTGACCTGAGCGTATTTCAAATCCGGTGACATGCGCACACCGGTGATGGTCACCAGATACAGGCGCGGATCGGAGCATTCGCGTTCGATCGCGCTGGCCAAAGCATGCGCGATTTCAGCACCGACCCGTTCGGCGCGAGAGACAGGCGCGTTGTTCATCAGGCCTCTATTTCACGTGCGACTTCGATACGCTCGTAGCACTCGATCTGATCGCCCGCGTTCACATCATTGTAATCCTTGACCGCGATGCCGCACTCGGTGCCGGCACGTACTTCCTTCACATCGTCCTTGAAGCGGCGCAACGATTCCAGCGACCCCTCGTAGATCACCACGCTGTCGCGTAGCACTCGGATCGGGTTGTCGCGGCGCACATAGCCATCGACGACCAGGCAGCCGGCAACCGCACCGAATTTCGGCGAACGGAACACATCACGCACTTCGGCCAGGCCGACGATCTGCTCGCGCAGTTCCGGCGAAAGCATGCCAGAGAGCGCCTTGCGGATATCGTCGATCAGTTCGTAGATTACGCTGTAGTAACGAATATCCACGCCGCTTTCCTGCTGCGCCTTGCGCGCCACGTTGTCCGCGCGGACATTGAAGCCGAGGACGACGGCACCGGACGCGGTGGCCAGATTAAGATCGGACTCGGTGATCGCCCCGATGCCGGAACTCACGATCTTGACCTGAACCTCTTCGCTCGACATGCGTACCACACCGTCGCGCACCGCCTCGAGGCTGCCGTGCACGTCGGCCTTGATGATGAGATTGAGCGATTTCGATTCGTCCTGCCCCATCTGGGTAAACATTTCGTCCAGACGCGAGGCCTGCTGATTGGCCAGACGTACCTGGCGTTCGCGTGTCTCGCGATGATCCGCGACTTCGCGCGCCCGGCGCTCGTTTTCCACCACCAGCGCCTCATCGCCTGCCTCTGGCGTACCGGACAAACCCAGCACCTGAACCGGCATGGAAGGACCGGCACTTTTCATGGTGGCGCCGCTATCGTCAAGCAGGGCACGCACACGACCGAACTCGCGACCGGCGAGCAACATATCGCCGCGCTTGAGCGTGCCTTCCTGAATCAGCAATGTCGCCACGGCACCGCGGCCCTTGTCGAGTCGCGACTCCAGGACCACGCCCTGTGCGGGACCCTCAGGAGAGGCGGTCAGCTCAAGCAATTCGGCTTGCAGCAGCACCGCTTCGAGTAATTTGTCCACACCCTCGCCGGTTTTCGCCGACACCGGAACGAACTGCACGTCGCCGCCCCAATCGTCCGGTACGACTTCACGTTGGGACAGCTCGTTCTTGACCCGATCTATATCTGCTTCGGATTTGTCTATCTTGTTAACTGCAACCACAATCGGAACCTCGGCAGCACGGGCATGCTCGATCGCCTCGATCGTCTGCGGCATGACGCCGTCATCGGCCGCCACTACCAGAATCACCACGTCGGTTGACTGCGCGCCTCGCGCGCGGATTGCGGTAAAGGCCTCGTGTCCCGGGGTATCCAGGAACGTAATGCCGCCCTTCTTGTGCTTGACGTGATAGGCGCCGATATGCTGCGTGATGCCGCCGGCTTCCTTGTCGGTCACCTTGGTGCTGCGGATGTAGTCGAGCAATGACGTCTTGCCGTGATCGACATGGCCCATCACAGTAACTACCGGAGAGCGAACCTTGGCCTGACCACGTTCGATCTCGGTAGCCATCAACTGGGATTCGACGTCCTGGGCCGATTCGATCCGGGCTTCGTGCCCCATCTCCTCGACTACCAGCACCGCCGTGTCCTGATCCAGCACCTGATTAATCGTTGCCATCATGCCCATGCCCATGAGCGCCTTGATAACCTCGGTGCCCTTGACCGACATGCGTTGCGCGAGATCGTTCACGCCGATTGCTTCGGGGATCTCGATGACCTTCTTCTTCTGCTCGACCGGTTGCTGGAAACCACCGTGTTGAGTTTCTACGCTCGCGATACGCGACTGGCGCCGGCGTCCGCCTGCAGCTCGATTACTCCGCCGACCCCGTCCGCCGCGCTTGACGTGCAATTCACCGGACAACGGTGCACCAGGGGTGGTCGCGGTAGGCGTTTTCCCGTGCCGCGGATGCAGCGCACGCTCCAGGCGTTTGCGCTCTTCCTCTTCCTCGCGCCGGGCCTCGGCCTCGGCCTTTAGGCGCTCCCGTTCCTGTATGCGTTCGCGTTCCTGCTCCTCGCGCTCGCGTGTCGCTTTTTCGCGCTCTGCCTCTTCCTGCTGAGCACGCTCCTGTTCTTCCAGACGTTGACGCTCGACGAGTTCTTCCTGCGCCTTCTGCTTCGCCAGGATGGCGGCCTCTTCGGCCTCGCGTGCGCGTCGCACCTCGTCGATACGCTGCTGTTCCTGCTCGATAACGGCCGCACGTTTGACGTAGGTGCGCTTGCGCCGAACTTCGACGTTCACCGTCTTGGTGCGCCCCTGTCCGCCGGCAATTTTGAGCTCGCTCATACTGCGGCGTTTGAGAGTGATCCGGCGCGGCTCGGCCTGGCCATCTTCTCCATGTTCACGGCGCAGATGTGCGAGCAGCTGCATCTTTTGCTCGTTGCTCAGGGAATCATCAGCCTTCGATACCTCAACCCCCGCTTCGGCAAGCTGCTCCAGCAACCGCTCTACCGGCGTATGTATTTGCTCGGCGAATTCTCTTACAGTAACTTCAGCCATCGCCCAATCTCCTGTTATTCGGCTTCCGCAGTTTGTGCGGTATTTGAATCTGTGGAGTCGGACTCGTCCGTAAACCAGATTTCACGTGCATTCATGATCATTGCCGCCGCCTGTTCGTCATCCAGGTCGGTCAACTCCATCAATTCATCTGTCGCCAGATCGGCCAGTGCCTCGCGATTCGCCACATTCGCTGCGGCGAGTTTGACCGCCAGTTCACCGGTCATGCCGGCAACGTCGAGCAGATCCTTGTTGAACCCGCTTTTCTCGGCCACCTCTTCGGAGGCAATAGCCTGTGCCAGCAACACGTCGCGCGCGCGACTGCGCAATTCCTCGACTACGGCCTCGTCGAATTCCTCGATGCGTACCAGTTCCGACGTGGGTACGTAGGCCACCTCGTCCAGCGAAGCAAACCCTTCCTGCACCAGAATCTCGGCAACTTCCGCATCGACATTCAGTTTGGTCTTGAACATCTCGCACAGCCGCGCCACTTCGGCCTCGCTCTTCTGCTCGGCTTCCTCGGTGCTCATGATGTTCAATTCCCAACCCGTGAGCTGGCTCGCCAGACGCACGTTCTGCCCGCCGCGGCCAATCGCCTTGGAGAGAAAATCCTCTGCCACGGCAATATCCATGCTGCTGCGTTCCTCATCGACCACGATCGAAAGCACCTCGGCAGGAGCCATCGCATTGATGACGAACTGTGCCGGGTTTTCATCCCAGATGATGATATCCACGCGTTCCTCGTTGAGTTCACGCGAAACAGCCTGCACACGTGAACCGCGCATGCCTACGCAGGCGCCGACCGGGTCCACACGCCGATCCAGACTACGCACAGCGATTTTGGCGCGTACGCCCGGTTCGCGTGCCGCACCCAGTATCTCCACCAGGTTCTGGCCCACTTCAGGCACTTCGAGCTTGAACAGTTCGATAATCAGTTCGGGTGCCGTGCGGCTGACAATAAGCTGCGGACCACGCACGTCTTCGCGCACCTCTTTAAGGTAGCCCCGCAGACGATCACCGGTGCGCACCGATTCGCGCGGAATGGATTCCTCACGCGGGATGAGTGCTTCGGCATTGCTTCCCAGATCGATGTAGATGTTGCCGCGCTCCACACGCTTGACCACGCCATTCACCAATTCGCCCACTCGGTCGGCGTAAAGTTCCGCCACCTGCTTGCGCTCGGCCTCGCGAACCTTCTGAAAGATCACCTGCTTTGCCGTTTGTGCAGCGATGCGGCCGAAGGCGATCGATTCCATCGGCTCTTCGACAAATCCTTCTACCTCGGCTTCGGGATCGCGTTCACGCGCATCTTCAAGATGCAGCTGGGCATCGGGGTTTTCGATCTCCTGATCGTCGGGCAACACGGCCCAGCGGCGAAACGTATCGTATTCCCCGCTCGTGCGATCGACCGCCACGCGCACGTCCACCTCTTCGGCATGACGCTTGCGCGTCGCCGAAGCGAGTGCCGCTTCCAGCGCGTCGAAAATCACCTCGCGTGGTACGCCCTTCTCGTTGGAGACGGCATCAACCACCATCAAAAGTTCCTTGCTCATATCCTTATTACCCTCGTTATCTGCGCTTGCCCTTTTTACGCAAGCCAGTCTTTGCTTTGTCGATCGGCGCCAAACGCGCCGAAACAATATCGTCCAAGGCAACGGTGCGTTGCTCGCTCCCGTTGTCCACCACCAGGTTTTCACCCTCGATGTCCACAAGCTCTACCCTGAGCTTGCGTACCGCATTGTCGGGCTCGCGCACCTGCAATCGCACACGTTGCCCGCGAACCTCGGCAAAATGTGCCGCCGTGCGCAACGGGCGTTCCATGCCCGGCGACGACACTTCCAGCCGGTACTCGCCCGAAATCGTGTCCTTGACGTCAAGCAAAGCCTCGACCGCGCGACTCACACGTTCGCAGTCGTCCAGCCCCACGCCCGCCTCCGTGTCGATGAACAATCGCAGCGTGGAGCCACGACCGCTCACCCACTCTATATCGAGCAGTTCGTAGCCAAGGCTACCCACTTCCGGCTCCAACCATTCGATCAGTGCCTTGCGTTCTACCCGTGCCACGACGTGTCCTCTTCACAAACAAAAAATGGGCCTACCGGCCCATTTTTTTGCCTCCTTCATGGAGGCCCTTTATTGCCCGCCTGATCAGCGGAACTGGTAGCGGGGGTAGGATTCGAACCTACGACCTTCGGGTTATGAGCCCGACGAGCTGCCAGACTGCTCCACCCCGCAACGGCAGACGCGCATGATAACGGGTGTGGCTCTCCGAATCAAGCCAAGGAGCCTGTCTGGTTCAGGGTGAACCTACTCCACGAGCGGGAGAGCGGCACACATATCCCCGGTTTTTCGTTGCGTAGAACCACTATGCGCCTCAAAACCGGAAACAGGTCTGCTCGTTCTCCCACTACACTCGCTGCGAACCCCTACAAACGACAGGCTTCTGGCCTGCCGTTTGCGGCCTTTCCAGAGCCCGGCGCGCGGCATCTTCTGCGAGCAGGGCCAGGCCGTGTTCAGCGCGTTCGAGCTCCAGCGTCCGGGCGATGTCGAGGCCCGCCGGCACCACTGTCGGTTCAGCGTCTTTTCCAAGCAGGGTGTCGGACAACCACGAGGCCACAGCTATCAGGGACGGATCGCCCAAAACCTCATAACGTACCGCCGCGATTCGATCTGCATCGAGGGCAAAACGGAAGCGGATAAATGCGCCCGATGCCACACTGCCCGCCTCGCCCGCTACCCGCGGCAAGGTTGTGACTGCCTCCGGCCAGGGTCCGGCATTTCGCGGATGCTCCAGATGATCGCGAGCCAGATCGCCAGGAACCGCCTGATTCATTAGTTCAAACGGCTTACGTCCGCGGCGCCATGGCGCGCAAACGCTTCACGGCGTCACTGATGTGCTGCACGGCGTAGCGCACCTCTTCTTCGGTGGTGAAGCGTCCCACGCTCAGGCGCAAACTCGAACGAGCGCGTTCGTCGGACAGGCCGATGGCCTTGAGCACGTAGGACGGCGCGCGCGAGGAAGAACTGCACGCCGAGCCTGTGGACACCGACACATCGGTCAGGAAGTAGAGCAGCGTATCGGCTACCACGTTGGAGAAAGCCAGGTTGATGATATGTGCCGCGCGGTGCGTATCGTCGGGGCCGTTCACTTCCACGCCGCCGAGTTTCTGCAATCCGTCGCGCAACTGCGCCGTCAATTTCGCGCAATGTATGCTGTCGGCATCGAACCGTTCGCGCGCGATGGCAAAGGCCTTGCCCATGCCGACAATCTGGTGCGTCGCCAGTGTGCCGGAACGGAACCCCCGCTCGTGCCCGCCACCGTGCATGCATGCATCCAACCGCACATCCGGGGATTTGCGCACATAGAGCGCACCGATACCCTTGGGGCCGTAAAGCTTGTGCCCGGAAAAGGACATCAGATCGACCTGCAGTTCACTCAAATCGACTGCCACCTTGCCGGCGCCCTGCGCCGCATCCACATGGAACAACACGCCGCGCTTGCGGCATTCGTGCCCCAGGCCGGCGATATCCTGAATGACGCCAATTTCGTTGTTGACCAGCATGATAGAGACCAACGCCGTCTTGTCGGTAATGGCTTCAGCCAAACGCTCAGGCAGGATACGGCCGTCCGCTTCGGGTGTGAGCCGCGTCACGCTGTGTCCGTCGCTTTCCAGGCTCTGCGCTGTATCCAGCACTGCCTTGTGTTCGCCGCGCTCAGTGATCAGATGCCCCTTGCCGCCGTGGCAGCAATGCAGCACCCCCTGCAGGGCAAGATTGTCGGACTCGGTCGCCCCCGAGGTGAAAACGATTTCCTCGGGCTGCGCGTTTACCAGTTCTGCTATCTCAGCACGCGCATTTTCGACCGCCTCGCGCGCGCTACGTCCCGCCGCATGGCTGATCGACGCCGGGTTGGCGAAGCATCCATCGACACCCAGGTAGGGCAGCATCGCCTCGACTACCGCCGGATCAGCCGGCGTAGTAGCCGCGTAATCGAGATAAATCGGCGATTTGCCCATAGAATCCATCTCAGAATACCGCACGATCGTGATGGCGGCGAATTGTGCCTGCGGCGCAACGAGGCGCAACAAAGCCGCGGCAACGCGGTTCATGAGGTGTTTTGAGATGGATTCTACTCATGTGTCGCTCTCGTCTTTATTCGGTGCGGCGGCGGTGGCGCGCTCCACCGCACTCAGGAAGCCTCTTAATAGCTTAACCTCACTCGTCTCGGGACGAGCACGCCGGGCCAGGCGCTGCACGCGGCGCAGGCCGAGGCGCGGAGCCTGCGGATTGATGCTCTCCACGCGGTGCGCAACGCGCCCGAAATGCTCGCATAACGCCGCCACCTCCTCAGCCGGCGCCGTCTCGGTCGGTTCGAAACCAGTGGCCGCACCACTATCGCGAGCGACCCGCAATTCATAGGCCACCACTTGTACCGCGGCGGCCAGGTTAAGCGAACCATAGTCCGCATCCGAGGGTATCCGCCACAGCCGGTTGCAGCAATCGAGCGCCGCGTTGTCGAGCCCCGTACGCTCCGGGCCGAACAGAATGACCACCTCATCCGCAGCAGACATCGTCATCAACTCGGCGACGCCCGGGCGCAAATTCACCAATTCCGGCCCGAGCCGCCGCGCGCGGGCACTGGTGCCGACCACATACCGCGCGCCTTCGAGCGCTGCACCGATCGAACACAGCGTGGTGGCGGCATCGAGCAGATCCAACGCGCCCGATGCCCGAGCCCGTGCCTCGCTTCCGACTTCGCACCGTGGATTGACCAGTACCAGGCGTTTCAAGCCCATCACCTTCATGGCGCGGGCTGCCGCTCCGATATTGCCGGGGTGGCTGGTTTCGACCAGCACAATGCGAATGTTTTCGAACATGAATCAAAAAACCGTCGATATTTTTCCAGAACCTATCTCAAAATACCGCGTGGGCCGCTTTGTGCCCCCGCGTCGGGTTGTCAAGGCGCAGCAGTAGTCATTCTACGAGCAAGACTTGCCATGCGGGCGTCGCGACTACGGGGTATTTCGATATGGGTTCTAGTTTAGTGCGTCAGGCCCCGATTGGCAGCTCACGCACGCCCGATTACCGGCGAGGCAGTACACTATGCAGCCAGTTCTTGCACAATTCGCCCCATGGATCCTCTTCTCAATATTGCCGTGCAGGCTGCGCGTCAGGCCGGCTCGATTATTCTGCGGTCCATGGGCCGGCTCGATTCGCTGCAAGTTCACACCAAGCAGCGCCACGACTTTGTCACCGAGGTTGACATCAAGGCCGAGCAGGCCATTATCGATACCATCCGCAAGGCACACCCCGAACATGCCATTCTGGCCGAGGAAAGTGGTAAACAGCCCGGTTCGAACAACACTGTAGAGTGGATCGTCGATCCGCTGGACGGCACCACCAATTTCGTGCACGGGTTCCCCGCTTTCGCGGTATCCATTGCCATTGCCCAGCAGGGACGCCTCACCCACGGCGTAATCTACGACCCGCTGCACGAAGAGCTTTACACGGCCGTTCGTGGCGGCGGCGCTCAGCTCAACGACCGACGGATTCGCGTCAGCGCCCGGCCCAATCTCAAAAACGCACTCATCGGCACCGGCTTTCCATTCCGGGAAACGGACGATTTCGAAGCCTACCTCGGCATGCTTCGCGCCATTATGCTGCGCACTGCCGGAGTACGCCGTGCGGGAGCTGCTTCGCTCGATCTGGCCTGGACCGCTGCCGGACGGCTGGACGGATTTTTCGAGTTGAATCTCAAGCCCTGGGATATCGCGGCCGGTACGCTCATCATGGAAGAAGCCGGCGGCCTGGCAACCGAAATCAGCGGGCGCAGCGGCTGGCCCATTGCCGGCGGCAACATCGTGGCCGGCAACCTGAAAGTCGTGGCGGAACTGATCAAGGCATTGGCACCCCACTTGCCCGCCTCGATAACCCAACGCTGAAACAGAAGCCAGGCCCTACACTTCGTCGGAGCCCTCGTTGACGCCCTCCATCAGGAAAGTCGAAAGGTAACGCTCGCCGGTATCGGGCAGCATCGCGAGAATCACGTCGCCCTTGCGGGCCTTTTTCGCCACCTGCAGCGCGACGGCGAAGGTGCCGCCGGAGGAGATGCCGCAGAAGATGCCTTCCTTCGCCGCCAGTGCAAGCGCCGTATCGCGGGCGACGGCATCCTCCACCGTCATGATTTCGTTGGGCACACTGCGGTTCAATACCTTGGGCACCAGATCCGGCGTCCAGCCCTGGATTTTGTGCGGATGCCATTCCTCACCCTTGAGCATCGCCGCGTTGGCCGGCTCGGCAGCGATCAGCCTGGTTTCGGGCCGCGCCACCTTGAGCATCTCGCCCACGCCGGTCAACGTGCCGCCGGTGCCCCAGCCCGACACGAACCAGTCAAGGCGCCGACCGGCGAAGTCGGACAGGATCTCGGCAGCCGTGGTCTGGCGATGGTAGGCAGGATTGGCCGGGTTCTCGAACTGTCGTGCCAGGAAAGCGCCGTGCTTCTCGGCATATTCCTTCGCCATCTGTATCATCCCCGTGCCACGGATGGAGGCCGGGGTCAACACGACCTTGGCGCCGTAGGCGCGCATCAGCTTGCGGCGCTCTATCGAAAACGTCTCGGTCATAAAGGCGACGAACGGGTAGCCGCGTGCCGCACAGATCATGGCGAGCGCGATGCCGGTATTCCCCGATGTCGCTTCCACCACGGTCTGGCCGGGCTTCAGTTCACCGCGCTGCTCGGCATCGCGGATGATGGCATTAGCCAGACGGTCCTTGACGGAGCCGCCTGGGTTGAAGGCCTCCGACTTGACGTACATGTCCACGCCGTCCGGCGCCAGGCGGTTGATGCGTATGATCGGCGTGCGGCCGATCGTGTCGGTAATGCTCGAATAAATCATGCGATGCCCTCCTGGGAAAACGCTGCGAATCACACATGCGACGGCCACTATTCGATTAAAGAACTACAGTAGCGCCACGAACTCGCTCTATACCCAGACGTCGTTGTCCGCCGTCAATTCACCGCCGGTTTCGCCAGTATTCACCACACCGCGCGGCTCCACCAGCATGATACGGCATTCGCGGAGCGCCAAAGGCTTGTGTTCCACTCCGCGAGGCACCACGAACAATTCACCGGCCTTCAGATCCACGCGCCCGCCGCGAAATGCGATCGACATCTCCCCCTCCAGGACGATGAAGACCTCGTCCGTATCGGCATGGCTGTGCCAGACGAATTCGCCTTCTATCCTGGCCAGCTTGAACTGGTAGTCGTTCATCTCGGCGATCACCCGCGGTGACCAGTAGTCGGAAAATTTCCCGAATTTATCAGCAAGATTGACGGACGTGTAATCCATACCTCGATCCATCAGGCACGGCGCCAGAGGGTGCCGTGAACTGTGTCTTCGAGCACGATACCGCGTGCGATCAATTCGTCGCGGATCTGGTCCGCTCGTTTGAAATCGCGACCGACACGGGCCGCCTTGCGTTCCTCCAGCAACCTCTCGACATCCTCGGCGCCGATCTCGCCGCCATGTCCAAGACGCAGGAACACATCGGGGTCCATCCGAAGCAAACCGAGCGGCTCAGTCAATTCATGCAGCGCGGCAGCCAACGGTTCAGCGGCTTCCCCGGCTTCGCGGCGGCGGTTGATTTCCCTGGCCAGGTCGAACAGAACAGCCAATGCTTCCGGTGTATTGAAGTCGTCACTCATGGCGGCGTGGAAACGTTCGACGTAGGGGGCCGCGGCTGCATCATCTGCTTTCACCACACTAAGATCAAGCCCGCGCAGCGCGAGATACAATCGCGACAGGCCCACATGGGCTTCACTGATGCGCTCCGGGGTATAGGACAACGGACTGCGGTAATGGCTGGTGGCGATGAAAAAACGCAATGTTTCTCCAGGCCAGCGGGACAACAAATCGCGCACGGTAGTGAAATTGCCCAGCGACTTAGCCATCTTCTCGGAACAAACCTCGACGAATCCGTTATGCATCCATATGTCGGCGAAGGTTTCTCCGGTCGCCGCTTCGGATTGAGCAATTTCGTTTTCGTGGTGCGGAAACTTGAGATCGAGTCCGCCACCGTGAATATCGAAGTGGTTACCGAGATGATGCGTGGCCATGGCCGAGCATTCGATGTGCCAGCCTGGACGGCCACGGCCCCACGGCGTATCCCACGCCGGCTCTCCCGGCTTCTCAGCCTTCCACAGAGCAAAATCGATAGGGTCGTGCTTGGCCTCATCCGGCTCTATGCGCGCACCGGCGCGCAAGTCTTCAGGTTTGTGCCCGGAGAGCTTACCGTAGCCGGGGAATCGGTTGACGGCATAGTACACATCACCGTTGTCGGCCACATAGGCATGACCGGTCTCGATCAGGCGCGCGATCATGGCGATGATTTGGCCCAGGTGCTCGGTGGCGCGCGGTTCGGCATCAGGTTGCACCAGACCCAGGGCTCGCTCATCCTCATGCAGGCGTTGCGTATAGCGTTCGGCCAACGTGCGCCAGTCCTCCTTGTTCTCGGCCGCGCGGTGGATGATCTTGTCGTCGATATCGGTGATGTTGCGCACGTAGCGCACTGTGTAGCCACACGAGCGCAAATACCGCACGACGATGTCGAACACCACCAGCATACGTGCATGGCCGAGGTGACTGTCGTTATACACGGTGACACCGCACACGTACATGTCAACATGCTTGTCCCGGCGCGGAGTGAAGATGACCTTGGTTCGCATCAAGGAATTGTGAATCTGGATCGGAGGATATTTCATTACTTATTCACTGTGCGAACTTGGCGGCACGGGCAAAGCGCGCGCCACGTTCAGCGGGAGAAAACCAGCCCCACAAGCGGGCCAGTTCGGGGCCGTCGTGACGGCCGGTAAGCGCGGCACGCAACGGCTGGAACAGACGGCGGCCACCGAGACCGGTGCGTTCGCGCAACTCGCCAACCACTGCGGAAAAATCGTTTTCGTCGATCAGCCCCATTCCAGCGTCCCATAGCTTGGGTGGTGCCTCGCGGAGTGCCGTCCCAGCCGCGGCATCCAACGGCGGTGGTTCCGCAGCCAACGCAGCCGCCCACGCTTCAACGTCGTCCTTATGCGTTACATTCTCGCGAATGAGCGGCCAGAATTCGTCCTGTCGAGATGCACGAACTCCGCTCCACACTCCTGCCGTCTCAGCATCGAGTGCAACAATCGCCAGGTGCTGCCAATGACCGAGCTGAGCTGCGTCGTAGTGGGCGCTTGCCCGGCCCAGATGAGACGGATCGAATGCAGCGGCCAACTCGTCGAGCGCTAAAAGCTCATTGCTCTGTGGCGTATGGCCCAACCGCAGCAAGTAGTTCGCCACGGCCAGAGGCAGCCAACCCTGTTCGCGCAATTCGGCGAGGCCGACGCTCGCGTTGCGCTTGGAGAGCGGCTTGCCTTCGCCATCCACGACCAGCGGCAGGTGCCCGTAACGAGGCGCATCCATCTCCAGCGCATCCAGCAGCAACAACTGACGCGGCGTATTGGCCAGATGGTCTTCGCCGCGCAGTACATGGGTGATACGCATCAGGGCGTCGTCGAGCGCGTTAGCAAAAAAGAATGCGGGCGTACCGTCCGAACGGCGAATCACAAAATCGCCCAAGGTGTGACTGGCCACGCGCTGCTCGCCGCGCACCATGTCATCGAATACCAGTTCACGGTTGGCCGGCACGCGAAACCGCAGCGACGCCGATTCGCCGGCAGCCAAGCGGCGCTGCGCCTCAGCGGGCGCGATCTGCGCACAACGGCCTGAATAGCGAGGCGCACGCCCCTTCACCAGTGCCTCGGCGCGTTCGGTGGCCAATTGTTCGGCGGTGCAGAAGCACGGGTAGGCCCGATTCGCCGCAAGCAGCCGTTCGGCCTGCTCGGCATACAGCGCACCCCGTTCAGCCTGCCGGTACGGGCCCTTATCGCCACCGATATCGGGCCCTTCGTCCCAGCGCAGTCCCAGCCAGCGCAGATCCTCAAGCAGTTCGGTTATATGCTTATCGTGGCTGCGGGCGGCATCGGTGTCCTCGATCCGTAACACAAACTGTCCGCCATCACGCACGGCCAACAAGGCACTGAACAGCGCCGTACGCGCATTGCCGAGGTGCAGACGGCCGGACGGACTGGGAGCGAAGCGGGTGCGGATCATCTGGGTCATGTGCCTCGAAGGCGGGCGATTCAAGTCAGGAACAGGCAATTTTCGCACACAGGCGCTGAATTCGCGCGCCCGTCACGGTATCATGCACTGCAAACTTTATCCGGGTCCACTTAGAATGAATCGATTCGTAACCTTGATGACCGGCGCAATCCTGCTCGCCGCAACCGGAACGGCCTTCGCCGCGGCACCAACCGCCCCTGTTTCACTGGCACCGACCCCGACGCATCCGGAAGTAAAATTCGTGACCACCAAGGGTAGTTTCGTCGTGCAGTTGAATCTCGTGCGTGCCCCGCTGACGGTCAGGAATTTCCTCGCCTATGTGCGTAGCGGCTTTTACAATGGCACCATTTTCCACCGCGTGATTCCCGGCTTCGTTATACAGGGGGGCGGCTACACGGCAAAATACAAGAGGAAGAAAACTCGCAAGCCCATTCCCAACGAATCGCACAATGGCCTGTCGAACATGCGCGGCACCATCGCCATGGCCCGTAAAGCTGCGCCGGACACAGCGACCTCGCAGTTCTACATCAATCTGGGCAACAACACCAGTCTCGACCCGCATTCCGATCGCTCGGGGTATGCGGTGTTCGGCAAGGTGGTGAGTGGGATGAAAGTGGTGGACAAGATCGCCTCCGTGCCCACCGGCCCAGCAGGCCCATTCAGTCAGGACGCACCGCAGGTGCCGGTCGTGATCACAAAAGCAAGCATCATCGAGGGGCAGCACTGATCATGTCAACGCTGTTCATCTCCGACCTGCACCTGGACGCGGTGCGCCCCGCCATCACCGAGTTGTTTCTCGATTTTCTTTCGGGTGAGGTTCGCGAGGCCGAGGCGCTTTACATCCTGGGCGATCTGTTCGAAGTATGGCTCGGCGATGACGATCCCGACCCGCACCATGCGCGCGTGGCAAAGGCATTTGCAGCCGTTGCCGATTCCGGCACACCCGTGTACTTCATGGTCGGTAATCGCGACTTCCTGCTCGGCGAGGACTACGCGCAACGCGCCGGCATGCGGATACTCACCGAACCGCTGCGTCTCGACCTCTACGGCACGCCGACCGTCATCCTGCACGGCGACGCGCTGTGCACCGACGACACTGCCTATCAGGCTTTCCGCGCCATGGTCAGAAACCCCGCCTGGCAGCAGGACTTTCTGTCCCGACCGCTCGAAATACGACGGACACTTGCCGGGCAGGTCCGCGAGAAAAGTCGTAGCCGGGGACAGGACATGGCACCGGAAATCACCGACGTAAACGCGGGGGCCGTGGAAGCCGCCTTTCGCGAACACAGGGTGCCGCGCATGATTCACGGGCATACGCACCGTCCGAATATACACAAACTAACGGTGGACGAAACAGAACGCGAACGTATCGTGCTAGGCGATTGGTACACCCAGGGGAGTGTGCTGCGCGTAGATGGAAACAGTATCAAACTAACCACCCTGCCCCTGGACTGAACCACTACTGTATGTGTAGGGGCGCAGCTGCGCTGCGCGATAAGCCGGCAAGATGGCGACGCTTCCAGTCTAATGCTTGAGAGCGATGACCAGATCGTTAACGTTGGTGCCAGTGGGGCCCGTGATGATTTCCTCGCCGCCGCCAGCGAAAAAACTGCCACTGTCGGCACGGGACAAATCCCTTTCCGCATCGCGGCCACGACGATAGCCGTGCTCCAGTGTGGCACCACTGACGCAGGCTCCGGCCACCGCTTCGGTGCCGTCCCAACCGTCCGTGCCCGCTGCGAGCAAACTCCAACCTGGACGGCCCGCCAGCCGATGCGCCACGGTTAGCGCCAGATGACGGCAACGCCCACCTCGACCCGGATCAGCGGGCAATTCGAATGTAGTTTCGCCCCCCCACACGAAGAGGCCAGGTTCAATCTCAACAATCGTGCTTATGATGTCCGCGCAAGCTGTTTCCAGGCTGCCGGTCAGATCACCCCGGTAGTGGGCGCCCTCGGCACAGACTGCAGCCACCGCATCGCGGTTGCCCACGAGCCGCTGGAGGGGAATACTGTCTCCCGGGCTGAGTGCCACAGATTCCAGAGGCGTACGCAGCCAGTCAGGTAACGTCGGTAGACAGGCAGGCACTGCACTTAACGGCCCGCCACCTACCCTCGAGTCGGCATCTCCGAGCACGTCGCTCAGAACCCAGGCGCTCACTTTACAGCCGTGCAACCAATGAGCCAACCCGCCGCCCTTGAGACGCGACAACCGGGCGCGCACGACATTGATCGCGGTGATCGGCAAACCGCTGGCAAGCAGCCAAGTATTGGCACGGCGCAGCAGGGCCAGATCGACCCCCGGTGCGGGACATTCCACACAGGAGGATGCGCCGCCGGAAACGAGTACTGCCACCCGTTCACCACGTGGCAGGCCGGTAGCGTAGCGTTCGAGCGCTGCCCCGGCCGCGAGACTCGATTGGTCGGGGACGGGATGAGCACCGGAATAACGCACGAATTGCGCTTGCTCGGGTAATTCACCGGTTGCGTATCCTCTCGGCAAGGCAACGAAGCCGCTTACGATATCGCGATTAGCCCGCAAGGCTCCCGCAGCCAGGGCTTCGGCGGCCTTGCCCAGGGCAATGACATGGCACACGTTTTCATGCGCCAAAGCCGTCTCGGTCAAAAGATCAGCCCGGACAGACTTGAGTGCTACTCGAAACAGAGCCAGTAAGCGATCACGGTCATCGGACATGGTGCGACCGCCTTGTTCAGTCCTCGTTCAGTACGTCCGCCAGATCGGCCCGCGCCCGCGCCTTCTTGGCGGCGTCGGAGCGTTCTTCGGCCAATTCGGCCAGGTAATCGGGCGTCACGTCACCCGTTATGTAACTGCCACTGAAGCAGGAATCCTCGAACGCCTCGAGTTTGGGGTTGCCTTCACGCACAGCCTCAATCAGATCGTCGAGATCCTGATAGATGAGCCAGTCGGAGCCGATATAGGCATTGATTTCGTCCACGTTGCGTTCATGTGCGATCAATTCGTTCGCCACCGGCATGTCGATCCCGTACACGTTCGGATAACGCACCGGAGGCGCTGCCGAAGCGAGATAAACGCGCCTCGCACCGGCCTGGCGCGCCATCTCCACAATCTGGCGCGAAGTGGTGCCGCGGACAATCGAATCGTCTACCAGCAACACCGTCTTGTCCTTGAATTCCAGATCGATGACGTTTAGCTTCTGGCGTACACTGCGGCGTCGTTCCTCTTGACCGGGCATGATGAAGGTGCGTCCGACATAGCGATTTTTCACGAAACCTTCGCGGAACGGCACACCGAGCATCTGGGCCAGGGGCAACGCCGAGGTGCGGCTGGTTTCCGGAATCGGGATTACCACGTCGATATCGTGCTCGGGACGTTCGCGCAGGATCTTTTCGGCCAGCTTCTCGCCCATGCGCAGGCGGGCCTTGTATACCGAGACACCATCCATGAACGAGTCGGGGCGTGCCAGGTAAACGTATTCGAAAATACACGGGCGCAGTACCGCATTTTCGTCGACCACGCGCGAATGCAGCCGTCCATCCTGCTCGATATAGACCACCTCGCCCGGCGCGAGATCGCGCACGTAATCGAACCCCTGAATATCGAGCGCCACACTTTCCGAGGCCACCATGTACTCGGGTCCGCCGTCCACGTTGCGCTGACCGAGCACCAGCGGACGAATGCCGTGCGGATCGCGGAAAGCGACCAGACCATGATCGACGATGAGTGAAACCACGGCGTAACCGCCCCGACAGCGCTCGTGTACCGCGGCTACCGCGCGGAATATGTCGTCGGCGTGTGCGCGCAATCCGGCTCTACTCGCCAACTCGTGAGCAAAGACGTTGAGCACTACTTCCGAATCCAAACTGGTGTTCAAATGCCGACGGTCGGAACGATAGATCAATTCCGAAAGCGTTCTGGCATTGGTAAGGTTTCCGTTATGAGCGAGCCCGATTCCGAACGGGGAATTGGTGTAAAGCGGCTGTGCATCGGAAGTTGCGATGCCGCCCGCGGTGGGATAACGACAGTGGCCGATACCCATATTGCCCTGCAGGCGCAGCATATGGCGGGCACGAAACACGTCACGCACCAGTCCATTCGCCTTGCGCATATAGAAGTGGCTGTCCTGCGCGGTCATGATGCCGGCTGCATCCTGACCCCGGTGCTGGAGCACGGTCAGCGCATCGTAGAGTTCCTGGTTAACCGGGCTGCGGCTGACAATACCGACAATTGCACACATGGGTCAGGCCTTCTTCTTGAGTTGGCTGGTCGGCAGATTCTGCGCAATCCAGGACGCCAGCGGATGGGTAAACGGGATCAGCAGTGACTGTTTATACCACTGCGAGTTTTGCAGGTGAGTAAACGAAACAGCGACTACCAGAGCCGCCACCGCCACATAGCCGCGTACGATGCCGAAGAACAGGCCGAAACCACGGTCGGCGCGCGTCAGTTTGGCGCGCTGCACCATCATCGCCGCGAAGTGGCTGGCGGCAATGCCGACAATCAACGCAAGGGCAAACAATCCGGCAAAGGCCAGCACGAGGCGCAACTGTTCACCCGGCACGTAGTGGGCCAGGAGACGGGCTACCGGCTCGACAAAAATCACGCCCACCGCAAAGGCGCCCACCCAGGTGGCAAGCGAAAAGGCCTCGCGCACAAAGCCGCGGATCAGGCTGATAAACGCCGAAAAGGCAACGATGGCAAGGACCACGTAGTCCGCCCAGTTCATCCCTTGCCTCTTCCGGGTTTGCGTATCAGCACCTTGGTTCTGCTGATACGAGCGACGCCAGTAGCAGCCGAGTCCGCTTGTGTCTTGTTCGGATACGGTCCGACGAGTACACGATAGTAGGTGGTTTTGCCCACCAGATGAGGCGCCACGCTGACCTTGAATCCCGCCTGTTCCAGGTGTTTCTCCAAGGTCTGCGCCGCCTTGATATCCGAGAAACTGGCCGCCTGCACGTGCCAGCCGGTAGCCGCAGATAATGAGTTCACCTTTGGCAAGGCAGCCAAATCCACCTTAGAGGCAACAGGTTTCGAGTTTACCGGGAGGGGCTTCTGGCGGACTACCGTGTGCGGAGACGGTGAGCTGCTTGCGGCCAAAGCCTTCGCCCCCGGCGTCACGGCGTTGGCGGTTGTGCGAGCGGCCGGCGTCGGCATGGCTGCGGCGCTCGAGCTAGCGGGCACCGTACTCTGCAGCGGCAAGACATAAGGTTGTGCAGGCGTACTCGCACTCGCTGGCCATGACGTCTGTGTCACGACATCCTCGGGGTGATGCGCACGAGACACCAACCACGGGATCAGTATCACCGCAATAACGACCAGCACGGCCGCACCAATCAAGCGCTCTCGCATGAACTCTCCTGGGGCACAAGCCCGCTGGCAAGCGCCTGGGCCAGGGTATGAAACGATCCGAATACCACGATACGCTCACCAGGCCGCGCATCTCGCGCCGCACCTGCAATTGCCTCTGCAATATTGTCCCACAGGATGGGTTCGGGAATCGCCTCCGCGCTCCGCGCCGCCAATTCCGCGGCACTTTGACCGCGGTGACCCGTGAGTCCCGCCAGATACCAGACATCTATCCATGACGACATGACAGCTGCCACCGCGCTCACATCCTTGTCACCGAGCATCCCGAATACCGCCCGAGTGCGCCGCTTCGGTGCCTGCTTCAGCCAACCGGCCAGTGTGGCGGCGGCAGCCGGATTATGGGCGACATCGAGCACCCATTCCACATCGTGGGCGTCGTGTCGGCACTCCAGTCGGCCGCCGAGACGAACCCCCGCCAGCGCCGCGCCGAGTGGCTGCACCAGCGCTTGCGGCTCCACCGCCTCCAGCAACGCCAGTGCCACAGCAGCATTGTCGCGTTGATGTGCGCCGGGAATTCCAGGTTCGGGCAATGGACCGAGTACCTGTTCACGGCCCCGGTAAGTCCATCCATCGGCACCGGTTTCCGCCTCGAAATCGCGTCCGATCAGCCACACATCGGCGCCGACCTTGTGCGCTGTTTCGATCAGACCCCGAGGCGGATCGCGGTCACCAATAATCGCCGCGCGATCGGCACGAAAGATGCCGGCCTTCTCACGCCCGATGCTGTCCCGGTCGGTGCCCAGCCATTGTTGATGATCCAGGCTCACGGACACCACAGCCGCAGCTACCGAATCAAGTGCATTGACGGCATCGAGCCGCCCGCCCAGGCCGACTTCGAGTACCGCTTCACGCACCCCGGCCCGGCGAAATACCTCCAGCGCCGCGAGTGTGCCGAATTCGAAATAGGTCAGAGGCGTAGCGCCCCGTGCCTGCTCGATGGTCTCAAACGCCGAAACAAGAACCCCCGCCTCGACCGGGCGCTCCCCGACCACGATGCGTTCGCGGTAGTCCAGCAGATGCGGCGAGGTATAGAGGCCGACCGGATCGGATCCTGCCGCACGCAATAGCGCCGACAGGTAAGCCGCTACCGAACCCTTGCCATTGGTACCGCCGATGCTGAAGACACGAAACGGCGGTCTGGACAGACCCAGAGTTTGCAGAACGCTACGCGTACGCTCCAGGCCGAGTTCTATCCGACTCGGATCGAGCTGTTCAATGTAGTCGAGCCAGACGGGCAATCCCGTGCCCGGCGAGGGACGCTCGATCAAGCGGCTTCGCGGCGCATCAGCATCGACAGTTGACGGGCGATCACGTCGCGCAATTCGCGGCGATCCACCACCTGATCGAGGGCACCGTGCTCCAGCAGAAATTCGCTGCGCTGGAATCCCTCGGGAAGCGTTTCGCGCACCGTTTGCTCAATCACCCGTTGTCCGGCAAAGCCAATCAGGGCACGCGGTTCGGCCAGGTTGATATCGCCCAGCATCGCCAGGCTTGCAGATACCCCGCCCGTGGTGGGATCGGTAAGCACGGATATATACGGCAGGCCAGCAGCACGCAAACGTGCGAGTGCGACACTGGTTTTCCCCATCTGCAGCAGGGAAGTCAGGGCTTCCTGCATGCGGGCGCCCCCGCTTGCACTGACGCAGACAAAAGCCGCATCCGCTTCAATCGCCGCATTCACGGCGCGCACGAAACGTTCGCCCACGACCGAACCCATGGAGCCGCCCATGAAGCCGAACTCGAAAGCGGCCACCACAACAGGTACACCCTTTATCTGCCCGCGCACAGCAACCAGTGCATCCGTCTCGCCGGTTTTTTTCTGGGCTTGGGAAATACGGTCGCGATAGCGCTTGGAATCCTTGAAACGCAAAAAATCGACCGGTTTGATATCGGCACCGATTTCATACCGGGGTTTCTCGTCAAGCAGCATGTCGATCCGCTTGCGCGCATTCACTCGCATGTGATGATCGCATTTGGGGCACACCAGAAGATTGCGCTCCACCTCACCCCGATAGAGCATGGCGCCGCACGCGCTGCAACCCATCCATACCCCTTCCGGTACGCCGCGCTGTTTGGACTTGCGAGCGTCGGAATCGATGCGTGAGGGAACGAGTTTTCGTAGCCAGCTCATGGTCGGTCTCCTACGCTCATTGACTCGGGGCCGTGAGCTGCCAGGTTGGCTTATTATGATAGCGCATATAGCGGGGGAAACGGTTTGCGCGCCGCAGGCAAACCAAAGCGTTCGGGATATTCGACGCCGGTCAGAGTCAGGCCCTCGGCCGGTGCCGTCGGTCCGGCGCGGCGGCGATCACGCCCGGCCAGCACCTCGGCAGGCCAGGCCACATCGGCTTCACCCTGCCCCACTTTAAGCAGCGTACCGACCAAGTTGCGCACCATGTGATACAGAAACGCATTGGCCGTAACATCGATGACGACCCATTCATCCTGGCGCGCAACGCGCAGCTCTCGCAAGTTGCGCACGGGTGAATGCGCCTGACAGTGGGCGCTGCGAAAGGCGCTGAAATCGTGCTCGCCAAGCAGGCCATCCGCCGCCCGTTGCATGCGTTCGGTATCGAGTGGGCGGTACGACCAAGCCGCATGCCGACGCGCAAGCACCGGGCGAGCGCGTCTCTCGCACAACAGATAACGATAAGAGCGTTCCGTTGCCGCATAGCGGGCGTGGAATGTACCCGGCACCTCGCGCACCCAAGTCACCGCCATATCCGACGGCAGATTCGAGTTGGTGCCCCGCAGCCACCCATACAGGGTGCGCTCGCAGTGAACATCGAAATGCGCGACTTGGCCACTGGCATGCACACCGGCATCCGTCCGACCGGCGGCTACCACCGCAACGGGTACGTCAGCAACCGCTCCCAGTGCCGCTTCAAGTTCGCTTTGTACGGCACGTTCGCCCTGCTGGCTTTGCCAGCCCACGAAGCCGCCGCCATCGTATTCGAGACCGAGTGCATACCGCCGTGCGGATGAACGGATCAATGACGAAATCCGTTCCGTCGCAGCCACCGGGTGTCTTGTGATAGTTCTAGTCTAGATCTTCCAGCAGACGCTTGGCCTCACCTCTTTGGGTTTCGTCGCCCTCGTCGATGACCTCTTCAAGCACGCCGCGGGCCGAATCGGCATCGCCCATGTCGATGTAGGCACGGGCCAGGTCAAGCTT
>JBAUSV010000226.1:0-13362 GCA_049581885.1 Gammaproteobacteria bacterium | reverse complement strand
CCGGTGCACAGCCTGCCCATCTACACGGCGCTGTTCAACAAGTTGGGCTACGCGGCCGTTGTTTGCGTGGTCATCGCGATGGTGGTGCTGCCCTGGATGCGCAAGCTCTCGGCCACGCACTCGCAGCACCAGTCGAATGCCAGCGATGCATAAAGCTTGCTGAGCGTCGGTTCGGACTGAGGGGTGTTCACACCCCTCAGTCTTTTTTGTCTCCGCCCAACCATCGAACCTGGTAGAGGTCCAGGCGCCGGTCGCGAAAATTCTGCACCGAGCCCTCGTTGCGCAAGCGCCGCAGGCGGTTGAGGTCAAGGTCCGCGATCAGGGTCATTTCCGTATTGGGCGTGCTTTCGGCGACAATCCCGTCGTGCGGAAAGGCAAAGTCGCAAGGGGAGAACACGACCGACTGCGAGTACTGGATATCGGCGTTCTCGACCTTCGGTAGGTTGCCGACGTTGCCCGTGATCGCAACGTAGCATTCGTTTTCCACCGCGCGGGCCTGGGCGCAGGCGCGTACGCGCAGGTAGCCGTTCTTGGTGTCAGTCCACAGCGGCACGAACAGGATACGCATTCCTTGTTCCGCGAGGATGCGCGAAAGCTCGGGAAATTCGCAGTCGTAGCAGACCAGGATGCCGATTTTTCCGACGTCGGTATCAAGCACCTTCAGTTCATTGCCGCCTCTGACGCCCCAGTAGGCACGTTCGTCGGGAGTGACGTGCAGCTTGTATTGCTCGTCCCTGGTGCCGTCGCGACGGAACAGCAAAGATACATTGTAAAGTTCCTGGTTCTCATAGACCGGCAGGCTACCCGAGATGATGTTGATGTTGTAACCGACGGCAAGCTGCTGCATGCGCTCGCAGATCTCGTCGGTGAATTGCGCGAGTTCACGCATGGCCTCGGCCGGGTTGCTCTGGTCGAACTGGCCCATCAGCGGAGCGTTGAAGAATTCCGGGAAAAGCGCGAAGTCGGACTGGTAGCCGGCGAGTGCGTCGACGAAAAACTCTACCTGTTGCATCAGTTCGTCGACGGTCCTCATTGTCCGCATCTGCCATTGCACCGTGCCCAGGCGCACGATGGACTTGCGTCCGCCGATCAGGGCGGGGCCTTTCTGGATATAGAAAATATTGTTCCACTGGACGATGGTCGCGTAACCGTGCGAGGCCTTGTCCTCCGGCAGGTAATCGCGAATGACCCGGCGTACATGGAAATCGTTGGCCAGCTGGAAGCTGAGAATCGGGTCACGGATTTCCCGCAGCCGCACCAGTTCCAGGTATTTTTCCGGGGTCATTTCGTCGGCATATTCGTGGTATCCCGGAATACGCGCCCCAGCAATAATCGCGCGCAAGCCGAGTTTGCGGCACAGTTCCTTGCGGGCATCGTAGAGACGGCGTCCGAGCCGCATGTCGCGGTACTCGGGGTCCACGAAAACCTCGGCACCGTAAAGCACATCGCCGTCGGGGTCATGGGTGGTGAAATAGCCGTTGGCGGTGATTTCGGCATAGGTGTGCTGGTCGCCGTATTGTTCGTAGTCCAGAATCAGGGTCATCGCGGCGGCCACGACCCGTCCATGATCCTCAATGCAGATCTGGCCTTCGGGGAACCGTGCGAGCTGGGACAGGAACTGTTCCCGCGACCAGCCGCCGCCGAGGGCACCGGTATAAATCCGGTCCATCACGGCCTTGATGTCGGCATGATCCTCGGGGCGCAAGTGGCGCAGCCGAAGGCGGTGTTCATCGGCGGTTTGCGGTGAGTCATTCATAAAGCGGCGGCAGGTCGGAACGGCTCTAGTGTACTGCGCCGAAGCACACTGGTAACTTCGAAATGAAGTCGCTTTGTAACATAATAGTCACATGATCGCAATAAACTGAAATACAATCCCTGTGCAAGGTGAAAGACGGGTAAATGGAAGATAAACGTATACTGGTGGTCGAAGACGAAGAGCCGATCCGGCAGATGATGCGCTTCAGCCTGGAGCGGGCCGGATTCCGGGTTGGTGAGGCGGGCGATGCTCGAGCTGCACGGTTAGAAATAACCGAGCGGCCGCCTGATCTGGTACTTCTCGACTGGATGCTGCCTGGCACTAGTGGTATTGATCTGGCCCGCGAATTGAAGGCCGACGAGGCCACGCGGGAGCTGCCAATCATCATGGTGACCGCCCGCGCGGAAGAGGAAAATCGGGTACGTGGTCTCGATTTAGGCTGCGACGATTACGTGACTAAGCCGTTTTCGCCCTCGGAACTGGTGGCGCGGATTCGCGCTGTGTTGCGACGTACGTTGCCCGGCGGGGTAGAGCAGCGCATGGAGGTTGGTGGCTTGGTGGTAGACAGTGCCGGCCAGAGGGTGAGCGCCCATGGCAAGCCCGTCGATCTGGGGCCGACCGAATATCGCCTGCTGGCTTTCTTTGTTAGCCATCCTGAACGGGTTTATACGCGCGAGCAGTTGCTGGACCGCGTTTGGGGCCGCAACGTCTATGTTGAGGAGCGCACCGTGGATGTTCACATTCTTCGTTTGCGTAAGGCACTGGCACCCCACGGTTACGAGCATTGGGTGCAAACTGTGCGCGGCAGTGGCTACCGGTTTTCGACGCAATCGTGAGAGATGCCTGGCGCAGGGAATTCATACTGACGACGGCTGGGTTCGTCATTGCCTTGGTATTGGGCTTCATTTTTGGGCGCCTCTGGATGGTTTTGTTGGTTGCCTGCGCGGCCTATCTTGCGTGGCACCTCGCCAATGCGCTCCTGCTCTACCGTCATCTGAGGGGAGCGGCTATCGCCCGGGCGCCGAGGGCTTGGGGGCTGTGGGGGGATATCCAGCGCGAGCTTTTGCGCCTGGAGCAGACTCGGCGGGATTTCGTCAGCAATGCCTCGCATGAATTGCGTACTCCATTGACGGTGCTGCGCGGGTATCTCGACATGATTCACGAGGACGCGATCGCGGGCAAGGACTTGGAACCCTGGCAAAAACCCCTGAGGGACATGGTCCAACAGTCGGCTCGTATGGAAGATATCGTAAATGACATGCTGACTCTGGCCCGCCTGGAATCGGAAAGCACCCGGGCGGAGTCGGAACGGGTGGATGTGCCGAATCTGCTTGAGCGTCTGGCTCGCCAAGCGGATTCACTCTCTGGGGGACGCCATCATATCCGTCTCGATATCATGCCTGGGTTGTATTTGGGCGGGCAGGCCAATGAACTGCAGAGCGTGTTCTCGAACCTGATCACTAACGCAGTGCAGCACACGCCGCCCGGTAGCAAGATCAATATCTCATGGGCATCCTGTGCTCAGGGTGCGCGTTTTGCCGTCAACGATAATGGCCCGGGCATTCCCGCCGCGGACATTCCCCGTCTAACTGAGCGGTTTTACCGCGTGGACGTTGGACGTTCCCGTGCGAGCGGAGGTACCGGACTGGGTCTGGCCATCGTCAAACACGCCTTGGAGCGTCATGACAGCGCCTTGGAAGTCCAAAGTGCCGCCGGGGCG
The DNA here is from genome assembly GCA_049581885.1 of Gammaproteobacteria bacterium. Taxonomy (GTDB): domain Bacteria; phylum Pseudomonadota; class Gammaproteobacteria; order JAKDMP01; family JAKDMP01; genus JBAUSV01. The sequence continues at coordinate 9,886 of JBAUSV010000226.1, read as the reverse complement.
GGTGCTACGTTTACCTGCGTTTTTCCGCAGCGGCGCATCGTATCCCAGTAAGCTTCACAAAAAAGATAATCGCGGGTTTTCGCTCCGCCATATAAAGTTCATCCCGCTGTCATCCCGCTGTCACAAAGCCCCTCTAAGCTGCGCGCTCAACGGCTGGGGAATGGTTTGGCCGTTGCATCATTCATGATTTTTGGAGGTTATTACAGTGAGAAAGATACTGGCAGCGACCACGGTTCTGATGGCGGTCTCCACGATCGCGACTACGGCTCATGCCGCAGACCCTGGTACCTTGAGCTACCTGAGCAAGCACACCACACTAGGCATGAAAATATTTGCCGATATGAGCTATATCAAGCACAGCAGTGACGGGACAAATGTGAATCCGACGGGTTACGGCTTTGACGTCAAGCGCGGCTATTTAGTCCTGAAAACGGCTTTCAACGAACAATGGTCCATGGCCTTTCAAACCGACTTTAATTATGATTCTACAATTGGCAACACGAACGTCTACATGAAAAACCTATACGCTCAGCGGAGTTTCAATGACGGCGTAAAACTGCAAATCGGTCTTGCCAATATGCCCTGGATTCCACATATGGAAGACCTGTATCGTTATCGCTATGTCGAAAATGTTCTGATTGATGGAAACCATTTCGGTAACTCCGCAGATTGGGGTCTGCACCTGCTGGGAGACGAGGGCAAGGTGAACTGGCAGGTTTCCCTGGTCAGTGGCGGCGGGTACCATCACCCTGGGCGCAGCAAAGGCATGGAGCTGGCGGGTCGTCTTGACTACAATGCATTTGGCGGTCTGCATCTCCTGGTGGGCGGTACCACTGGAAAAAATGGCAAAGGCACCGAACAGAACCCGGCCAATCACACGGCCAGCCGTTATGATCTTGCGGCAGTATACGAGCAAAAAAATTGGAATCTTGGCTTGGACTATTTCTACGCTAAGGACTGGAATAATGTGACCACGACCTATGGTACAGCCGCGGATGGCTATTCGGTGTTCGCCAGCTACGATTTCACGCCGGTTTGGGGCGTATTTGCACGCTACGACAATGTCAAACCGTGTAAAGATCTGAGCGCCGCTACGAGTGCCACCTGCTATTCGGATACCAAGAGCAATTACTACAATCTGGGTCTTCAGTACAAGGCCTCGAAACAGATCACTTTCGCACTGGTTTACAAGTACGACAAAGTGGAAAATGGCAGCATAAGCACTACCAATGGCACCATTGGCGGCACCAATAGCGGTAAATATCAGGAAATTGGCCTGTTTATGCAGGCGGCTTTCTGAGCTGTCACGGCAGTATAATTCCTGTCATCATGACATCTGAAAATCATTTTCAATGTTGGAGGAAACGATGAAAAAGTTACTTATTACAACGGTTCTCGGCGCAGTCGCGCTGCTCTCTGCCGGTGCGCATGCCGGCAGCGTGAGCTCGATAACCGGGGCCGGTTCGAGCTTTGCCTATCCCCTGTACTCCGCTTGGGCGGACCGGTACTCGAAGGATACCGGCATCGAGCTGAATTATCAGTCGATCGGCTCCGGCGGCGGGATTCGCCAGATCGAGGCGGGTACCGTCGACTTCGGCGCCAGCGATGCGCCGCTGACCATAGCCCAGCTCAAGCAGCATGGCCTGGTGCAGTTCCCGACTGCCATGGGCGGCGTGATCCCCACTATGAACGTGCCTGGCGTCAAGCCCGGCCAGATGGTGCTCTCTGGTCCTGTCCTTGCGGACATTTTTCTGGGCAACATCACTAAGTGGAACGATTCGGCCATCAAAAAGCTCAACCCGGGACTTGACCTCCCCGATCTGCACATCACCGTGGTGCATCGTTCCGACGGCTCTGGCACGACGTTTATCTTCACGGACTACCTGTCCAAGGTGAGCCCGGAGTGGAAGTCCAAGCTCGGCGTCGGCAAGGCGGTCGACTGGCCGTCCAGCGGCAATATAGGCGGCAAGGGAAACGAAGGCGTGGCCGCCTATGTAAACCGCATCAAGGGCGCGATCGGCTATAACGAGTATGCCTATGTGACCCAAAACCACATGAACTATGCCGACATGATCAACGACGCCGGCCGGCGCGTTGCACCCACGGCCAAGAACTTTGCTGCAGCAGCAGCCAATGCTGATTGGGCCAAGGCTCCCGGCTATTATCTGATGCTGACCAATCAGCCGGGTGCAAAGAGCTGGCCGATCACGGGCGCGACCTTCGTGTTGGTGCATGCCAAGCCGAAGCACCCTGCTCAGGTGCGTGCGGTCCTCAAGTTCTTCGAGTGGGGTTTCAAGCATGGCGAGAGCATCGCCGATGGCCTCGACTATATTCCGATGCCCAGCTCGGTCGTGAAGCTGATCAACATGACTTGGCATCAAGAGGTAATGTTAAAAGACTTGCCTTGATACCTCCCAACTAGGCAATGTGACAAAATAACAAGGTCATCTGCTTGTGGCGGGGCATAGTCCCCGCCGCTCTTTTTTTGATAGATTAGGCCCAGATGAGCGAAAATACTTCAGCTAGGTCCTTGTCCGCACCGGCCGCGCTCGCGACAGCGGCGCGGCTGCGCCGGGGACGGCGTAACGATACGCTCTTTCGATGGGGCACCCAGGCGTTTGCCTGGTTCGTTCTGCTGGTGCTCGGTGCCATCATAGCCGTGCTTTTCCACGGCGGTTGGCCGGCACTCGAACATTTCGGCGCTCATTTTTTCGTTTCCGCAGCATGGAATCCGGTTTCCGACAATTACGGCGCGGCGTCTTCGATTCTCGGTACTGTGGTCACCTCGGCGATTGCCATCGTGTTGGCGGTGCCGATCAGCTTCGGAATCGCGCTTTTCGTCACCGAAATCGCTCCGCGCTGGCTGCGACGGCCGATCGGCATCGCCGTCGAGCTTCTGGCCGGTATTCCCTCGATCATCTACGGCATCTGGGGGCTGTTTATTTTTGCACCTTGGTTTTCGAATGATCTTCAGCCCGGGATCAGTAACACGCTAGGCCGTATTCCATGGATCGGGCAACTGTTTCAGGGGCCGCCGATCGGCCTTGGCTGGGCCGTTGCCGGATTTATTCTCACCATCATGATTATTCCCTTTATTGCGGCGGTGATGCGCGACGTGTTCGAGGTGGTGCCCGTCACGCTCAAGGAATCCGCTTATGCGATGGGGGCCACTCGCTGGGAAGTGGCCCGCAAGGTGGTGCTGCCCTATACCCGGATCGGAGTCATCGGCGGGATCATGCTCGGATTGGGTCGGGCATTGGGCGAGACCATGGCGGTGACATTCGTCGTAGGTAATGCCCACGATTTGCACATTTCTCTATTCATGCCGGGCAATACCATTGCCTCGAGCATAGCCAACGAGTTTACTGAAGCCGATACGCTCATGCATCGTTCGGCACTGATTGCTCTCGGTTTAATTCTTTTTGCGATCACCTTCGTGGTGCTTGCTCTCGCCAAGTGGATGCTGCTGCGCATGGAGCGGGCACAGGGAGAAACGACATGAGCCGGCGTTACCTGCGCCGCCGTCTGGCCAACGGTGTGGCCCTGACTGTATCGGTCGCGCTTACGGGATTCGCCCTGTTTTTTCTGGGCTGGATACTGTTTGTGCTCGCTGATAAGGGCTTCCGCTACATCAATCTTTCGCTTTTCACGCAGAGTACGCCCGGGGCCGGCATCGACGGTGGCGGCCTATCCAACGCGCTGATAGGCAGTTTGTATATCACCGGGCTCGGCATAGCTGTGGGCGCCCCGATCGGGATCCTCGCAGCAACCTGGTTGGCTGAATTTGGCGCCCGGCGCCGGCTGACGATGGTCGTGCGTTTCATCAACGACGTCCTGCTTTCGGCGCCCTCGATCGTCATCGGCGTATTCGTCTACGCCATTGTGGTTGCGCCGATGGGGCATTTCTCTGCCTGGGCTGGCGCAACGGCGCTGGCCATCATTGCGCTGCCCGTGGTGGTGCGCACAACGGACAATATGTTGCAGTTGGTGCCGGATCAGTTGCGCGAGGCGGCCATCGCACTCGGAGCCCCGCGCTGGCGGGTCACGGTCTCGATCATTTACCGTGCCTCGCTATCGGGCATCATCACCGGCCTCCTGCTGGCCATTGCGCGTATCATCGGTGAAGCGGCGCCCTTGCTGTTTACCTCGCTCGGCAACCAGTTCTTGAGCCTTGATCCCAACCGCCCGATTGCCGCCTTGCCGCAGGTGCTGTTCAATTTTGCTATGGGGCCTTACGATAACTGGCACCACTTGGCGTGGGCCGGTGCCCTTATCAGTACGTTGTTCGTACTCGCCCTGATGATCGCGGCGCGTATTTTTTCGAGCCGCAAGCCCTGAATGTCCTTGAGGAGCAGTTCGCCGATGTCTCATAATCCCGAGGAATTGACTTCCCCCCTGGTCGTCACGCACGCCGCAGAGAACCGTCAAGGTCCAAAGCCTCAGGAGCCGGTCAAACCGGGCAGCCGTCCACCGGCGGGGCTCCAACAGGTCTCAAACCCCAAGCTTGTGGCTCGTGATCTGAACTTCTACTACGGCAAGTTTCATGCTTTGCAGAAGATCGATCTGCAAGTGCAGGAGAATGGCATCACCGCGATGATCGGTCCTTCGGGCTGCGGCAAGTCGACCTTGCTGCGCTGTTTCAATCGTATCTACAATTTGTATCCGGATCAGCGCGCGACCGGCGAGGTGCTGTTCAAGGGGCGCAACATACTCGGCCCGCGCGAGGATCTGAATCTGCTGCGCGCGCGCATCGGTATGGTGTTCCAGAAAGCCACGCCGTTCCCGATGTCGATCTACGACAATATCGCCTTCGGCGTGAAGCTGTACGAAAAGCTTTCCCGCAGCGAGATGGACGAGCGTGTGGAATGGGCGCTGCGTAAGTCCGCGCTGTGGGAAGAGACCAAGGACAAGCTGCGCCAGACCGGCACCCAGCTTTCGGGTGGTCAGCAGCAGCGCTTGTGTATTGCACGCGCTATCGCCGTCAAGCCCGAAGTTGTACTGCTCGACGAACCGTGTTCGGCGCTCGATCCGATTTCGACACTGAAGGTCGAAGAGTTGATAACCGAACTCAAGCAGGACTATACGATCGTAATCGTGACTCACAATATGCAGCAGGCGGCGCGGGTATCCGATTACACGGCCTTCATGTACCTCGGCCGTTTGATCGAGTTCAACGACACCGACACGATTTTCACGAACCCCGTCGTGCGCGAGACCGAGGACTACATCACCGGCCGTTTCGGCTGAACCATCTGGGAATCCGCCGAAGGTAAAGGGAAAGTGACCCTTAGCGCCGAGAAAAAACGCTGCTTCGGGGACGGCGACCCACTCTACGAACATTACCACGACGTGGAGTGGGCGCTCCCGGTGGTCGATCCACGCGGGCTGTATGAGCGGCTCTGCCTGGAAGCCTTTCAGGCCGGCCTGTCCTGGCGCACGGTGCTGCACAAGCGTGAGGCGTTTCGCGACGTGTTCGCAGGTTTCGATCCAGAACGCGTGGCCGCCTTCGGCAAGCGCGATGTGGCTCGCCTGCTGGCCGATGCACGCATCATCCGCAACCGGGCCAAGATCGAAGCGACAGTGTCCAACGCGCGGGCGCTGGTTGCGCTGCACGAACAGGGTGGCTCGATAGTGGAGCTGGTATGGCAGTTCGCGCCGGCCCGCCCGCCCACTTACCGGACATTGTCTGCAGTACCGGCATCGACGCCGGGATCACGGGCGCTTTCCGTTGCGTTGCGCAAGGCGGGATTCCGCTTTGTCGGCCCCACCACGGCCTATGCCACGATGCAGGCGGCCGGGCTGGTCAATGACCACCTGCTGCTCTGCCCGCAGCATCGGCGTGTTGCGGCGGAACGCAGGGCGGCTCTGAAGCGCCTCAGCGGGCGGTAAATCCGCCGTCCACGGCCAGCGCATCGCCGGTCACAAAAGAGGAGGCATCGGAACACAGCCACAGGGCTGCATCGGCGATTTCCTCCGGGCGACCGAAACGCCCGATAGGTTCCAGTTGCGTGAACGCTTTTTTCTGTTCGGGGTCGTCGCCGAGGATGCGATCAACCATAGCCGTACGGATGACACCCGGGCAAATCGCATTGACCCGGATGCCCTGCCCGGCATATTCGAGCGCCGCCGTCTTGGTGAGCTGCACGATCCCACCCTTGGAAGCGCAATAGGCCGGCAGGTTCTGGAAGCCGACGAGACCGGCGACGGAAGCCATGTTCACGATGGAGCCGCCGCCGCGTTCGAGCATCCGGGGGATCTCCTCGCGCATGCACAGCCACACGCCTTTGAGGTTGACCGCAATCGTCCGGTCCCAGTTCTCTTCGCTGCATTCGGCGGTCGGTGCCATTAGGCCTTCGATGCCGGCGTTGTTGACGGCGCAGTCGAGTCCGCCGAAACGGCGGACGGCTATGTCGAACAGCGCTTTCACTGCGGCGCCGCTGGATACGTCGGTTTCCACGAACACCGCCTCGCCGCCGGCACGCTCGATAAGGTCGGTGGTTTCGCGCCCGTTCTCGGCTGCTACGTCGGATACGACCACTCGGGCACCCGCCGTCGCCAGCGCGAGGGAGCAAGCGCGCCCGATCCCCGAACCCGCGCCGGTAACCAGTGCCACCTTTTCCTGCATCTGACCTTCCATGCTCTTTCTCCCGGGCGTGACAGGGATACAGATTAGGTCAGGTCCGGTGTTCACGCCATGATCGGGGTCAAGGCGAGACAAGAAAGTGCGGGCGCGGGTGGGGTTGTTGCACCGAATCAGGCGGGGTGGCGGGCCCGCAGGTAGAGCGACCAGCACACCCGGCGACGCGTCGCGTCGCCCCACAGGCGGTCGATCGCGTCCGCCACGAGCGTCATCGGGTTACGTCCTACGCCGCGCCGGTAGCGCTGCACCGCCGACCAGGTGCACAGGTCGAGCACCTGGTCGCAGGTCTGAGCGAGCTCCTGCGCCGGGGCCTGGCCGGCCAGCCAGGCGAAGAGTTTCGCCGGGTAATCGGGGCGAGTCGCCGCACAGGACTCCGCATGCCCGGAAAAGTGATCCTTGAAGGCGTCAGTCATGACGGTCTTGCGGAAGTTTATTGTTGAGTGGCTGTTTTTGAGAGGCTGATATGGCCCTGCTCGATTTTCCATTGTCGGTGGTTCCGGGTCGTGGTGACATACACCGGCAGGTCGTAACGCAGGCTGGCATAGACCTGCGGTGCGGTAGGTGTCGGGCTTTCGTTTTCGGTCACGGCAATGCCCACGGCCTTGGGGTTGCGGTGCATTTTCAGGCACGATCGGGTGTAGGTGTGGGTATCGAGGATGCGCGTGCCGTCTGCGTTGATCTTGACCCGGTAATAGCCGCCGAGCATCATCGTTTTGGCTGGGGCGAGCGGCAGCAGGAACACGAAAATCTGCTTTTTCCCAGCCGCTTCCACCGGTATCACTACGGGCTGATAACTATGGCTGCAAGGGGTGATCTTGGCCGTGAACGCGAGCGCGCGGGCTGTCCAGAGCGAGGTTTCTTTGCCGGTCAGGGCGCGCGGTGGATCGAGTGTTTCGAGATGCGGCGTGGAGTTGCCCACGTCCTTCGCGATGGCTACAACGCGCAGAGTCTTGCTGTGTGCGTCGATGAACAACACTTCGGGCGTGCCGTTCTTGCGCGTGATCAGCCACCCGGAGACTCTCGAAAGCTGTGCCTTCGGCTGCGTCATATAGGCATTACTGGCACGCACGGCGAGTTGCTGGCGTTGCTCTATTATTGTGCCCATCGCTTGTGCAATCAGGATATTGCCACGGTAGGGGGCCTGGAAAGCCCCGGCGATGCGGCTACGCTCCGCGGCGGGGATCAGCGCATCAAGTGATTGACCGCCGATGAGCAGTTTAGCTTGCGTGGCGGCGGGTGGCTTGCTGGCGCAACCGGCGATGAGGCACGCCGTTGCCCCGAGGAGAAAACCGCCGATAGTCGAGAAACGTTTCATGTGGGAATCCGCAAATGTTGCCGTCAAAGTTAATGGTATGGCGTGTTTGTGTCAAAGTGCAGGTCGGATTTGCGCGCCGAGTTCGAAGTGAAGCGTAGCGGTTTCTTCGAGCACCGTATCAATCAGTTTGCCGTAATCAGCTATCCTTTCGACCTCAATCGCCTCCAGACGTTCCGCTCGCGCCCGGGTCTTGGGGCCGCGCGAAATGAGGGCGCAGCAATCCTTGTAGGGTTCGATTGAAGTCTCGTAGGTGCCGATGCGCCGGGCCCAGGCGATGATCTCCTGCTTGTTGAACCCGATCAGCGGGCGAAATACGGGCAGCGCGACCGCGGCATCCAGAGCGGTGATGTTCTCCAGGGTCTGCGAGGCGACCTGGCTCAGACTGTCGCCGGTCACTAGCGCCGTAATGTGGCGCTGGCGCGCTATTCGCTCGGCCACGCGCAGCATGAAGCGGCGAAACAGCACCAGCTCGTAGCCCGTTCGTGCGCCGCTCAGCGCCAGGTCGAACGGTACATAGGGCACGACCGACAGTTGCAGCGAGCGCGTATAGCAGGACAGGCGTTGGGCGAGTCGGCCGATGGGGCTATCGATCGCTTGGTCGCGATCCAGGTAATTGGCGCTGAAGTGCAGACAATGCACCCGGCACCCGCGTCGCGCCATCAGGAAGGCCGCGACTGGGGAGTCGATGCCGCCCGAGAGTAGCGTGAGTACCCGGCCGCTGGAGCCGACAGGGATGCCGCCCAGGCCGGGCCGGCGCTCGGCCGAGAGCAGCACGCCTTCGGCCTGAAAATCGAGACGGAAGCAGCAATCGGGTGCGCCTAGATTGACGCCGTCCCATGGCGTTCGCTCCAGGATTGCTGTGCCCAGGTTGCGTTCAAGCGTCTGCGTGGAAATGCGGTGTGGTGCGTCGCCGTGGCGTGCAACGCGCACCGAGAAACGGGCGCCCGGACGGTGCGTCTCGCGGGCGAGCGTGATCAGTGCGTCCATCACCGGCCCCGTTTGTAGGCGTGCAGTATCCGTTCCTGCTGCATCGTGCGTGAACAGTTGAGCCGGGAAATAGATTGCTATGCCGGGTACTTCGGCCAGCGTTTCGAGTACGGCGGGTATGCGTTCGGGGTTGCCGGTCGGCTTGATCGCCATGCGTCCTCCCCGGCGCACGACGGTCCAGTCCAGCCCCAGTTGCTGTACGCGGGCACGCACTTCCCGCCCCAGTCGGGCCTCGAATTCGGCGCGATTGCGTCCCTTGAGCGCCAATTCGGCGTAGTGGATGGCGATGCGGTTGGGCTGGAAGGACATTGGATTGAACGCTTGGCAGATTGAGATTATGAGGCATACGTCAAACTTCGGGACTCGGGACGTTAATCGTTAGGCGTGAGCCGATCATCGATCCATCGTGCAGCGTAGCTGCGCTCCCACATCTTCTGTGTTCGCGCAAGGGTGTGCCTCTAAGCTGACGCGGGCAATGAGTCTAGTCTTATATCGAAGAGTTGTCATGGGTGGGTAATGTGGCTGAAACATGCGCTTCCTATAGTGAGGCCATCCGCCTGGAACGAGAGATTTCTCATGCGCCTTCTCCTTCCTGTCCTAATCAAAACCGGGGCGGCAGCGCCGGCCAATCGACTGCTGTGGAAACGAATTTATAGGAAACGGTGGAAAGACCCTGGCGATTCGGATGGTTTCCCGCTCACGGGCAGCAATTTATTCCCCTAGCCGTACGCTGCCTCTTGCGGAAACCCGCCGGTGCGATACTGGCGGGTTTTTTTGTGCGCGCTGCATACGAGCGGCAGGCATCACGTGTTAATTTGGGCGGATTCAACTTTGAAGTGCAACAGGGATGTTGAAGAATACTTCATGGGGCGTTTTCACGTCCAGGGTTTTTCGGGGTCGGTGATTGAGCTTGTTCATTACCCGCTCTAACTGCTGTTGGGTGA
>JBAUSV010000225.1:0-1792 GCA_049581885.1 Gammaproteobacteria bacterium | reverse complement strand
GGGCTTTTCGTGTACTGCAGCAGGGGGGCGAACTACTTGCGGCGGCGAACAACCGCTACTTTAAGGACGATGACGGCGAATTGAGCATGGATGCGGGCTGTTTTGTGGCAGCCCTGGAGTATGCAAGCGGCAAGAAGGCGCGCATCCTCGGAAAACCCAGCCGGGAGTTCTTCCATCTTGCCTGCGCCTCGATGGACGCAGCGCCCGAAGAGACGGCCATGGTCGGCGATGACATCGAGAGCGATATTCACGGTGCCCGGGAGGCCGGGCTTAAAGCCGTTCTGGTCAAAACCGGGAAGTTCGCACCCGCTGATCTCGAACGCGGCATAACTCCCGACCGCGTCCTGAACTCCATCGCAGAACTGACGACTTTGACGTTCTAGTCTTCGAAGCTCTTTTCAAGCAGCTCGGTATCGTTGATAATCGTGACCGTCGTAAAAGGGTCGCCCTCGCTTTTGGACATCGTCGAGAACCCCTCCATCGAACCGCAAACCGGGCATTTACCCTCATTCAACAGGGGCAGCTGATCGATCGTTATTTTGGCATCGCAGCCCTGGCAGTAAAAAAATGTCTCCATCTTCTCTCCTTTTTTTTTCTCTCTCTGCAACTTCTGTACTATCACTCTGAACAACAATTGCATACCGAAGGGGAAAGTCCCAAGGAGAAACGATGAAAGGCAGACTGTTCTGTCACCACTGTGACAAACATTTCGAGGTTGACATTGAAGATATAAGAGCGGTTCAGGCTCTTGAGAGTGCACGGTTCACCTTTGCCCACAACACCTACTTCTACACCGGCGGCTGTTTTTTCAAAACACTGGCGCAGTACAGAAGTACCCTTCAAAAATAAGACCATAGAGGAGAATAAATGACGCAAAACACACTGGCATGGATGACGGCAAACAGTTACAGCCCTGAAGAGCTTAACCTGCAAGGCGCCTACGGCAACACGGCACTGATGAAGGCCGCAAGAGAGGGGAATGCCGCGATCGTTGCCGAGCTGCTGGAAGCGGGGGCCGACATCGCCCTCAAGAACGTGGACGGCAACACCGCTCTATGGCTCTCCTGTTTCGGCGAGAACCCCGAAGTGGTCAGGATGCTTATCGATGCGGGCATCGAGATCGACACGCCCAACGTCAACGGGGTCACCTCCCTGATGTACGCCGCTTCGAGCGGTAAAGAGTCCATGGTCAGAATGCTCGTCGAGGCCGGCGCCGATGTCCGCATCAAGAACCCGGACGACTTTACGGCGCTCGACCTTGCCGTCACACCGAAAATACTGCGCCTCCTGCGCAATGCTGCCGCATGACGGTCGACGTCTACGTACGCTCCGGCGACGCGGCCTTTCTGGACGATATCGATGAGATCATCGAAGAGACAATGGTGCAGATGTTTATCCTTCAGCCCAGAGACCTCGACGAACTCGAAACGGCGAAAGAGCAGGCGGACGAACACAACCCCATCTTTTACTGCGCACCCCTGACACTTCGCGACGAAATTGACGGCAACTGTGTCGCCTTTTTTGTCGACGACGCCGACGCACTCTCGGCAGCCCCGGAAAAACCGCTTTTTGTCGAGGAGTCGCAGCTTGACGGGACAATGGTCGATGTTCTTGCAGAGGGGGCATTTCGCGGCATCATCCTGAATGCCACGTATGCGCATGAAGGGCTGAAGGATTTTTATCTTGGCATAGGCCCCGGCACTGTCGGAAAGTTCGATCCCGACACGCTGGCAAAGCTGCCGATGGAACGTCTTGTGATGCAGAGCGGGTATCCGGAGTACGGTTTTGAAGC
>JBAUSV010000224.1:0-18051 GCA_049581885.1 Gammaproteobacteria bacterium | reverse complement strand
TGCGTTCCGCTTCGACCGCCGCGACCTTGTCCGCCGGCGCGCACTCGGCGAGTACCGTGTCGATGCCCAAGGCAAATGCGATGGTCTCGGCTACATCCCGGCGGTCGCCGCTCACCATGACCGTGCGCTGAATGCCGGCGCGGCGCAGCTCCCGAAGTGCCCGGCCGGTGTCGAGACGAATGTCATCGGCGAGTAGTAGCGCCGCGCAAAGCGCGCCATCGACTTCCACGAAGGCACCCGAGAGGCCCTGCACCGCCATGCGTCGAAGGACGCCGCGGGCCCAGTCCGACGGTGGAGTATCGCCATTCAACCAATTGAAGCTGCCAACGCGGACGGCCCGGCCCTCGACCCGGCCGGCCAACCCGGCGCCGGACGCTTCCTCGACGGATTCGGGGAGCGCGAGATGCAGGCCGCGGCGCTTTGCTTCGGCAACGAGCGCCTGGGCGGAAATGTGCTGGGAGGCCTGATCCAATGATGCAGCCAGTCGGAGCGCTTCGTCAGGAGCGGTACCGTCTGCGGTTTCGATGCCGGCGAGTCGTGCGGTTCCGACGGTCAGGGTGCCGGTTTTGTCGAACATCACGGTCTTTGCGCGTGCGAGCACCTCGAGGGCACCGCCATTCTTGATGAGGAATCCGCGCCGCGCAGCGCGCGAAAGACCCGCGACGATCGCCACTGGCGCAGCGAGGATCAAGGGACACGGGGTCGCGACGACCAGGACGGCAAGTGCGCGAACGGGGCTTGCGGAAACGATCCAGGCGGCGGCCGCGACGGCGAGCGTCAAGGGAATGAACCAGAGTGCGTAGCGGTCTGCAAGCCGTGTGAACGGCGCTTTGCCTTCCTGGGCTTCCCGCACCAGCCGCACGATGCCAGCATAGGTGGAATCGGAGGCCGCCGAGAGCGCCTCGAGTTCGAAGGCCTGCCCCGCGTTAACACCGCCGCTGCGCAAGGACGCGCCCGTCTCGCAGTTGACCGGCAGGGATTCGCCGGTGAGCGCCGCCTCATCCAGTACCGCCGCAGGCGAAAGCAGCAGGCCGTCTACGGGGACCACCTCGCCGGCCCTGACCAGCAGGCGGTCACCGGGACGGACGCGTTCGAGCGGGATTTCCTCCAGCTCGTCGTCGGCATAGCGGTGTGCCGTGCGGGGCTGGCGGGCGAGCAGGGCCGACAGCTCGCGTTTGGCCCGGCGTCCGGCATATTCTTCGAGTGCGCGACCGCTCGCGACCATCAACGCGATAACGCCGCCGGCGAGAAATTCCCCCAGCGCCAGCGCACCGGCCATGGTCAGCAGTGCGAGTACGTCCACTCCCGCCCTGCCACGGCGAAGCTGACGCACGACGTCCGCCGTTACGGCGATGAGCGTTATGACTACGGTGCCGATCCATGCGCCGTCTCTGAGAGCTGGATTCGACGTCAGCCAGCCCAGGCCACCGAGCGCCAGCCCGAGGCCGGTGACGGCGAGCAACCCCTGTTGTAGGCGGGCTTTCCAGTCCAGCATCGCAACCGCGTCGAGTGTGTCTAGAATTCCAGCTTAACCGTTAGCGGCCGGCGCGGCATGACCTGCGTCAATATGCGTCACAGTTGCTCATGGAATTGAATTGATGTCGCCGAGACATCCATCTCATCGTTTCAGAGCCCGGATTCAGGTTCCTGGTGAGCGCGGGAAACTCGAGCTGTTGACTGCTGCAAGCACATCTTATTCATATATCGTTTCTTTATCCTGCAGGCCCATCGGCCGGAGTTCAAAGAGGTGCTCCAGTGCCGCCATCAATGCCGGTTGTTCTTCTACCCGAGTTTCACGCACTGCCACTATGGGGCGATGCAGAAGCCGGGCAGTTAGAGCGTAAGTCATTCTTTCCAGGACTTCTTCCGCTGGATGTCCTGCCTGCAATTGACGCCGAGCCCGTTCCAGGATAAAAGCGCGTTGACGGTTGACCTGTTCCCGCAGTGCACAAATCGTCGGGACGGCGCGACGCCCTCCAAGCCAAAGCATAAACTGTTTCACTCCCTGATCGACCAGGGTTTCGGCGACTTCGGCTTCGGACTTGCGCTGGTAGCGATTGGCTTGGCTAATACGCTCCAGATCGTCCAGCGTCAGCAAATGCACATTCGGCAAATGGGCGGCTTCTGGTGCCACATCGCGGGGAGCGGCAAGATCCAGAATCACAAGTGGCCGAGGACCTCGGTGCGCGAGAGAAGATGCAAGTAGTGGCCGGTCTATGATCAATTGCCGGGAGCCGGTCGTACTGATGACAAAATCGGCTTTGTCCAGGGCGATATTAAGCTCTTCCAGGGGCATTGCCTGGGCGCCCACGCTGTGGGCGAGTTCCTCGGCCCGGCTTAGCGTACGATTGACTATGATCAGATTCCGTAGTCCTTTTTCGCGTAAATGAGTGATCGTCAATGCCGCGTTTTCACCAGCGCCGATAACTACCCCCGTCAGATTGTCGAGCGGGTCGAGAAGACGCTTTATTTCCGCCGTTGCCGCGCTCGCTACCGATATCGGACACCGCCCGATACCGGTTTCGGTGCGGACACGTTTCGCGGTGGCAACGGCATGCTCGGAAAGCCGGTTCAGGATGGCGCCCGTGGTGTGGTTTTCGCGAGCTCTGGCGAAGGAGCGTTTTACCTGGCCAAGGATCTGGGACTCTCCCAGAATCGGGGAATCCAACCCGCAGGCCACCCGCGACAGGTGGTGAACCGCCTGCTCTGCTGTATGCACGTAGATGTAGGGGCGAAGCCAGCTTTCCGCACATTCGCTAAAGCTCGATAGCCAGCGTAGTAGAGGCGTTGCATCGCCATGCCGGGTGACTCCGTATAACTCCAGCCGGGCGCAGGTTGAAAGTACCGCCCCTTCGGTAATTTCAGGTAGGGTGCGGAGTTTTTCCTCGATGGTGGAATCCATTCCCTGTGCCCAGATACGGCTCCGGATGTCAAGTGAAGCAGTACGGTAACTCAGTCCCAGCATGACAGGGGCATATGGATGATCCGGCGCCGCATCTTTGCCCGTCGGATCTATTTGCCCATCCCGGGACAGGCTGATTATTTTGGCGTTTCCCCGGATTTGTGACATATCATCCTCCATGAGTTCGACAATTGCCTGATGCCCGCTGCTCAGCGGCAGGCACAGTGTGACCTGATAGAGAGCACTACTATTTGATCTGAATCAATATTCGCTCGATCATTCTGCCCTGATCTTCACAGTAGGCTCGGGGTCCGGGTAGGTCATGGGGCATGAATCGGCAACGTGTACGCGCTGTGCAATGTGCGCCAGATGCCTTAAAATACATGGACCATTGATCGGTCAATACCTGATCTTTGCCGATATTGAGTCACTTTAAAGTGCAGGTCAATGTCTGTGGGTGTCCTGTTTTACGGCGTATGAAGACCTTGAGGCCTGCACCGAGCCTTCCTTGTAGAGCCCGATAAAAGTTGATCGGGGTCAATCAATCTCGGTTTTCCAGGTGTTGCGGACCACGGGAAGGCTCGCCCCGGGGTAGAATCTGCCCCTGAGATTTCCGGTGTGGAGTGTATGCCCACCGTGGAGCGAGTGTGAACAGGAATGCGGTAATGGTTCGTCGGTGATGGCGATGGCGAAGCCGGATCCGGCCTCAGGTCAAGGGTGGAGTGTGCGCCATTCATGCGGCAGTGACAGCCCGTGGAGTGGGGCTGGAATACTTCGCCAACCAAAGTAATTTACGCGCCGCGGGCGCAATCTGCAGACTACAATGAGGAGCACAATGCACGGTATACGCGCTTTCTTGATCATGGATGCTTATGCTTTGGGTCGGCCATTGCCTGGCGCAGGACAGCAGGCGTTCCCGGCAGATAGCGAGAGGACCTGCAGGCGTTTTTCAGCGGATCGCACATGCGATGCTTGCAAATCAGAGAGGGTGTATCCATGACCCCACGCCGCCAAAGATTGATCGTGGTGCTGGGGATTCTTGCCGGCACCGGGATCGGGGTTGGCGTTGCATTGAAGGCTTTTAGTGGTAACCTCCTTTACTATTACACGCCTACCCAGGTGCTTAAAAAGCACGTCGGAGATCAACAGGTTTTTCGATTGGGTGGACTGGTCAAAAAGCATTCCGTTAAGCGAGATCCGAATTCATTGACGATCCGTTTCACTGTGACCGATAACAGACATTCGATCCCGGTCGTTTTCACCGGAGTGCTGCCGGATCTGTTCCGCCCCGGACAGGGTGTGATTGCCAACGGTCACATGAGTAAAAACGGTGTTTTCGTGGCCAACGACGTGCTTGCAAAGCATGATTCCAAGTACATGCCGTTGAAGATTTACGACAAGGAAACAGGAAAGACCTACACCCGTCCCGGACAAATGAACGAAGGCGGAGGAAACGGAAATGGCACCTGAGCTTGGTCAGTTTGCCCTCGTGCTCGCATTGGTACTGGCGATTCTGCAGGCCTTCTCCGGACTTGTGGGGCCGTGGCGTAATCAGGCGGGACTTATCAGACTGGCTCGTCCGGCGACTTATGCCCAGTTCTTGGCCCTCGCTGTTGCCTTTGGATGCCTGACTTACTGTTTCTTGACGACCGACCTGAGTGTGAAATACGTCGTTGACAATTCCAATGTCACTATTCCGCTGGTATATAAATTCGCAGGCGTATGGGGTGCGCATGCGGGTTCAGTACTCCTGTGGACCTTGATCATGGGGGTTTGGGGTGCTGCGGTAGCCACCTTTAGCCGGCGGTTGCCGCGTCCGTTCCTGGCTCGGGTGCTGGGAGTCATGGGCGCCTTGGCAGTCGGGTTTCTGATTTACAGCTTATGGATGTCCAATCCCTTTACACGACTTCTCCCACCAGCAGCAAGTGGTGCCGATCTCAATCCCATTCTTCAGGATCCCATGCTCGCGACCCATCCGCCTACCCTCTACATGGGTTATGTCGGATTTTCGGTAGCTTTCGCGTTTTCAGTCGCGGCTCTCATCGGAGGGCGGATGGACAGTGCCTGGGCCCGTTGGACACGGCCATGGACTCTGGCGGCTTGGTTGTTTCTGACGGCCGGAATTACACTCGGCAGCTACTGGTCCTACTTCGAATTGGGCTGGGGGGGATGGTGGTTTTGGGATCCGGTGGAAAACGCCTCGTTCATGCCCTGGTTGGTGGGCACCGCGCTTGTGCACTCCCTGATGGTAACCGAGAAGCGCGGCGCGTTCAGAGGCTGGACGGCGCTTTTGGCGCTGCTCGCATTCACATTATCCTTGTTCGGCACTTTTCTCGTGCGTTCAGGCGTATTGGTTTCGGTTCACGCCTTTGCCGTTAATCCCGAGCGCGGCATTTATGTGCTCGCGTTGCTCGGCATCTTCACGGGTGCCGGCTTGGCGTTATATGCCTGGCGGGCGCCACGTCTTGCGAGCGGCGGAGGCTTTGACCTGTTTTCCCGTGAAACAGCCTTGTTGACCATGAATGTTATTTTGGTGGTCGCGGCGGCTGCGGTTCTGCTGGGGACACTCTATCCTCTGTTTTATAGCGCGGCAGGGCTGGGCCGGCTATCTATCGGTCCACCGTACTTCAATCGGGTATTCATTCCGGTCATGGTGCCGTTACTTCTGCTGATCGGCCTGGGTCCAAGTATTCGCTGGCGACGCGGCGATTGGCATGAGTTGTGGCGGCGGGTGCGATTGCAGCTGGGGTTGGCCTTGTCGCTTGCAATTGCGTTGTCCATTGCGCTGTGGCGCAATGTTTCGCCTCTGGATTTGGCGGCTATCGCTCTGGGGCTGTGGGTGGTGGTGTCGGCTTGGGGAGAGATCGTGCGCCGTTTGTGGCGCTCGCCTTCCGGAGACCGTATCCGCTTTACGCGCGGGGTGTGGGGAATGACTCTCGCTCATTTCGGAATGGGGATCACCATACTCGGGATCGCTGTCTCCTCGGCGCTTTCCAGTCACCTCAACGTCAGCCTCCAGCCGGGGCAACACGCCAGCGTAGGCGGATACCGCTTCTCGTTTACGGATGTACGTCATGTGACGGGGCCTAATTATCAGGGGGATCAGGGCACTTTCCGTATTACTCACAATGGCAACCAGGTTGCGACGCTTAATCCCGAACATCGTACATACGTCGGCAATCAGCCGACCAGCGAGTCGGCCATTTTCTGGGAACCTCTTCAGGATATTTATGTGGCCATGGGGCAAGCTACGGGAGACGGTGGCTGGAGCTTTCGGTTGCAGGTGCGGCCGCTTGTGCGTTTTATCTGGGGGGGCGCTATTTTGATGGCGTTGGGCGGTCTTCTGGCCTTGACGGATTCGCGTTATCGCCGCCGTCATGAGGCTCGATTGCCGGCCGGTAACGGTGTGGGATCCGGTTAATGAGAAAGTGGATATGGGCTTTAGTGCCGCTGGCCGTGTTGGGAGCGCTTACCGGCGTGCTGGTAACGCGTTTCGGGCACAATCCCCGTTTTATTCCGTCTCCGCTTGTGGGTAAAGCTGCCCCTCAGTTTTCCTTGCCCCGTCTCTACCAACCTGATCGACGTATCGGCAGTACGGAGTTCCGGAACAAGGTCGTGCTGTTCAATGTCTTTGCCAGTTGGTGCGTAGCCTGTACCGACGAGTCGGCGGGTCTTGATTATCTGCACCGGCAAGGTGTCCTGATTTACGGACTGGATTACAGCGATACTCGCCCTGCTGCCAAAGCATGGCTAAGTCGGTGGGGCAATCCCTACGAGGCTGTCGCATTCGACCCCAATGGCGAGGAGGGAGCCAATTGGGGTGTTTGGGGCGTACCGGAAACCTACGTCCTCAATCGACAGGGGCAGGTCGTCAGGAAATTTACGGGTCCCATCACGCCTCAAGTCGCCAGAGAAGAGGTGGTACCCTTGGTCAAAAAGCTGGAGCAGACGCCATGAGCGTTCGTGGCCGTGTGTTATTGACGCTGCTGACTGCGGCTGTTGCCACTGGTTTTGCGGTTAAGGCATGGAGTTTGCCGGCAGAGACAGGGCCGGGAGTTTTGCCGCCCAAGCTCGAGGCCCGGTATCAAAAACTCACGGATGAACTGCGTTGCCCCGTGTGTCAAAATGAGCCAATCGCGACTTCGCAGGCCCAAATTGCCGGGACGCTTCGCCAAATAGTCCGGCAACGATTGCTTGCGGGTCAAAGCAATGCACAGATCAAGCAATACCTGATTTCACGTTATGGTCTATTTGCGGTATACAAGCCTCCGCTCCAACGCAGCACGTTCTTGCTCTGGTTCGGGCCTTTTATTCTGTTGCTGATCGCGATTATCGTGGTGGGTTTCGCTATTCGGCAGCATCGCCGGTCATTGCTTGAATCCGACGCGGAGCATCAATAATGGGTCTTGTAGTCGGCGGGGCGCTTTTGTCGCTGTTGGTGCTCGCCATTCTGACGCTTCCCTGGTGGTGGCCGGGACAAGGCAAGTCGCTACCCACGATTTCCGGAGAAGACCTGACTGCCGAACTGAACGATGATGTGGCAACTGGTGTACTGGCTGCCAAAGATCTTGAACCGGCCGCGCGTGATCTCGAAGCCACAGCAGAAAAAGACACACAGGGCGAGCAGCGATTTGGGCCACAGCATCGCTGGAGTCGGGGGCTTCTTGCCCTGTTACTGGTTCCGCTTGTGGCGGGCGGACTCTATATGCATTTTGGCGACTGGCGTGCAGCAATACAAGGTGTCCGGGCGGCAACCATCCATCTGGCGGATGGGGAATTGGCTCAGCTTCACGAAGAAGCCAGACGACATCCCGCTGATTCCCAAGCTTGGATTAACCTGGCACAGGGTGCGGAAGCATTGGGACAGTATGGTCTCGCGTCACGCGCCTACGCTCGGGCGGTCAAGCTGGTACCGCAACCGGATGCGGATTTGCTGGGGGCTTGGGGCGGCGCACAGATATTGGCTAACCCGCAAGAAATTACCGATCAGGAACAGCAGCTATTCGCCCGCGTTCTTAAACTCGACCCCAATAATGCGCGTGGACTATGGTACGGAGGGCTCATTGCCCTGAAGAGAGGGGAACGAACCCAAGCCATCAGTGATTGGCGACGATTACTGAAGCAACCCGGTGTGCCGCCCCAGGTGGTTCAGCTGATTCAGAGTCATTTGCAACTAATGGGCGCTGCGGTTCCGGCCACTCGATCGGCAGCAGCCCAGACGGCGCCGGAATCGATGGCGAGTTCTGGCGCTACTCGTGTCAGTGTTGCTATCAAGCTCGCGCCCAAATTTCATTCCAGCGTTCAACCGGGTGAAACTCTGTTCGTATTTATACGCAATACAGGCGGAGGACCTCCACTTGCCGTGCGCAAGATTGCTGTGCAAAAATTCCCTGTCACGTTGATGCTGAGTGATGCGGATGCGATGCTGAATGGACATGATCTAAGTTCCGCAAAAGGCCCGCTTGAAGTCGTGGCCATGATTTCTCGGGAAGGAACAACCGAGATACACGCAGGCGATTTGCTGGGATCACATGCACTCCAGTTAAAGCATGGCGGAAAACAAGTCGTAACAGTACTCATCGATCACAGGGCAAATGCAAACGGATCATGAATTCTCCGGATGCTTGTTGACATTTAGGCCGGGCGAATTAATACGCCTCGGAATCGAACCTACACGGTTGAAATAAAGTGCCTGCTATTTGGTTTTTGACAACATGACACTGGTTGTTTCCGAGCTGGAAGTCTGGCGTGGAGATTACTGCGTGTGTGCTGGTTGGAACGTGCGTATGGAGGCGGGCCAGGCGCTGCGGCTTCGCGGCGGCAACGGCGCGGGAAAAACGAGTCTGATACGGATTTTTGCTGGACTCGCGTTGCCCGAGAGTGGGCAAGTACGTTATGGGGAAGCGGGCCACTCGCCCCGTGCGGCGGCCTATCGTGAGGATCTGCGCTACGTGGCACATCGCGACGGCATCAAGCGGGAACTCGGTGCCCGTGAGAACCTGCGTTTAAGTGCTCGTCTGATGGCCGATTCACAACCAGATGCAGTCGATGGCGCGCTTGAGAGGGTCGGGCTGGGTGCCTTCGCCACTCGCTTGGCGGGGGAACTTTCGGCCGGTCAGCGCCGACGTCTTGCCTTGGCGCGGGTACTGTTGGGCCAGGCCCGATTGTGGCTGCTGGACGAGCCGCTGGTGAGTCTGGATCAATCGGGCGTTGCACTGGTGGAAACGCTGGTTCGCGAGCATCTGAGCGCCGGCGGCATGGCCATCATTGCGACCCATCAACCGTTGGCGCTCGAGGGTTTGGATGTGCTCAACGCGGATTTACCGCTCGCGGCCACGCATGTTCGCTGAATTGCTGCGCCGAGAATTGCTGCTCGCCTGGCGCCGACCTGGCGAAGCGCTCACACCCCTAATGTTTTTCCTGGTCACCAGCATGCTCTTTCCTCTCGGTTTGAGTCCGAGCCCCGATTTACTGCGCCCGCTCGCGCCCGGCATCATCTGGGTCATCGCCTTCCTGGCCGGCATGCTTGGATTGCAGGGACTGTTCCGCGCCGATCACGATGACGGTACGCTGGAGCAGTTGTTGCTCACGCCGCGTCCGTTGACCCTGGTGATACTGGCCAAGGCCCTCGGCCATTGGCTGGTGACGGGGCTGCCCATCGTATGTGGTGCCGCACTGGTGGCCGGCATGTTGTTCGTTCCGCCACGCGGTATTGCCGCATTGGTAGCCGGACTGGCCCTCGGAACGCCCTTGTTGACGCTGCTCGGCACACTGGTGGCCGCGCTCACGGTGACCCTGCGCCAGGCGGCCGTTCTGGCACCGGTGCTTATTCTGCCGCTTGCGACGCCGGTACTTATTTTCGGGGCGCACAGCGCGACGCTGGTCATGAACGGTCAACCCGCAGTGCAGGCCTTTGTGGCACTGACGGCTCTGCTGATACTCGGTGCCAGCCTGTTGCCAGCCGCCGCCGCGCTCGCACTGCGCATCAGCCACGAGTCATGAATGACTCGTGGGACATTCCGGATCGATTCGATGTCTTGAGGTATTAACAACGTGTTTACCTGGTTTCACAAACTCGGCTCTCCCCCCCTGCTGTATCGGCTTGCCAAGCGGATATCGCCGTGGTTCATGGCGGCAGCCCTGATCCTGCTCGCGGCGGGACTGGTGGGCGGACTGGTGCTCGCGCCGCCCGATTACCAACAGGGCGATGGATTCCGCATCATTTATATCCACGTGCCGAGCGCGATTGGCTCGATGGGTGTCTTCGCCCTGATGGCGGTGTCCAGTGCCGTCGGCCTGATCTGGCGGCTGCGCATGGCGCATGCGGTGACCATCGCGGCAGCGCCGCTCGGGGCGGCCTTCACCTTTCTCGCCCTGGTGACCGGTTCACTGTGGGGCAAGCCGATGTGGGGCACCTACTGGGTATGGGATGCGCGACTGACCTCGGAGCTGGTGCTGCTGTTTCTGTATTTCGGGGCCATTGCCATCATTCGCGCCTTCGCAGACCAACGCACGGGCGACCGGGCCGGTGCGATCTTCGTGCTGGTGGGCGCGGTGGACTTGCCGATCATTCACTACTCGGTGCAATGGTGGACCACCCTGCACCAGGGCGCCACTCTCAAACTCAGCGGCTCGAATATGCCTGACTCCATGCTGTGGCCATTGCTGACCATGATGGTGGCTTTCGCTTGTTACTTTACCTGGTTGCTTGGCCTGCGCCTGCGTGCGGAAATACTCCGCCGAGAATGGCGCTCGAGCTGGGTTGGCCGTCTGAACACGGAGTAGGCGAATGCACAGTTGGCACGAGTTTTGGACGATGGGCGGCTATGCACAATATGTCTGGCCTGCATACGGCGTTATGTGCGTGGTTTTTGTTGGCAGTGCCTGGTCCGCCCGCCGTGGGCTGCGCGTGGCGCGCGAGCGGGCCGAACGGCGTGCCCGCGAGGCGCGCAAGTGACGTCACTCCGCTAGATCACAGCGGTCGTGTTGGGGATCCTCGCCGGCATGGCGATCGGCGTGGGAGTTGTGCTCAAGACCTTCTGTTCGGCGGCATAATAGGTGACCGAGGCGATGCGCCCCTGACTGTCGTAGCCGAGGGTGAGCGTCTGGGGGATGCCGCTGTTCCGGAAACCCAATATTCAGCGACGCACTGGTTTCTTTAACTCAAATCCCGCTCAGGGTGCGAGGCGTCCGCTGGCCGTGTAGCGATAGCGGCCCTGCGCGTCCGGCGAGCCGAGCAGGGCCGCGAATGCATCGCGCATCGGATCGTTCTTGCTGCCCGGATACGGTTTGAGGTAGGCAATCAGAGTATATCGGGTGCCGCTATAAAGATCGATTCGGCCGCTGATATTCAGATCCCCGCCATTGTTCGAGATCGTGCCGTGAATGATATTTACGCTGCTGCCTGGGCTCAACAGCAGATGCAGGGTGCCGAGATCGACGCCAAGATCAGGCAGACGGGTGCCGTGTACATCGACGGTGCCTTGTGCCTCTTCGAGTTGGCCGCGTTGGGAAAGACGAACCCTTGTCAGGTTGGCGACCAGGGTGCCCTGGGCTTGTGGTGGTAGATTCGCGAGCTGTGCGAGCAGTGCCAAATCGGCGCGACCCTTGAGGTGAGTTACCAGCAGTTGTTTTTTGTCGGCCTCGAGCCGGCCATGTGCATTTATGCTGTTGCCCTGCAATTGCAGACGCGCCTCCAGATGCCCGTCGAGCAGTGGCCACAAGGAGGTATTCCAGGTGACGCGGCCCAGAGGTGTTCCGTTGAACAGCAATTGACCGGAACCTTTCCAGGCGCTGCCACGCGGATCGGATAGCTGTGCATGGGCCGGCGCAAGCTGCGGATTGATACGGGAAATCAGCCATGCCGAAGGAACATTATGGATTATAAATCCGCTATAAGCTATTAAAAACAAAAGAATTGTAATGGTTGTTTTTATGATCATGAGTGCTCGTCCAGGGTCAGGGTCGCATCGACGGTGCCGGGGTCGGCGGCCTGTTCGATGGTGGCGTGTGTGACCACGATGCCATCCTGGGCGGCGAGTGTATTCAGCCAACGTGCCAGGCCATCGAAGCTGACGCCGCTCAGGCTGAGACGCACGCCACCGGTCTGGGTTTGCTCGAGTCGCTGCACGGCTCCGGAAATCGGGCTCGACTGAATCGCGGCTGAGGTGGCGGTGAATACGGACTGGTCCGCGGGGAGTTTACCGATATGGTCGGTGGAATCGGCTTGCAGCCGTACAGCTGCCTGGTTGATGCTGGCCAGTAGTTGGCGTTTGGCCTGAACATCGCGCGTCAGCCGCCCATAGGTGGAGCCGATGGGGCTGACGATTGCGAGATAGACGATCAAGAGCAGAACCACTGCACCGCCGATCATCACCAGCCGTCGTTCGCGCACCGCGAGACCGCCGTACCAGGCGCGCAAGGGGGCGGGCAGAGTCATCATGTGCCGCCGCCTCCGGCCTGGATCATGAGCGAACCATCGACCCCCGAGTTGGTCTGGTTGGCGGAGTTGACCGTGGCATTGACCGAGTGCTGCTCAAGTTGAGTGCTTACCTTGTTGAGCGCGGTCACGGTGGCTGCGTGTACCTGCAGCTGCAATTGGCCCGACTGGTAGGTCAGGGATTTGATGCTGACGGACTGGGTGGTATGGGCGGCTGATACTGCTGAGAGCAGGTCCATAAACCCTCCGCCGGAACGGCTTTGCGCGCGATTTCTCAGGAGGCCTTCAATGACGTCGCGTGCAGTAGATTCATTTTGCCATCCGGCCTGCGGCAGAATCTGTACGAATCGAGCATGGATTTTTTTCGCGAGTGCGTTCCGGGTTTGAGTGGCTTGATACCAGTTTGTCGCAAACCCGGCCAGGGCAAGTAAAATTACTACGCCCAGCGCGCCGGCAGCCGGTAGCCACGGCTTTATTCGCGGCAGCCATTCCTTGCGCAATCCGTATTCGCCTTGGCGCAGATCGAGTGGGAGCGGGGCGGTGAAACCGAGCGGCGCGATGCCGAGCAGCCCTTCTGTGTAGGGCTCGGGGTCGGGCTGCAGTAGTTCCAGTTCGGGTTCCGGTCCCCGGGGTTCGCGACCGCGCAGATAGCGCACACTGAGCGGCTTGGCCTCTTCGCCGAGCGCGTCAAGGCGCCGAGCGAAAAGATCCCAACCCAGATCGGCTTCGATGGCGAAACCGCCGGCCTCGCTCTGGCGCACATAGAGCATGCCGGCGTCGGCCAGTACCGTCCACTGTCCCGGCGCCCACGGTAGGGTCAGGTAGTCGGGAACAATGCGCCGGGCCTGCAAACCGTGCTCGGCGAGCGTCGCGAGCCCGTCGCCGAGCACGCTGCTCTCGATCGCGACGGCCTGTTGTTGCTTCGGTGACGAAGTCGCGGCCAGGGCGAAGAACAGCTCGTCGGGTTCGGCTGCGAAGGTTTCTTCGAGTGCAAAGGGCAGGGCGCGAACAATCTTGTCGTGCCCGCGTACCGGCAGTTGCGTGCTGACGGCTACGGCCCGTACACCGGGGAACAGCCAGACCAGTTCGGTCGAGCCGTCCTGCGGCAAGGCATCGAGCGGTTCCGCGCGGTGAATGGCGCCTTCCCGGTTGCCGTTGTGGTCGAGCAGCAACCAATCACAAGTCGCTTGTGCGGGATCCCAGTTGATGATGAGTCGTTGCATGAATGGTCGAGTCTTAGATCAGTAGGATGTCAGGCTACGGGCTATCGTTTGCACCTGATGATCCTGTGTGTTGCGATACAGGACACTGTACAGGCTGAGCTTCGTAGTGCCAATAGTCGTGGTGACCTTGAGCAGGAAGTAGGAGCTTTGCAAGGTCAATGGGAAAGTGGTTTTGCGTTGAATCCGGTTCTGGAAATCGGCAATACTCGGGAACCCGTTGTCGCCACGCTGCGCGACCAGCGTCCGGGCTTTATCCAGGCTGTAGTCCGGTATTACGGCGGCCAATACCGTAGCCGGCGCCGTATTGATGTTGAGCGCGGTGACGGTCGGAAGAGCGCTGACGTAAGGCGCGAGGCGGGCGTAGATTGCGGGCGTGATGCCCTTGACCAGACGCAGGCTCGTGATTGATGCGAAGGGGCCGTTGGTCGGCGCATAGGCGGGGGTGAGCGAGGCGTAATAGCCTGATTCGGCACCGCCCGGGTTGGTGATATTGTCGTCGGGGTCCTCCCAATCGACAATGGCGTTCGCGATGTTCGGATCGATCTGCAGAAGGGTGAGCAAACGCTTCAGTGCACCAACTGCGGCAGGATCGGCTTTCCCTTTGGTGTCGACCAGGTCGTTGAGGTTGAATCGGCCCTGCAAGTCTTCCACACCGCCACGGATAGCGCCCCCCTGAACCGGCAGGGGCGGTAAATGTTTTGCCCACGGCGAACCCAGGGTGTCGTTTTTATCGGCCGAGCGGCGCAAAATCTGCTCGACCCAGGCTTCCGCTCCCAGATCGTATTGCCAGGCCTGCCGCTGGGCGCTGATGAGCGTGCTTCGGTACACGGCCAAGCCGCGGTCCCATAGCATTGCGCTCGTGATACTTGCCCCCAGTGCCAGGATCACCAGGGCGATCAGCAGGGCGACTCCACGTTGGCGGGATTTCACGGCGCGATCCCGATGACGCGCTTGATCTTGCCCCAGTGCTGGGTGTCGAGCGTGACCGTGATTGCCACCGGATCGATGCGGTCGTACTTGTGGGCTTCGGAATTGAGCGGTGGCCAGTTCGGGCTCACCTGTCCGAGCTGATTCATGAAAGACACGGTGAACGCGGTGACATGCTTGAGAAGCACCTGACGGAGCGGGGGGGATTCGACCGTACGGTCAAGCACCGGGTAACTGTAGCGCACCAGTTGATGGTCATCCACGCCATAGGCGATACGCTCCAGACTGCTGCGTGGCATCTGCAGCGGGTTGGGGCGTCCGTTGCGCGTAAAGATCAGCACTGGAACATTATTGTCGCCGCCCAGCATGCCGGGTGACATTTCGCCCGAGGCATGCCGGATGGGCCGCGCAATGGCCTGTTGAAGATCGCGCGTCAGGGTCACCATGGCAATCTGCAACTTCTGAAACTGTTGCATGTTCTGTTGGCTGCTTTCACGGACGCGGATCAATGCATTGAGGCCGGCATAGGCGGCCACGGCCATGATGGCGAGCACGACAATGGCCACCAGGATTTCAATCAGGGTAAATCCGCGGGTCCGGTGCATCATCTGCCCCCCTGGTTCGGGTGTGCAGGGTTCGCGCCGGAGCCCGGCAAGCTGGTGGGATTGGACGGCGGTCTGCCCAGAAAGCCGAGCAATTGGGTCACGGGATCATCCGGCTTGGCCTCCGTGGCCACGCTGAGGGTGACCCGTCGCAAATCCGGATCCTCGGTTTTTGCGACCGTTGCCTTCCAGTGCCAATCCTGATCGGCCAGCGTGATCTTGCCGTCGCTGGAGCCGAGGCCCGGCCATTTGCTGTCAAGACGCATGCGCTCCATCTGGTTGCTTGCCACCCAGGCCGCAAAAGTGCGCTGCTGCAATTCGGAATCGACACGCCCGCTGCGTGCGGCCACAGCCATCACCGCAACCAGGCCGATAGCGATGACGGCAAGCGCTACCAGAACCTCGATGAGGGTGAAGCCGTGGTCAATTTGTCGGTGCGGTGGCGCTGGCGGCATTCGGGGGCTCGATGTGAACCTGGCCATTCCCATCGCCACGCAGAACATAAACGCTGTGGTCAGGGCTGGTCAGGCGCAGGGTGAACGGCGTCATCTCGCCCGTGGACAAAATGGCGATTTGCGGCTGCAGGCGATTTTCGTCGCTGTTTTGCGACGCGCTTGCGCTGGCTGCTGCGGCAGCCGAGGCCGCGGCGGTGGAGGTTGATGGGTGGGGCAGATTTATCGGGTTCTGAACGTTGACGGACAGCTCAAGCCCGCTGGGCAGCCCCTTTTTTCTGAATACCGGGTCATTCATGATCGGCGCCCAGTCGTGGCCACCAAATTTAACAAATTCATAGTATTGCGGCTTTATTATGAGACCATATTGAACATTTTCCAAGCGTGCGTTTTCGCTGGCAAGTTCGATCAGGCCGGACAGGCGCGTTGCGGCTTGCCCCGCCTCATCCGAGCTTCCACCGAGGGAACGTACGGAGATAACCGCAATGGCGCTCACCACGCCGATAATGATCAATACCGCCAGAATCTCGATAAGGGTAAATCCCCGTTGACGGAAGCGGACCGGCATGTCACCCATTCGAATTGCCGCCGTTGTTCGAGTTCGAGTTGGAATTCGAGTTGTTTTCGTCCAGATTCCAGTTACCGATCTGCTTGTTGCTCTGACTGCCCGGAGGCCCGTCTGTCCAGATATCGAACGCTTCACCATGCGAACCGGGGTAGACGTAGTGGTAGGGTTTGCCCCAGGGGTCCATGGGCACCTTGGTCAAATACTGATGCCAGTTGTGCGGTACCGGCTCCACACTGGGTTTTTCCACCAGCGCCTTCAATCCCTGTTCCGTTGTGGGATAGCTATAGTTGTCGAGTTTGTACATATTGAGCGCCGAGACGATGCCCTGGATGTCTGCGCGCGCGCGGGTGTCGCGAGCTTTGCCGGGGGCGCTCATGACGTTCGGCACGATGATCGCGGCCAGGATGGCTAGAATGACCACCACAATCATGACCTCGATCAGTGTAAAACCGCTGTTGCGGCGATAAGGATGGTTCATCATGTTGTGTGCCCCTCCTGGCATGGAACGCAAGCTGTCATGAGTTTGAGATCGGCTAATAAGGAAAGCTTAACGTGAATTTTGACCATAAGACCAGCTACAGGTTCTCAGTGACCCGGTTACGCGAACAGATTCTACTAGCCTGGCCGCTGTGGATGGTCGTTATTGTGTGCGTAGGGCTCGCATTGGGCGGTGAGCCGGTGCGCCTCGCCCTTCGCTATTCGCGGATCGGCGTGCTCGACGGGCAGTGGTGGCGTCTGTTTACCGGTAACTTCGTCCACCTGGGCTGGATGCATGTGGCGCTCGATATGCTGGGGGTGATTTTACTCTGGATTCTGTGCGGCGAACGTTTGTCCGGCTGGCGCTGGTTGCTCGCCACCGTGGCCGGAAGCTGGGCCGTGGGGCTCGGCCTGTGGTGGGCCTGGCCCGGAGTCGTCTGGTATGTCGGAATTTCCGGCGTGGCGCATACCTACTGGGCTGCCGGGGCCTTGCTGCTCATCGCGGCGCGTCGTTGGGAAGGTTTCGCGTTGCTGATTTTCCTGGCCGGAAAACTGACCTGGGAGCAGGCCAGCGGTGGCGGGCTGCCGACAAGCGAGATGCTGCTGCACGGTACGGTGCTGGTGACGGCCCATCTGATCGGCGCCATAGCCGGCGTGGTGATCGGCCTGGGTCTGATCGCCTTCGATAACCTGAAGTCCCGTAACACGAGGGCCTGATTTCCTTTAGCCAAGAGGCTACGCCCTCAGCGGGAGTTCCTTTCTTTGCGTGCTCCAAGAAAGGAACCAAAGAAAGAGCACCCCCGCATGACCGGTCTGCTGACTCAGACTGCCCTCGCTGCACTGCTGTGCTCGGCGGCCCTGAGGGGACTCATCCAATCCGGGTAGGAGTGGTCGTTTCGACCGCGATATCAATTAGCCGGCAAGATATCGGTACTCCCGAGCATTGTGGCTGAAGGCGAATCCCCAGTCCCGATACAATGAAGTCCTCAGCACAACGTATGAGGATGATGCATGAATTTTGCCGCTATTTTCCCGGGTCAGGGATCGCAATCGGTGGGTATGCTTGCGGAACTGGCCTCAGGCAACGATACCGTGGCTCGAACGCTGGATGAAGCCTCCGCTGAGCTGGGTTTCGACCTGGCAGGGATGATGCGCGACGGTCCGGCCGAGGAATTGAACCGTACGGAGAACACGCAGCCCGCGCTGCTTGCGGCGGGCGTTGCCGCATGGCGTGCGTGGCAAACCGCGGGCGGCGCCGAACCGGTGGCCTGCGCGGGGCACAGTCTGGGCGAATATACGGCGCTGGTCGTGGCCGGTGTGCTGGATTTCGATGCGGCGCTCAAACTCGTGCAATTGCGCGGCCGCGCCATGCAGGAGGCAGTCCCCGCAGGCAGCGGCGCGATGGCAGCGATACTCGGCCTGAACATTGCAACGGTGGAGCGTGTGTGTGCAGAGTCGACC
>JBAUSV010000223.1:0-16705 GCA_049581885.1 Gammaproteobacteria bacterium | reverse complement strand
TCCACTACATAGACGCCGGCGTGTCCGGCGGCGTGTGGGGACTGGAACGCGGCTACTGCGTGATGGTCGGCGGCAACGAGGACGCTTGCAACCACATTGACCCCATCCTCAAGGCGCTGGCCCCGGGGCGGGAATCCGCGCCGGAAACGCCGGGACGTAGCGAACGCGAAGGCACCGCGCCCGACGGCTACCTGCGCTGCGGCGAGTCCGGAGCCGGACATTTCGTGAAGATGGTGCACAACGGTATCGAATACGGCATCATGGCCGCCTACGCCGAGGGCTTCAACATACTGCGCCATGCCGGCGTCGGCAACAAGAAGCGCGAGGAAGATGCCGAAACCGCACCGCTCGCCGATCCCGAAGCCTACGGCTATGATCTCGACATTCCCGAAGTGGCGGAAGTCTGGCGCCGCGGCACGGTGATCCAGTCGTGGCTGCTCGACCTTTCCGCCGATGCATTGGCGCGCGACCCGAACCTGCACAAGTTCGAGGGCCGCGTGTCCGATTCCGGCGAGGGCCGCTGGACCGTACAGGCCGCGATCGAAACCGGCGCTCCGGCCCCTGTTCTGGCCCTGGCGCTCTTCGAACGTTTCGCGTCACGCGGCGAAGGGCACTTCGG
Organism: Gammaproteobacteria bacterium; assembly: GCA_049581885.1. Classification (GTDB taxonomy): domain Bacteria; phylum Pseudomonadota; class Gammaproteobacteria; order JAKDMP01; family JAKDMP01; genus JBAUSV01. Next base: position 16,086 of record JBAUSV010000223.1, on the reverse strand, counting down.
CGACAAACTGCTCTCGGCCATGCGCAGTGAATTCGGGGGACACAACGAGAAGCAGGACAGCTGATCATGAAGGAAGAACACCTGGATCCCAGCGACGCCCTCGTGCTGTTCGGCGCCACCGGCGACCTGGCCTACAAGAAGATATTCCCCTCCCTGGTCCGCCTGGAGGACGAAGGCGAGCTGGAACACCCGATCATCTGCGTGGCCAAGTCGGGCTGGAACCTCGACCAAATGCGCGAGCGGGTGAAGTCGAGCATCAAGGAGAACGGCCGCGGCGAAAGCGAGAAGTGCATCAAGCGCCTGCAGGACCGTCTGCAATACATCGACGGCGACTATCGCGACGACAAGACGTTTACCGACTTGAACCAGACCCTGGGCAAAAGCCAGCGACCGCTGTTCTACCTGGCCATCCCGCCGGTCCTGTTCACCTCGGTCATCGAGAGCCTGCACAAGGCCAAGCTCTCCAAGATCGGGCGCGTGGTGGTGGAAAAGCCCTTCGGCCACGACCTGGAGTCGGCGCAGGCGCTGGACGAGACACTGCTCAAGTTCTTCCCCGAGAACCGCATCTTCCTCATCGACCATTACCTTGGCAAGGAGCCGGTTCAGAACCTGCTCTACTTCCGTTTCGCCAACACTTTCATGGAACCGTTCTGGAACCGTACCTACGTGGAGAGCGTGCAGATCACGCTGGCCGAATCCTTCGGCGTCGAGGACCGCGGCGCGTTCTACGACGCCGTCGGCGCGATCCGCGACGTGGTGCAGAACCACCTGCTGCAGGTGCTCTCCATCCTGATGATGGAGCCGCCCGTGTCGAGCGATACCAACTCGATGCGCGACGAAAAGGCCAAGCTGCTGCGCTCGGTGCGCCCGCTCGACCCGGATCACATGGTGCGCGGCCAGTACCAGGGCTACCGCAAAGTCAAGGACGTCAAACCCACCTCCACCCGTGAGACGTTCGCCGCCCTGCAGCTTTCCATCGACAACTGGCGCTGGGCCGGCGTGCCGATCTTCATTCGCACGGGCAAGATGCTCGCGGTGGACTCGCAGTACGTGGTGGTGCAACTGCGTCGCCCGCCGCACGACGTGTTCAACGAGCCGATTTCCTCGCACCCCAACTATGTGCGCTTCCTGCTCGGCCCCAAGAAGATCGAGATCGCCCTCGGCGCACGCACCAAGCAGCCCGGCGAAATCATGGCCGGCGACCAGACCGAACTGGAGGTCTCCAGCGATCCCTCCGCGGACGATCCGCCGTACCAGCGTCTGATCGGCGACGCACTCAAGGGCGACCAGGAGCTGTTCGCCCGCAGCGATGCCGTACAGGCCTCGTGGAGAATCGTCGACGAAGCCCTGTCGGCCCAGAGTCCGGTCTACAGCTACAAGCCCGGCAGTTGGGGGCCCAGCGAAGCCCAGTCCATGGCCGCGGTCTACGGCGGCTGGTTCAACTCTGAAGGCTGATCCGGTGCGACCCCGTCTCTGGCTCGTACGCCACGGGGAGACCGACTGGAGCGCCAGCGGCCGCCATACCGGGCGCACCGACGTCCCGCTCAACGCGCTCGGACTCAAGCAGGCGAAAGCACTCGGCATGGGCCTCAAGCGGCTCGGCGTGCATTTCGACGCGGCCTGGACCTCGCCCCTCGGCCGGGCCCGGGAAACGGCGGAAGTGGCCGGCTTCGGCGACGCCCGCATCATGGACGAGCTCGCCGAATGGAACTACGGGGAGTTCGAGGGCCGCCGGACGACCGACATACGCAAGGAACTCGACGATCCGAACTGGCTGATCTGGACCGCCGACATCCGTGACGGGGAAAGCCCGGCCGACGTGGGCAAGCGGGCCGATGCCGCCATCGCTGCCCTGCTCGACGGCAAGCCGGCGGAAAACATCATCGTGTTCGCTCACGGGCATTTCCTGCGCATGTTCGCCGCGCGCTGGATGGGATTCGACGCGGCGGGCGGCCAGCATCTGGCGCTTTCCACCGGCACCCTGTCAATCCTCGGCTACGAGCACGACTACCACGTCATTGACAGGTGGAACGCCCCGTTCGACGAATAGGAGTCACTGCATGGACATCGAAGTCTGCGAGAGCAAGGAAGACGCCGCGGCCCAGGGAGCGAAGCTCATTGCCGAACATGTCGCGGTGGCCATCGTGCAGCGTGGACATGCCTGCATCGCGGTCAGCGGTGGCCACACGCCATGGACCATGCTGGCCTTGCTCGCCCGTCGCAACCTGCCGTGGGAAAAGCTCACGGTCTTCCAGGTTGACGAACGCGAATGTCCGCTGGATAGCGATGATAGAAATTACAAGCACTTGCGTGAAAATCTTCCAGAAAAATGTCATATCGAGGCCATGCCCGTCGAAAATGTAGAGGGCGGCGAAGCAGCTTACGCCCGGCGACTGGAAGTGCTGGCCGGCGAGCCGCCGGTGCTCGACGTCGTGCACCTGGGCCTGGGCCCGGACGGCCATACCGCCTCGCTGGTGCCCGGTGATCCCGTGCTCGAGGTCACCGACCGTGACGTAGCCTGGACAGAGCCCTACCAGGGCCACCGGCGGATGACGCTCACCTACCCCGTCCTCAACCGCGCGCGCCTTGCGTTCTGGCTGGTCGACGGCGCCGCCAAGCGCGACGCACTGGCGCGATTGCTGGCCAGCGATCCCGGGATACCCGCCGGACATGTCCACGCCGCGCGGCAATTGGTGATCGCCGATACCGAGGCTGTCGGGCACTAAGCACGTCGCGAATGCAGTTTCCCGACCTCGCGACGGCCTGCATAAAGTAAAATTACTGGTTCACCGTCCAGAGTATTGCAGCCGTGAACGAAGAATTCGAAATCGTCGCCCTCTACCCCGCCGAAATCCTCGATTCCCGGGGCAACCCGACCGTGGAAGTCGAATGCGAGCTGGCCTGCGGACTGCGCGGCCGCGCTGCAGTGCCATCCGGTGCCTCCACCGGCGAGCGCGAAGCCACGGAACTGCGCGATGGCGACAAGAAACGCTACGGCGGCAAGGGTGTACAGAAAGCCTGTCACGGTATCGAGAACACGATCGAGCCGGATCTGGTCGGCACCGATGCGCGCTGCCAGGCGGCCGTGGATGCTCGCCTGCAGGAACTGGACGGCACGCCGAACAAATCGAAACTCGGCGCCAATGCAATGCTCGGCGTCTCCCTCGCCGTGGCCCGCGCCGCCGCCATGGCCTCGGAACTGCCACTGTTCGCCTACCTCGGCGGCGTCGGCGCCCACACCCTGCCGGTGCCGTGCATGAACATCCTCAACGGCGGTGTGCACGCCAACTGGGAAGGTCCCGACTTCCAGGAATACATGATCGCGCCGGTAGGCGCGGCCTCCTTCGCCGAGGCTTTGCGCTGCGGCGCCGAGGTCTATCACGCGCTGAAAGCCGTACTCAAGGAAAAATCCCTGCATACCGCGGTGGGCGACGAAGGGGGATTCGCTCCCCGTGTCAACTCGAACGAACAGCCGCTGGAACTCATCGTTACCGCCATCGAAAAGGCCGGCTACAAACCCGGCACGGAGGTCGCCATCGCCTGCGACCCGGCGGCGAGCGAATTCTTCGAGAATGGACAGTACCGTCTGCGCAGCGAAAACCGTTCGCTGGATTCCGCGGGCATGAGCGACTACTACGCAAAGCTGGCCGATGCCTTTCCCATCGTCAGCCTCGAGGACGGTCTCGCCGAATCCGACTGGGACGGTTGGCACGAACTCACCACGGCACTCGGCTCGCGCCTGCAGCTCGTCGGCGACGATATTTTCTGCACCAACCCGAAGCTGATCCGCGAGGGTCTCGACAAGCACACGGCCAACGCGGTGCTGATCAAGCTCAACCAGATCGGCACCCTGAGCGAAACCATCGAGGCCACCCGCCTCGCCCAGGACAACGGCTGGGGCGCGATGATCTCCCACCGCTCCGGCGAGACCGTGGACAGCTTCATCGCCGACCTCGCCGTTGCACTCGGCACCGGCCAGATCAAGACCGGCGCCCCGGCACGCGGCGAGCGTGTGGAGAAATACAACCAGCTCATGCGCATCGAGCGCCGTCTCGGCAGTGCGGCCACCTATGCCGGCCGCGGCGCGTTCCGTACTGGCTCGTAAGCAAAAGGCACGCCTTGATCGCCGTCGATCGCGCCGGTCTCACCGACCTCGACGCCCTGGCGCCGCTGTTCGACGCCTACCGCCGCTTCTACGGCCAGCCGGCCGACCTCCATGGCGCCCGCATCTTCCTGGGCAACCGGCTGAAAAATAACGAATCGGTGATCTTCCTGGCTCGGCTCGATAATGTGCCTGCGGGATTCACCCAGCTCTATCCCTGCTTTTCTTCGGTGCGGGCGCGGCGAACCTGGCTGCTCAACGACCTCTACGTCGCCGAAGCCGCTCGCAAGCACGGCGTGGCCGCCACCCTGCTTGATGCCGCCCGCCGCCACGGCGAGGCGACCGGCGCCCATGAACTGACGCTGCAGACCACGCGCGACAACACGCCCGCCCAGGCCCTCTATGAAAAGAACGGCTGGGTCCGTCAGGACGGTTTCTACTGGTACGGCCTCGAACTCGACTCCTGAGCCATATCCGGCGGGTGACGGTTGGCCAGCCAGAGTGCCGCGTTGAGACAGGCGGCGAAGCCGAGCCATGCGAGGTAAGGCACGAACAGCCAGCCGGCTACCAGGCTGAGATGGAAGAAGACAATCAGCGTGGCCAGCGCCAGCAGGAAGATCGCTACGATGTCGACCAGTGCCCAATCCGGACGATGCCGCCCGAAAAACAGCCAGGACCAGGCCGCATTGGCGACAAGCTGCGCCAGCCAAAGGCTCAAACCAACAACGAGGGGAAGGCCGTGGCTGCCGCGCCACGCAAACCAGGCGGATAGCGCAATTGCAATGTAGAGCAGTGACCAGACGGGTGCGAAAAGCCAATCGGGGGGATTCCAGATCGGTTTATTAAGAGTTTGGTACCATCGGTCAGGTTTGAACCGGGCGCCTATGGCCGCAGCCAACGCAACCAGCACCAGGGCCAGGATCAACTCGGGAATTGCCATGTCTATAGTCCTCCTCCAGGGTCTGTAAATTCTTTTTCACTTCAAACATCAATAACAAAGCCACGAATCCCAGTAAAGCATGCAGGGACGAATTTCTTTCAGCATATCTACTTCTCGGCTAAAACGATACATATCGGGGTGTACGCATATCAAGAACGCTTGATCCGGTCGAAGTGCTCCAGCGCCCTCCGGCGCGACACCAGCAGGTCGACGATCGGCTCCGGATAATCACATCCCAGCTCAACACCGGCTTCTTTCAGCACATTCGCTGGCGCCTGCCAGGGTTGCTGGAGATACTTGTCCGGCAGACGCGTCAGTTCGGGTATCCAGCGGCGCACGTAGTGACCCTCCGGATCCGCCTTTTCGGCCTGCTTGACCGGGTTGAAGATACGGAAATACGGCGCTGCATCGGCGCCGCAGCCCGCGGTCCATTGCCAGCCCTGGGTGTTGTTGGCGAGGTCTGCATCGACCAGCGTGTCCCAGAACCAACGCGAGCCCTCCTGCCACGGAATCAGGAGATTCTTGGTCAGGAACGAGGCGACAACCATGCGCAGTCGATTGTGCATCCAGCCCGTGTGCCATAGCTCACGCATGCCCGCGTCGACCAGCGGGATGCCGGTTTGCCCCCGCTGCCAGCGCTCGAGCGCCTCCGGATCGTCGCGCCACTCGAAACCCTCGAAGCGCGGATCCAGCGGTCGCGTCACCGAGTCCGGAAAATGCCACAGCAGGTGGTAGGAAAACTCGCGCCAGCCAATTTCGCGCAGGTACGCTTCGCCCCCGGCGCCGGCTTCGGCCTGCCTCACCAACCACCAGACCTGGCGCGGCGAGATTTCACCCCAGGCCAGATGCGGAGATAGGCTCGAACTACCCGCATGGTCACCACGATTACGCTGCTCGGCGTAGGCTTGCACATCGGCATCAAGAAATTCTTCGATACGTTGCTGAGCGCCTGCCTCGCCCGGCGTCCAGCGTGCCTTCAATCCGCCGTCCCAAGCTATTTGTGGCAGTAAACCCAACTCGTCAATATTTTCGCTGGCTAGCGTGTCGTTCACTGCGGGCAGCTTTTCAGGCGCTGGTTCGGGCATTTGAATAGCGTTCGCCACGCCCAGGGCGGCACGCCAGAACGGTGTGAAGACGCGGTAAGACTGACCGGACTGAGTGGCAATGGCGTCCGGCTCGAACAGTACGTGGCCGCCCGTCACCCGAACCGTGACTCCTTGCTCTTTGAGCGTGGCTGCGGTTTCGCGGTCACGGGTTCGCAAATCCGGCTGATGGCGGCGGCACCAGTACACTGTGTCGGCCCCGGCCTCCACTGCAAACCGGGGTATGACCCGGCGGGCATCTCCCCGGCGAATGACCAGCCGGCTGCCCCGCCGACGCAGTGATTCGTCGAGGCGAACCAGGCTGTGATGAAGCCACCAGCGCGAAGCGGCGCCCTCGTTCCAATCGCCCGCGCTGTCCGGATCCCACACGAAGACCGGAAAGATACGCTCGTGGACAGTTAGCGCCGCGCTCAGGGCCGGATGATCGGCCAGCCTGAGATCCGATCCGAACCAGACAATAGCCGTCATGCCGGATTCTTATATTTAACATTAAAAAATAAGTATAAGATCATGTATTAGTACAAATTAAATCATCCTCACGATAAGCAAATCGCGCTGTATCCGAGTTGATCGCTTCGACACGTTTCTGGATCAGCGTTGCCGCAATCGTCAAATTCGAAGGTAAAGCCTCGAAACCGATCGCGGAAAACGCATCTTCGCTCATGAGCGCAGCGGCACCGCCCACCAGACACGACAAGCCACCCTCGCTGCTCAGAGCCATCAATGCCTGTTCGGTGGCGCTATCCACGACCGGCGAGCGCGCTATCAGAACCAAAGCCTGAGCGCCGGCCCGGTGTAAGGCATTGGTAATGGCATGTGGTGGTATGGGGGCCGTCAGCGCAACCGGCTGCAGGCCGCGCTCGGCGCAGGCAAGCGCATGAGCGAGCAAGGCAATCCGTTCGTCCTCGCGCGGCAGTCCGCACAGCCAGACACGCGGGTTTTTACGAGCGTGTTGCGTATCGCGCTGGACCAACAGGGCAGCCAGTCGCTGACTCACAAGCGAATCGAAAAACGCCGTTACGGCCGCCGGCAGCTCCGCCCGCTCGGCAAGCGAACGAAGTTCCATGCGCGTCGGCTCAAGGACCCTGCGATAAAAAACGTCCAGGGGCAGCGTGGACAATCCGCGGTTTATCGCCGCACCCAGGGCGCGCGGATGGAACTGTTTGCAGGCAGCGAGGATGTCCCCGTTAAGCGTCGCGAACTCCGCGCCGAAGGGTGTCACCTCGCTCTTGCCCTGCTCGTTTTCGGTACCCTCGAGCAGGGCACGTATCCGTCCGACCGGGATGCCCTGGTCAATCAGGCGGACAATACGCAGTACCCGGTCAATGTCGCGCCGGGTATAAAGGCGGTGCCCCTTGGGCGTCCGTTGTGGCTGCAGCAAGCCGTAGCGCCGCTCCCAAGCCCGCAGAGTGACAGAATTTACCCCGGTCTCGCGGGCCACCTCGCCGATCGGGTAAACGGCGAGTCCGGGATTGTCGCTCAACGCCTTGTCGCGAGACATGTTTCATACCTGAACATAACTTATACAGACACTATACGTTATGCTTGCGCTGTTTGTTAAGCAGGGTGCTCGCACCCGCCGGAACAAGAGGATATGCCGCAAGGGAAGAGGGTCGAACTGTATTGGATCACGGGGGCAAGCAGCGGCATCGGTCGCGCCCTCGCGATTGCGCTGGCGCGTGCGGGCGAGGACGTCGCCGTTTCGGCGCGCAGTCGCGAAGCCCTGCTCGATATCGCGCGGGAAGCCGAGGCCCTGCCGGGCGCCATCCATCCCTACCCCGCCGATGTCACCGACGGCGCGGCACTGCAGGATGTCGTGAAGCGGATCGAGGCCGATCACGGCCCCATCCATCATGCGATCCTCAACGCCGGAATTTACGATTCCCAGCGCAGTACGCACCTCTCGGCCGAGGGTTACAGGCGGGTATTCGAGGTGAACGTGGTGGGCGTCGCCCATTGCCTGGAAGCCCTGCTGCCCTCCATGAGCAGCCGCGGTACGGGGGAAATCTGCCTCATGGGCAGCCTCTCCGCCTACCGCGGGCTGCCCGAGTCCGCGCCTTACGGCGCCTCCAAAGCGGCGCTGCTCAATATGGCCGAATCGCTGGCGCCGACCTTGGCCCGCAAAGGGATCCGCCTGCGCCTGATCAGCCCCGGCTTCGTACGCACGCCGATGACCGAGCAGAATCGCTTTCCCATGCCCATGATCATGGACGCGGACAAGGCCGTCGCGATCATCCTGCGCGGACTGCGCGGGCGGAAATTCGAGATCGCCTTCCCGCTCCGGCTGGCCTGGATGCTCAAGATCGCACGTTGCCTGCCCTATCCGCTCTGGTTCAAGTTCGCGCGCCGCATGCTGCCCAGAGGGAAAAACCGCTCAGGCTAGCCGCCGCCGAGCCGCGATAACGTTTCAAGCCTTCTCTGCATGCCCGTGGCTCAGGCGTGGTGGACGGTGGCCTGCAGGAGATCGATACGCCCGCTCTTGAACCCGGCCGCGCAATAGGCCAGGTAGAAATGCCACAGGCGCAGGAAGCGGAGATCGAATCCCAACTCGCGTATCGGGCCTTCCCGGGCCGTGACGTTGTCGTCCCAGGCCTTGAGCGTACGGGCGTAATCGGCCGCATGGAAAGATGGGTCGCTCACCGCCAGCCCGGCGCATGCAGCCTTTTCCTCCAGCACTGTGACGCTGGGCAGCATGCCGCCCGGGAAGACATGGCGCTGTATGAAGTCGGCGCCACGGCGGTAGCGCTCGAAATGCGCTTCGTCGATCACGATGACCTGCAGCGCCATGCGTCCTTCCGGGGCAAGAAGGCGCGACACGCTGCCGAAGTAGGCGCCCCACAACGGTTCGCCTATCGCTTCCAGCATCTCCAGTGAAACGATGTGATCGAAGCGGCCGGCTACGTCGCGAAAATCGCGCAACTTGAAACGCGCACGGCCTTCGCCCCGGACACCCCGAAGGCGGGATTGCGCCTCCTCGAGCTGGGCCGGCGACAACGTGATACCCGTCCAGTCCAAGCGCTGCAGTATGCCCTCCAGGGCGCACCCGCCCCACCCGGAACCAATCTCGAGCACCGCCTGCCCGGGCCGGGCGTCGAGCCGTTCCAGTGCCCTGCTGTACTTCTCGCGCTGAGCCGTCGCAAGGTCGCGTTCTAAACCGTCGAAGAACGCGCACGAATAGGTGAGCGTCTCGTCGAGCCAGAGCCGGTAAAAATCATTGCCCAAATCGTAGTGCGCCTCGATATTGCGGCGCGCGCCGTTGCGGGTATTGGGTCGCAACAGGTGACGCAGCCGGGCGAGCAACCGGCCGGGCGTCACCAGCGCGCGCGGATGCATCTCGGACTGGTTGCGCGACAGGACTTCGAGCAGCGCGAACAGGTCGGGCGTATCCCAGGCTTGCGCCAGGTAGGCCTCGCCGAGCCCCAGGGCACCCCCCAAGGCGAGACGCCGGATCAGTGTCGCCGGATGATGGATGACCAGCTCCGCTGCCGGGCCGGGCTCGCACCCGGTGAAACGTGCCGTGTAGCCCGGGGCGATCACGCGCAGTGCCCCATGGCGAATGCGCGCGAAACGATGCTCCAGGGGACGGGCCCAGATGGGCGTCATGAGCTGATCTCCCTGTCGGGGGGCGTCGGTTTGTGCCACCAGGGGGCGCCGCGCAGCCACAGCTTGAAACCGTGCCAGTGAATCATCGCGACGATACGAAAGCTCATCAGGGGCATCGAAGCACATGCCGCGAACAAGATGCCGGCGCTCAATGCCCGGCCACTGCCCCGCTCCGAGGCAACCAGCAGCGTGTCTCCGTGGACATCGGTTTCACGGATGCCGATGTGCAACGTGCGTTCATCCGCCCGGATGTTGAAACGGTACCGCGCATGCATGTCGATGAAAGGCGACACATGGAAAGCCTTGGCGTGTTCACCCTGCACGTCGGCCTCGAAGGCACGCCCGTCCCGGTGCAGAAGATAACCATGGGATTCGCCGAAGGTGCTATGCACCTCGCAGAGCACGGCCGTGACGGCGCCCGCAGCGTCCTCGCAAAACCACAGCGAAAGCGGGTTGAACTGGTAGCCGAAAAGGCGCGGATAGCACAGCAAAAGCACCCGCGCGGGCTGCGTTGCGAAACCGGCGTCGGCGAGTACGCCATCGATCCAGGGCCTCAGCGGCGAGCCGTCACGGGGACCGAAATCGCGGTCGTGGATGCTGACCGGCGCCGCCCGGTTATGGGCCAGTCCGCGCACAAGGCGTGCCGTTTCGTCCAGGCGGTCGACGTCGAGCAGCAGACGGAATGTGCGGTGACGGAAACGGTAGGACTTCGCACCATGACGGGTGTGCATGACCGTTGTCCGGTAAAGGCGCGGCGCAGCGAGGTGGGGGTGCACGGGCTCGACCGTCACGGGGTTGCCTCCCGCGCATTGTCGCAGGCATGATTGTCCTCGACGGCACGCGCCGCGTCCAGCCCCGACGCCAGTCCGTCCTCATGGAAACCGTAACGGGTCCACGCGCCGGCGTAATACAACCCGCCCCGACCCTGGATACCGGGCAGCTTGTGCTGTGCTTCCACCGCGACCGTATCGAGCACGGGATGCGTATAACCGATCCGGGTAATCGCCCCGCGAGGCGGGCGCTCCGGGTTGAGCGTGACGAAATAATTCCCGGGCGTAGCCAGGCGCTGCAGGCGGTTTAGCCAGTAGGTCACCGATACGTTGGCCCGCGGGATTTGCCTGCCGTTCATGCGTACGTTCCACGACGCCCAGGCGCGTCGCGAGGCCGGCATCAGGCTTTCGTCGCTGTGCAGGTAAGCGTCGTTGGCGCTGAAGCAGAAAGAGCCGAGTATGTTGTGCTCTTCGCTATCGGCATCGCCGATCAGGGCGAGCGATTCATCGGCATGGGACGCCAACACACAGGCATCGAATCGTTCCCGGCCGCAGGCGGATTCGATCATGACGCCGCACGCTTCACGTGTAATCCGGGTCACCGCTGTACCGAGCCTGACGCGGGTCCCGCTCGCCGCCAGCAATCGGCTGACATACCGGGTGCTGCCGCCCTTGACGCTCCGCCACCAGGGGCGTCCGCGCAGGTTCAGCAAGCCGTGATTGGCGAGAAAGCGCAGGATCGTGTTCGCCGGCGTTTCCAGCATGAGTTGCGGCGGGCACGACCATATGGCGGCCGTCATGGGGATCAGGTAGTGCCAGGCCAGCGCCCGTGTAAAGCCGTTTCCACGCAGAAACTCCCCCAGGGTACCGTGCAGTATGCCGTTGTCCAGGGTCGCCCGGGCGATACGGTTGAAGCGTACGATATCGGTGAGCAGACGCCAGTGGCGCACATCGGCCAATCGCTGCTTCTGCGCGAACAGGCCGGCTGCCCCGTTACCCCCGGCCCATTCCAGCACCCGGCCGCGGTCGCTCCGGTACACCGAAAACGACATGTCTGACGGCTGGCTTTCTATGCCGAGTGTAGCGAACAGCCGCGTGAGCTGAGGATAGTTGAGTTCGTTATAGACCACGAAACCGGTATCGAGTGCCAACACCCCGTCCTTGGTATCCACCTCGACGGTATGCGCATGACCGCCCGGCTGCACCTCGCGCTCGAAGATCACCACCTCGTGCCGCGGGGACAATGCCCAAGCCGCCCCCAGGCCGGAGATTCCGCTTCCCACTATGGCTATGCGCACGAATCAAGTCCCGGGTAAATGTCAGGATCGTCCACATAGAATAGCAGCCTTTTGTACAAGTATTGTATAAGCATGGCCGGATGTCTTAAGCTGACCCTCATGTCTTGCCTCGTCCATGGTTCCGGGTTCCCATGCGCCCACGTGTCGGCGTAAGCAGTTGCCTGCTAGGCGAAGCCGTGCGCTTCGACGCCGGTCACAAGCGAGACCGTTTCCTGACTGATCACCTGGCGCAATTCGTCGAGTTCGTCCCGCGCTGCCCGGAAATGGCCATCGGCCTCGGCACTCCGCGCGAACCCATACACCTTGTACGCACCAGCGGCGAAATGGATGCACGCGGCGTGCGCAGCGCCCACGCGGTGGGCGAGCGCCTCCGACACTACGGAACGGATCAAGCCGATGCGCTAAGCGACCTGAGAGGCTATGTGTTCAAATCGAAGTCACCCAGTTGCGGCCTGCATCGGGTCACGGTCTACGACGCCGGCGGCAAACGGACCTCCGGGAAAGCGCGTGGGTTGTATGCGGATGCCATTACCGCCGCCCTGCCCTGGCTGCCGGTGGAAGAGGAAGATCGCCTGAACGACGCCGGCCTCCTCGACAATTTCCTGATCCGCGTGTTTACGCTCGATCGCCTGTTGAGCGCACTGTTCGATCAGCAAGCAACGGCACGCGCCCTGGTGAGCTTCCACACCGACCACAAATACTTGCTGCTCGCGCACAATACCGCCGCCTACAAGCGCCTGGGCCAACTTGTGGCCCGGGCCGGGTGCGAGCCTCTACAACCGCTCGTGGCATCCTACCGCAGCGAAATCATGGCCGCCCTGGCCCATCCGGCCCGCGTCTCTCGCCACGTCAACGTGCTGCAGCACCTGCTCGGTTACCTGCGCGAGTCTCTTGACCGCAGCGATCGCGAGGAATTGGCGAACGCCATCGAAAGCTTCCGCACGGGGCAACTCCCCTGGGTCGCGATCCGCGTGCTGCTGCGCCATCACTTCCGCCGCCATCCCGACGGTTTCGTCGACAGGCAGGTGTACCTGGAACCCTACCCCGACGCGCTGGCCCCGCTCGTAGTGTAGTGCGGCTGATCGTCCAGCGCCCCGAGGTGCGCCCGCGTGGCACTGCGCAGCGCGTTCAGGTTATAGCCGCCCTCCAGCAGAGAAATGATGCGCCCACCGGCGCTGCGTTCGGCCTGGGCCACGATGCGTTCCGTGAGCCAGGCGTAGTCCTCGTCCTCCAGTTGCAGGCCGGCCAGCGGATCGCCTGCATGCGCATCGAACCCCGCCGAGATGAACACCAGTTCCGGGGCAAAACGCGCGAGCGCGGGTTCCACCTGCGCTGCGAATGCCTGGCGGTACGCCGTTCCGGCGGTGCCGGCATCCAGCGGCACGAAGACACAATTATCCGCGGGGTCGAGCCCGGATTCCGGATACAGCGGATGCTGGAACAGCGAACAGAACAAGACGCGGTCATTGCCCGAGAACATCGCTTCGGTCCCGTTGCCGTGGTGCACGTCGAAGTCCACTACAGCCACGCGCCGCACACCGGCTTCGAGTGCGGCGGCCACCCCGACGGCGACATTGTTGAACAGGCAGAAGCCCATAGCCCGGTCGGGTTCGGCATGGTGGCCCGGCGGGCGCACGGCGCAGAATACCCGCTTGTCGACCCCGGACAGTACGCGTTCGACGGCGTACTCCACCGCGCCCGCGCCCCGGTAAACGGCTTCGCGGGAACCGGGCGACACCAGGGTATCGGGATCAAGCTGGACGGTGCGTTCCGACGGGAAGATACGCTCGAGGCGGTCGATATAGGCCGCCTCGTGGACTCGCAGCAAGGCCTCCCGACTGACGTTGGGGGCCTCGTGAATCACGGTGTCGCGGCCCGCCCTGAAATCGTCGATACCTGCGTGGACCGCGCGCAGGCGGTCAGGTGATTCAGGATGCACGGCGCCCGGTTCGTGTCCCAGGCAGGCATCGTGGGTAACAATCAGCATGTAAGGCGTACCGGTGGATTCGCGGCGTACACATTAACGGAATGCAGCCGAACCGGTCTCAGTCAGGTCGGTTTCGGCCGTTAGGCCGGTTTTTTCGAAGTCTTGACCGATATCAGGTTTCGGCGCTCCGGTCGGCAAGCTCGGCGACGACGACCGTGGCATACGCTCCGGCCGGGAGCTCGAATTCGAGCATCAGCGTAGTGGTGTCTTCCCACTGCCACTTGAACGCCTGTGGCATCAGACGCAAAGAACGGCGCGCAGCCTGTACGCCCGCGTCGATCAACCCACCAATCAGGTCAGTTTCTTGCGCCAGTGCAGCCTGCTCCAAGGCCAGCGCCTCTCCGGCCGGAGCGTCCTTTCTCACCAGACCGGGCAGAGGCCCCGAGGGTGATATATCGTGTTGTTGCACTCGCGCTTCCAGTTCCGGCGTTGGCGTATCGACGAGAAAGAAACTGTGGCTGCCTTCGAGCATTGCGAGTTCGCCGGGCAGCAGTCGATCCCAGTTGGCGGTCCGGATGCGTTCGGCCAAAACGGTATTGAACAGGTAGCTGCGAGCTGCGGAGAGCAGCATTGAACGGCGACTATGTGGCACTCGGCGTACATTGCCCGTGGCCAGCATGTCACGCGCGGCCTGGATGTTTCGAGCACCGCGGCCAAAGCGCTGATGACCAAAATAATTGGGCACGCCACGTGCGGCAATCAGGTGCAGGCGCTCCTCGACAACGCTGGTATCGCCGACGATTTCGGTCAGTCGCAGGCGGAAACGATTGCCGCGGTTGAAGCCGGGCCGCAGCTTGCGGAGGTGGCGCGAGACTTCAATGATTTTTAATTTGTCGCCGTTCAGCGGCGTCAAATCAGGCGTTTCGGGACGTGACCATTGCACGCTGAAGTATTGGCGACTGACGGCGTGACGATCTTTGCGCCCGGCCCACGACACGGCACGTTGCGACAGTCCCAGCTCGCGGGCCAGCAACCCGGCCACCTCGCCCGTATCGAGGTCGCGTTTCTCGACCCGCACCAGCAGGTGCTCGCCCTCGCCGTCGGGTTCAAAGCCGAGGATTTCCTCCACCTCGAAATCTTCCGGGCGGGCCTTGAGTACGGCCGTTACGCCGAGCGCGGGATACGCACCCGGCCAGACCGACTCACTCTCACTCATGTGGACCAAGTAGCGCAGTGGCGAAGGCAGCCAACCCTTCTTCGCGGCCGATAAAACCCATGCGCTCGACCGTCGTGGCCTTGACGCTCACCGCTTCGGTATCGATCCCCAGCAGATCAGCGATGCGCGTACGCATGGCGACTACATGCGGCGCCACCTTGGGGCGCTCGGCCACCAGAGTGCAATCCACGTTGAGCGGACGCCATCCGGCTTCCGACACGGCACGCATCACCTGAGTCAGCAAATCGGCACTATCCGCGCCCGCCCAGTGCGGGTCGTCGTCTGGAAAAAAATGACCGATGTCGCCCAGGGCCGCAGCGCCAAGCAAAGCATCGGCCAGCGCGTGCAGCACCACATCGCCATCGGAATGGGCCACCACGCCGTGATCATGCGCCACCCGAATTCCGCCCAGCATGACATGATCGCCGTCACCAAACCGATGCGTGTCAAAGCCCTGCCCGACGCGCAAGGCCGGTGCGCTCATAGCACCACCGCCAGCCAGCGCAAAAACCGGGTTATGGGCTCGAATGCGAAGATGCCTGCCAGGATGAAGGCCACGGTAGCCGAAACCAGCACGATGAAAAACCAAGGCGAGGTGCGCTCGGCCGGGTAACGGGCGGGATGCCGTCCTGTCATGGAGGGGTCCTCGAGCATGTGTGTCATGCGCTTCATTAACTTATGTAATTGTACCGCCCAGGCCCGTTTCCAGGTCATCAGGCACCGGATATCACCCTGCGTTCCGGTACCGTACGCTGCCGGACATTGGGTTGATTTGTCCAAAAATGGCACAATATATGGATCATCAGTCAAATTTTTTACGTCGCCGGCAACTGTCGGCGGCGAATGAAGCCTTTATTCGATTACGGAGACCGTCATGCCTGCCAACACTGCTCAGATTCTAAAAGCCCTGGACCTTGAAGCCACCAACTCCGGCATCTGGAGTCCCTCGCTCGGCTGGAGCGGCGAAGGCAAGACGTTCGAATCGATGAACCCCGCCACCGGCGAACCGATCGCCAAGATCCGCGGCGCCTCGCCCGGGGAATACGAGCAGCTCATGAAGGACGCCGAGGCCGCCGCCCTCGCCTGGCGCGAGGTACCGGCACCGCAGCGCGGCGAGGCGGTGCGCC
>JBAUSV010000222.1:0-17525 GCA_049581885.1 Gammaproteobacteria bacterium | reverse complement strand
CGGCCGGGCGGTGCGCTTCGCCTTCCTGCCCGCCGGCGAGGATCCCGACAGCCTGGTGCGAAAATCCAGCGTTACCGCCTTCGAGGCCGAACTCGACCGCGCCCGCCCGCTCTCGGCTTACCTGTTTGACACCCTCGCCGCACCCGGCATGGAAGGCGCCGAACAACGCGCCCGCTTCGCAGGTGAGCTGAAACCCCTGCTGGCCCGGGTCCGCGATCCGGTATTCCGCGAGACCCTCACCGCTGAGGCCGCCGAACGCCTGGGCCTGCCTCTCGCCCGGCTGGACCCTCTGCTCAGCGTCGAAGACCGACGCCCGCGCCCGACCGCGCCCCGCAGGCAATCCGTCACCAAGACGCCACAAACCACTTGGGATACCCGCGTGGAACGGGCGCTCGCGCTGGTTCTGGCCGCACCGGGCGAAATTGCGGCGAATGCGCCGAATATCGATCTCTCCACACTCGATCTCCCTGGTGCCACGATATTGAGGGATGCGCTTGAAACTCTGGCGGCTAATCCCCATCTAACCTCTGCCAGCCTGTTGGAACGCTTTCGGGGTCATCCCGCCGCTGCCGCACTGGGGCAGCTCCCCGAGAAGTACCGCGACTCCATCTGGCAGCTGGCAGAGGACGGGCAGGACGCCCGGCTGGCCGTGGAATTTGCCGACACCCTTGAGCGCCTGGAAGCGAGTGGCACCGCCGCTGAACTGGAGCGGCTACGCCAGGACGCAGTTTCGGGCCGGGGGCTGGACGCACGGGCTCAGGCCCGATTGCTGGAATTACTGGCCAAACGGCAAAATGCCCTAAATTCAACGGACTGAAATCCGTTTCCTCTGCTAAAATGTAATGTTCCCTGCGCGCCTTCTGCGCCGCCTCGACGTGCGAGAAAATCCATGAGCGAAGACCGTAACGACCAAATCCGCAACCTGATTGCCCTCGGCAAGGATCAGGGCTACCTCACGTATGCGGATATAAACGATTGCCTGCCCGACGACATTGTCGATCCCGAGCAGCTCGAAGACATCGTGAACATGATCAACGACATGGGCATCACGGTGTTCGAGACCACACCCGATGCCGATATGTTGATGCTGGCCTCCGAGTCGATCACCGACGAGGACGCCGCCGAAGAGGCAGCCGCCGCACTAGCCGCGGTCAACGCCGAATTGGGCCGCACCACCGACCCGGTACGCATGTACATGCGCGAGATGGGTCAAGTCGACCTGCTCACCCGCGAAGGCGAAATTCGCATCGCCAAGCGCATCGAGGCTGGCCTCGACCAGATGTTTCATGCGATCGGCGGCGTGCCCGAGACGGCCGAGCTGCTGCTCAGTGAATACGACAAGGTCAAGGCCGGCGAACAGCGCATGACCGAAGTCCTCACCGGCTTCAACGAATTCATCATCGCCGAACACGAAGCCGAAGACGCCGAAGAAGAAGAGGAAGAAAATCCGTCTACAGACGTTGACGGCAACTTCGAGGAAGACGGCGATCCGGACGACGACATCGACGAGGAACCGCAGAAGAAGGGGCCACCCGAACCCAAGCAGCGGCGCCCGACGAACCCGGCCGAAGGCCTCGATCTGAAGCGCCTCGCCGCGCACATGGAGGCCATCCGCAAGCAGGCCGCCAAGACCCAGCGCTCATTCGCTCGTTATGGGCACGACGCGCCGAGCGCTCTACGCAACCGCACAGAACTGGTGCGCCTGATGCAGGAGCTGAAGCTGGTGCCGCGGATGCACGGCCTGATGCGCGACCAGTTCAAGGCACACATGGCGACAATCCACAACTGCGAGCTGGCGATTATGCGCATCTGCGTAAACGAAGCCGGAATGTCGCGTCAGGATTTTGTACGCAGCTTCCCCGACCACGAAACCGACCTGCACTGGGTGGACCGTCCGGTGCGCGCCAAGCGCCGCTGGTCGGCCACGATCCGGGCCCGCACGCCTGACATTCACGCGCAGCAGAAGCAGCTCATGGAGCTGGAAAAGACGCTCAAGATGCCGTTGGTCGAAATAAAGGAACTCAAGCGCCAGATGTCCATCGGCGAGGCCAAGGCCCGCCGCGCCAAGAAGGAAATGGTGGAGGCGAACCTGCGCCTGGTGATCTCGATCGCCAAGAAATACACCAACCGCGGCCTGCAGTTCCTGGATCTAATCCAGGAAGGCAACATCGGACTGATGAAGGCGGTAGACAAGTTCGAGTACCGACGCGGCTACAAGTTCTCGACCTACGCCACGTGGTGGATCCGCCAGGCGATTACGCGCTCGATCGCCGACCAGGCACGCACCATCCGCATCCCGGTGCACATGATCGAGACCATCAACAAGCTTAACCGTATCCAGCGTCAGCTGCTGCAGGAAAAGGGCCGCGACCCGACGCCGGAAGAGCTGTCGGAGAAGATGGAGATGCCAGAGGACAAGGTGCGCAAGGTCATGCGTATCTCCAAGGAGCCGATTTCCATGGAGACCCCGATCGGCGACGACGAGGACTCGCATCTCGGCGACTTCATTGAAGACGACTCGGTGACCGCGCCGGTGGAGTCGGCGATCAACGACGGCCTGCGCGAGGCGATGCATGTGGTGCTCGCGAGCCTCACCGCGCGCGAGGCGAAGGTGCTGCGTATGCGCTTCGGTATCGGCACCAACACCGATCACACGCTGGAGGAAGTCGGCAAGCAGTTCGACGTGACCCGCGAGCGCATCCGCCAGATAGAAGCCAAGGCGATCCGCAAGCTCAAGCACCCCTCGCGCTCCGAGCGCCTGCGCAGCTTCCTAGACGAAGAATCCACCTAAGAAGAAAAATCTGAATCCGGACGACACTTCCAACCCCCGCCCACGCGGGGGTTTCTTTTTGCACGAATTTTCTTTCCCGTCGGCAACGGACAACCTTGAACGCACCCGTTTTGCACCGATTAATAGATGCAATTCATCAGGCCGCGCGCTCTATAATAGAGATCCTCCACGCCATCTTTCATTGAACGTGCCACTGTTGCAAAAGCCCGTGCTGCGCCAGATGTTTCGCTTTGCCGCAGTCGGTGCGGTCGGCACTCTCGTACAGTACTTGGTGCTCGGAATAGGGGTGGAGCTACTCTCTTTATCCGCAGCAATATCTTCGGGTGCGGGTTATATCCTGGGATCCATCGTCAATTACCTGCTTAATTACAAATTCACCTTTGAAAGCGATAAATCACACCGAGACACCGCATTCAAATACTACGCCATCCTGGCTGTTGGCTGGAGTATTAACACAGGGCTCATGTGGTTTCTTGCCGATCACTACGGGCTAAATTACTGGTTCGCCCAAATCATCGCTACCGGAACTTCTTTTCTGTGGAATTTTTCGGGCAGCAGATTATGGGCCTTCAAACCCGCGCGAGGCTAAATCATCAGCCAGAACCGGACCAGCCGACACCATCAACAGCCATGCCCAGCAGTTGAACAAATGACCAATTCCGGCTGGCCGATGAATACCTGTAAACCAGCGATCCCCACATCTACGCGGCGGGCGATCTCGCCGCACGGCCGGATACTGCAAGCAGCGAACTCATCCGCGTCGAGCACTGGGCCGTCGCCCAGCAACAGGGCCGCATCGTGGCGCACAACCTGCTCGACGCCCGCGAGACGTACCGCCGGGTGCCCTTCTTCTGGAGCCAGCACTACGTCGTGAACATCAACTATGTCAGCCACGCCACGGAGTAGGGCCGCATGGAACAGGACGGCGGCCCCCATGCGCTCGACTGCGCTTTCCGCTACTTCCAGGGCGAGAAAATTCTCGCCATCGCAAGCATTTTTCGCGACCGCTACAGTCTCGAAGTGGAAGCAGACATGGCAGCCGAGCAGACGGGTTAACATAAGGGAAACTTGCGTCAACACAAACGCGTGGATCAGACAACAACGCCCGACGACTACGTCCACCGTCACAGCGAAGTAATTCGCTGGGGGGACATGGATTCCTTCGGGCACGTCAACAATGTCCAATTTTTCCGCTACCTTGAAAGCGCACGCGTGGAATACGTGATGACAGTGCTGGCGAACGAAGTACGGGCCGAAGGCGAGAACATCATCCTCGCCGATTTGCGCTGCGCGTTCCGGCGCCAGCTCAAGTGGCCAGGCGCGGTTGACATCTACACACGTACCGTGCGCGTGGGGCGCACCAGCATGGCGCTGGAGCAGCTTATGTGCGAGGCCGATACATCCACTGTGGCCGCCTCTGCCGAGACGGTGCTGGTGTGGTTTGATTTCCGCACCCAGCGGCCGGCGCCGGTGCCCGGGGCGATCCACGACCGGCTCGCTGGCTACGAGCGTGTGCCGCCCGCAGGTCTGCAGACGGCCTCAGGCTGATAAAATAGTCGCTAAAGCACTCCATCAGGTCGGTATGAGCGAACCTCGCCGCGAAATCAGCATCCGGGTCGATAACGAGTTTCTCATTGAGGAATCCGAGCCGGATTCCGGCCGTTACGTCTTTACCTACACCATCACGCTGGCCAATACCGGCGAGATCAGTGCGCGCCTGCTCACTCGGCATTGGGTGATTACCAATGCCGATGGTATGGTTCAGGAAGTGCACGGAGAAGGCGTGGTCGGCGAACAGCCCTACCTCGCGCCGGGCGGCAGTTTCCGCTACACCTCGGGTGCCGTGCTGGCGACGCCGGTCGGCACAATGCAGGGCAGTTACCAGTGGGTCGGCGACGACGGGGTCGCCTTCGATGCGCCGATCCCACTGTTCCGTCTGGCGGTTCCGGGCCTGCTGCACTAGTGAGGAACCTCTGATCTGTTCATACGCGGTCGCGCCGGCGCCTTTGCGCGTGGCTGGCAAGGAATGGGGAGTGAGGTTTGCTGATTGCAAATGAACGACGAATGACGCAGTCCAGGCGCGCGCAAAGGCCCGTCCCCCGGGGTTTGGAGCACAAACGCGATCCACGTATGAACAGATCAGAGGTTCCTTAATATGGCCGTTTTCGCGATTGGCGACGTTCAGGGCTGCGCCGACGCCCTGAAGCGCTTGCTGGAACGGGTACGCTTTGATCCCGCCGAAGACCACCTGTGGTTTGCCGGCGACTTGGTGAACCGCGGCTCCCAGTCCCTGGAAGTGCTGCGCTTCGTGCGCGGACTGGGCGAGCGCGCAATCAGCGTGCTCGGCAATCACGACCTGCACCTGATCGCCATGGCACATGGTGCGCGCGAGGTCTCGGACCAGCTCAAGCCCGTACTCGCGGCCGAGGACGGGCTTGAACTCATCGAGTGGCTGCGCGCCCGTCCGCTGCTGTGGCACGATACGAAATTAGGGTACGTCCTGGTACATGCCGGATTGGATCCGAGTTGGACGCTGGATGCGGCGCAGGCATATGCACACGAAGTCGAGCAGGTGCTGGCCGGAGAGGATTGCGCGGAATTGCTGCGCGGCATGTACGGCAACAAACCCGCACGCTGGTCGGACAACTTGAAAGGCATCGAACGCCAGCGCGCGATTATCAATATCTTCACGCGCATGCGCTACGTGCAGGCCGACGGCACGCTCGACTTTGAACACAATGGCGCGCCCGGCACCCAGCCGCCGGAACTCATGCCATGGTTCAAAGCACCGAACCGGGCGAATGCCGATGTGCACATCCTGTGCGGTCACTGGTCCACTCTAGGCGAAGTGGATACGCCCCACATCTACCCGCTTGATACCGGCTGCGTGTGGGGCGGCAAATTGACGGCGATGCGCCTCGACGGAGAAGGCCGCTGGTTCGCGATCCCCTGCCCGCAAACCCTGAAGCCGACCTGACACTCAGCCGTTATCTCTAGGAGCAAGCCTTCCAGCCTGCTAAGATTCAGCGCATGAGTGAACAGAATCTGACGGGCTATCACGCCCTGGTATGCGGTGCGAGCCGCGGCATTGGCCGGGCCTGTGCCGAGACGATGGCTGCACGCGGGGCGTGCCTTACGCTGGTGGCGCGCAATACCGATGCGTTGAGCGATGTGCGCAACGAATTGACGGCCGGCAAGGGCATCAAACACGCGGTGCTTGCGCTCGACCTCAACGACACGCGCACATTGGCCGAACGCCTCGCAACCGTTGCACGCCCGATTCACATTCTCATCAACAACGCCGGTGGTCCGCCCGGAGGTCCGCTGATCGACGCGGACGCCGACGAATTCCGACGTGGCTTCGAGCGGCTGCTCATCGCCGCCCATCTCATGACACAGCAACTCGTCCCCGGCATGCGCGAAGCCGGCTACGGGCGCATCGTCAACATTGTTTCGACCTCGGTGCGTGAACCCATCCCGGGGCTCGGCGTATCGAACACCATTCGCGCCGCTTGTGCCGGCTGGGCCAAGACCCTGTCGCGCGAACTCGCGCCGGACAACATAACCATCAACAACGTGTTACCCGGCTTTACCGCGACCGATCGGCTGACTTCGCTGTTCACGGCGCGCGCCGAACGTTCCGGATGCTCGGTCGAGGAAGTCGAGCGCGACGCTCTCGCCAACGTGCCTGCCGGGCGCTTTGCAGCACCGGAAGAAATCGCCGCGGCGGTGGCGTTCCTCTCCGGCCCCGATGCGGGCTACATCACCGGTTCCTCGCTTGCCGTGGACGGCGGGCGTTTGCACGGAATCTGATGAGTCGTTTCTCCAACTTCATCAACGGCCAATTCGTCGCGGCGCAAGGCGGCAAGTGGATGCCCGTGTATGAACCGGCGACAGGGGGGCAGTATGCGGAAGTGGCTGATTCCGATGCTGCAGATGTTGCTGCGGCAGTGACGGCCGCACAAGCGGCCTTTCCGGCATGGGCCGCGCTCGATGGCATCGCACGCGGCCAGATGCTTGAGCACATGGCCGTCGGAATCGAGGCTCGGCTGGATGAGTTGGTCGCACTCGAAAGTCGCGACAATGGCAAGCCCGCAGCGCTCGCCCGGCGTGTAGATATTCCGCGCGCGGCGCTCAATTTTCGTTTCTACGCAGCGGCGGCGAGCCAATTTGCAAGCGAGGCGCACCCGGCACCCGGAGCGCTTAACGTCACGCTGCGCAATCCGGTCGGCGTAGTGGGCTGCATTTCACCGTGGAATCTGCCGCTGTATCTTTTTACCTGGAAACTGGTGCCGGCGCTGGCAGCCGGGTGCACGGTGGTTGCCAAGCCTTCCGAGTTCACACCCGCCACGGCGACGTTGCTCGGAGAAATAGCACGCGATGCCGGACTTCCTCCCGGCGTGTTGAACATCGTGCACGGACGCGGTGAGCGAGTGGGCCGTGCGCTGGTGGAGCACCCGGCGGTGTCGGCAGTTTCCTTTACCGGCGGCACGGCAACCGGTGCCGACATCGCGACACGCGCGGCGCCGTTGTTCAAAAAATTATCGTTGGAATTGGGCGGCAAAAACCCGACGCTGGTGTTTTCCGATTGCGACTTCGATGCCGCGGTCGCCGGGGCGTTGCGGGCCGCGTTCACCAATCAGGGCGAAATTTGTCTTTGCGGTTCACGCATCCTGATCGAGCACTCGATCTACGAACGGTTTCGCAAAGCCTTCGTGGCGGGTGCAAAAAAACTCAAGGTTGGCGATCCTCGCGATGCCGCAACCGACGTAGGTGCTCTGGTGTCGAAACCGCATTACGACAAGGTGCTTGCCTGCATCGCCCGCGCCCGTGAGGAAGGTGCGACTATTCTGTGCGGCGGCAAAGCGCTCAAATTATCGGGGCGACTTTCCGAAGGCTGGTTTGTTGAACCCACTGTGATCGATGGACTGGACAATGCTGCACGCACCAACCAGGAAGAGATTTTCGGCCCCGTCGTTACCCTGATGCCCTTCGACGGCGAAGCCGAAGCGTTGGCCCTGGCCAACGGCGTGCGCTACGGGCTGGCCGCCTCGCTGTGGACGAACAATCTGGGCCGTGCTCTGCGGCTAGCCGAGCAGCTACAGGCTGGGCTGATCTGGGTCAACTGCTGGATGCTGCGCGACTTGCGCACGCCGATGGGGGGCGTGAAGGATTCCGGAATCGGCCACGAAGGTGGCTTCGAATCCATGCGTTTCTTCACCGACACCCGCAACCTCTGTCTCAAGTACTGACCGGCCAAGTGCTCGGGTGCCCGGGCGTCCTGCCGACGTGAAACGGGTACTTCCGTGATGTCAGCAATCCAGCGCCCGTTGCAGGACTGCTAGCGCGTCGGCCAGCGCGACCTGTTCGTCGGATCCGAGAGCGGAGATGACGCCGGACAGTGATGCCGCAAGACGCCCGCGGTCTTCCGCCAGCCGGCCGCGGCCCTTGGCGGTGATGTCGAACCGGCGCCGACGCGCATCGTCCGGGTCCGACCGCTCGTCGATCAGGTAGCCAGCCCGCAGCTCGCGAACGAGCAGGCTCATGGTGGCGGGCGTGATGCCCTGGCGCGCCGCCAGTTCACGCTGGGTCAAGGCGCCGTGCGTTTGCAAATCGGCCAGGACGGCCAGGGCGCTCCAGCGGATGCCCTCGGCTCGTGCCCGGGGCATCATATGCCGCTGCAGGGCCGTGGCCACCCCGACCAGCACGGATTCGATCGACATGGAGCCCGCCTTTTATTTAGTTAAACTAACTAAATTATAGCAGATTCGTTCGTTGGCGGATTGACTTGAAAAAGACTGGATTTCGCCCTCTTCCACGCCCGCCGTGAATTCGATCGGATTGCAGCACACCCAGCAGTAAGGGCGGTCGTTGGCCGCGTCCGGGTGCTCCCGCAACGGGCGTAAACTGGGCATCCAAGTCTGCTTCCGGTGGAAAGCCATGCGCACAGTCACCTGCTGGACCGCGGCCGCCACACTGGCGTTTGCTGCCTCCACGGCCGCCGCGGCCTGCCATTCGGCGAATGACCGCGGTACCGTCGAGACCCACAAGCTCGCCGCGAACATCTGGTCTCTCTATGACTGCGGTGGCAACATGACCGCCCTCATCGGAGCCGACGGCACGCTCCTCGTCGATGCAGAGTTCGGGCCGCAAACGCCGGCTATCCTGGAGAAACTCAAGACGCTCGGAGGTGGAGCGCCGCGCTTCGTCGTCAATACGCACTATCATCGCGACCACACCGGCGGCAACGCCTCGATGCACGAGGCCGGCGCGATCGTGATCGGCCAGTCGAACCTGCGGGCGCGGCTCGCACAGATTCAGCGTGTCCCGCCGGGCGGCTCAACGCCCATACCAATCCCGGCGGACGGTTTGCCGATGCTGACCTTCGAGCAGGCCATGACGGTGCATCTCGACGGTGAAACCGTGCGCATCCTGCATCTGCCGCCCGGGCATACCGACGGCGATTCGATCGTCATTTTCAAGCACGCCGATGTGGTCTCCATGGGCGACCTGTTCTTCAACGGGCTTTACCCGGTCATCGACGTCGAGGCCGGCGGCACCGTCGGCGGGATGATTCGCGATATCGACAAGGCCTTGCCCCTGATCGGCAACAAGACGGTCGTGGTTCCCGGGCACGGATCGGTCGCGGACAAAGCGGCGCTGATTCGCTTCCGCGACATGATGGCGACGGTGCAGGACAACGTGCGCAAATTGATCAACCGGGGCAAAACGCTGGAACAGATCCAGGCAGCGCTTCCCACCGCGGCCTTCGATGAGAAATGGGACGGTCACGGCATCAGCGCGCGGCGTTTCGTGGCCGAGGTGTACTACAGCCTGCAGCCGCACTTCGTCGGCAGTTGAGCGACGAAACACGCTCGATGACCGGCCTTGGTGTTTGATTTCTATCATCGCCTGAGCGCGTCACGCAGGCGCCTGTACGAACGCAGCGATGCGCTCGTGGCTCCACGCCTCGAATCGAGGGTCATGGTGCCTCTGGGCGAGCGGCTGCGACTGATGCTCGAGGCCGAAAGGCAGGGCGCGGTCCGTCAGGCTTCGCAGGCCCTGGCCGATGCCTTCAACGCGCAGCTCGGATTGCCGCCGGTGCGTATCAGCGTGCTGCGGACACGCCCGCAGCGAGGCGGATCCGAATATCATGGATATTACGACGGCGCCGACGGCGGCAAAACCGCCCGTATCACCCTGTGGATGTTCACGGCGCGACGCCGGCAGGTGGTGGCCTATCGCACTTTCCTGCGCACGCTGGTGCACGAGCTGTGCCACCACCTCGATTTCGAGGGTTTCCGGCTTGCAGAATTATTTCATACAGAAGGGTTTTACCAGCGTGAATCCGCCCTCTTCCACGGCATTGTCGGGGAATCTACTGCGCCCTCGCCGGTCCGGCGCAAGGCGGGCGCGAGCCGTATCTAACAGGCCGTCACCGGCGCGTGCCGGGTGGTGCGACCTTCAGGCTCTCCATATTTACGCCCGATTGACCTTGATCAAGCGCCAGTAATGTGGGAGGTGCTAGCGTGGCTATACAAGACTTCCCGTTTTCTGGAAGGCAGGCAGAGAGGAGAGATGGCTATGAACATGAACTTCGCAAGAGCGGCAGCCGCAGGGGCTTTTCTATTGGCTTTTGCCGGCGCGGTGTCGGCACAACAGATGAAAACTCCCGCTGCGGGGACGTCCGCACAGCCGATGCAGCACCGTTTTGTGCAAATGCAGCAAATGATGGTCCGTGCCCACAATACCGCCAACTGGAATGAACGGATGCGCCTGATGCAGTCGCACATGCAGCTCATGCAGCAGCAGATGGGCAGCATGATGGGAATGATGGGAATGTCGATGCAGCCCGGCCAGCGGATGGGCAGCGGCATGATGAGCGGCCGCGGTGGCCAGGGCATGGGACGCAATATGACGAGCGGCAACGCCGGCGACGTGCAGGCGCAGATGGCAGCGATGCAGGCGCGCATGCGGGAAATGGCGCGGATGATGCAGCAGATGATGGAACAGCAGCAGTTGATGCTGCAAAAGGCGGCCGGTCCGAAGGACGGGGGTTAACTCAGGCCGGACAGCCAATCTTCCAGCATGCGGCGGGCCGCCGGCTCAAGGGTCGAACAGTTGCGTCTGGACTCGGCACGCAGGCGCGGAATGGATTCGTTCCGCTCGGTGAGTGCACGCGTGTGACCAATGAGCCAGCGTTCCAGTTCGGGCCAATTCACCTCCGGATGGAATTGCACGGCCAATAGATAGTTGGAGATGCGGAAGGCCTGATTGGGACAGGCAGGCGTGGCCGCCAGGCGTTCGGCGTCCGCCGGCAACTCGAAGCGGTCGCCGTGCCAATGCAGTACGTGTACACCCTCCAGATGGGCAAGCGGCGAGATCCGGCCTTCCGCCGTGAGTTCGATCGGTGCCCACCCTACCTCGTCCTTCTCGGCAACCAACACCTCGGCGCCCAGTGCGCGGGCCATGATCTGACTGCCGAGGCAGATGCCGAGCGTCGGACGTGCGGCGTCAATGCGGCGGCGGGCGATGTCGATTTCGGTGGAGAGGTAGGGATAGTCCGCTTCCTGGTAGACGCCGAGCGGTCCGCCCAGGATAATCGTCAGTTCCGAGGCCAGCGGATCGGATACCGCCAGGTCGTCCAGGCCGGCTTCGCGGTACTGGATATGGTAATCATGCATCTCGAGCACCTCGGCAAATGACCCGAGGTCCTCGAACCCTAAATGGCGGATGACCGTCGCTGTTTTCATGGCCCTTTGGTGCGGGCGGCTGGTAGCCCGCCATCTTCACACAAAATGGACCCACAGCGAACCCCTGCCCTGACCGAAGAGGTGAAGAAGCAGACCTCGCGGGCTTCATAATGCAGGTTCGTGGCCCGCCAGGCTGGCCAGCGCGGCAGCAGTCAGGAATTTAATCGTCTTTGCCGTTCCGTCAATTGTGGCGCAGGCGGCCAGCAGCTACACTTGCCGGGCATTTACGGGCGACACGGGATGAGCGAAAGAGACACGGGCGAATCGGGCTGGCGGTTCTGGATCGACCGGGGCGGCACGTTTGTCGATGTGATCGCCCGGGCGCCGGACGGGCGCCTGCATGCCGCGAAGTTGCTCTCCAACGATCCGTCGAGCGGCGCGGATGCGGTGATCGAAGGTATCTCGCGCCTGCTGGGCGTTGCGTCCGGTGCCGCGCTGCCACTCGAACGCATCGCCGAGGTGCGGGTGGGCACAACGGTCGCGACCAATGCCTTGCTGGAACGCAAGGGCGCGCGCACCCTGTTCGTTACCAACGAGGGCCTGGAAGACAGCCTGCTGATCGGCAATCAGTCCCGTCCCGATCTGTTTGCACTGGACATAAAGCGCCCGCCGCCACTCTACGCCGCTACGGCGACGGCCACCTTGCGCCTGAATGTTGAGGGACGGGAGATAGCCGCACTCGACGAGCTGCGGTTGCGCGAACAGTTGGAGCAGGCGCGCGTTGACGGTTGCAAGAGTTGCGCGATCTGCTTGATGCACGGTTGGCGGCATCACGCGCAGGAGATGCGGGTGGCCGAACTCGCCCGTGCCGCCGGTTTCGAGAGCGTACTGTTTTCGCATGCCGTGTCTCCAATGATGCGCCTCGTTACACGCGCCGCTACCACCGTGGTCGAAGCGTATCTGACACCCGTGGTGCGCCGCTACACGGGGCGGTTGGCGGCGGCCCTGCCGGGCGTGCCGCTGGTGTTCATGAAGTCCGATGGCGGGCTTGCCGCTGCCGAGGCTTTCGGTGCATGCGAGGCGCTGCTCTCCGGCCCGGCCGGCGGCGTAGTCGGCGCCGTGGAAACGGCGCGGCGTGCGGGCTTCGAGAAGGTCATCGGTTTCGACATGGGCGGCACCTCCACCGATGTGTCCTACTACGCGGGCGACTGGGAGCGGCGGCGCGAAGTCGAAATCGCCGGAGTCAGCCTGGCGGTACCGATGCTTGCCGTGGAAACCGTCGCCGCGGGCGGCGGCTCCATCGTCGCCTTCGACGGTGGGCGGCTCACGGTGGGGCCGGATTCCGCAGGCGCCGATCCGGGTCCAGCCTGTTACCGCAATCAGGGCCCACTGACGGTGACCGACTGCAACCTGTTGCTCGGGCGGATCGCTGCCGAGTATTTCCCGCGGGTGTTCGGCCCCGCCGGCGACGAAGCGCTGGACGAGGCGGCAACACGCAGCGGTTTCGAAGCGTTGGCCGCACGCGTGGCACGCGAAACCGGCGAGCCACAGTCGCCGGAGCGTTTGGCGGCGGGCGCATTGCGGGTCGCGGTCGAACATATGGCCGCGACCATCAAGCGTATTTCCGTTGCGCGTGGGCACGACCCGGCGGCCTGCGTGCTGAACAGTTTCGGCGGCGCGGGCGGTCAGCATGCCTGCGCCGTGGCCGAGGTGCTGGGCATCGACACCGTGCTGGTGCACCCGCTGGCGGGCGTACTCTCGGCACTCGGAATCGGTTTGTCCGAGCGCAGCGTGTTGCTTGAAGGCAGCGTGGAGTTGGCGGTGGGGGCACATGCGGACGAAATCGCGCGCGTGGCGGAGACGCTTGCGCATGAAGCCCGCGGGCGGCTTGAAAGCGATGCGTCCGCGGCAGCGGCCCCCGTCTGCACCGTCACCGCACTGGTGCGTTACGCGGGTAACGAAACCACTTTGCCCGTTGCCTTCGGCACAGCCGCGGAGATAGCGGAGCGGTTTGCCGAAGCGCACCGCCGTCACTACGGTTTCGAGCTGGAACATCGTGTGCTGGTGCTCGCCGCACTGCGGGTGGAGGCGCGGCTCGCGGGCGAAGCGCCGAGTTGGCAGGGTCAACACACCGGGCCGCCGCCATCGCCGTTGGCGCAGCGCGCGGTGTGGTTCGACGACGGCTGGGCCGATACGCCATTTTACCGGCGGGCCGATCTGCCGCGCGGCTTTGCGATGGATGGCCCCGCCGTGTTCGTTGAAGATACCGCGACCACGGTGGTGGCACCCGGCTGGCATGGCGAACTGGGTGAGGAGGGCGAAGTCGTCATGCGCCGCCGCCAGAGCAGCCGTGCCGCTGTCCTGGGAACACAACGCGATCCGGTCACACTGGAGCTGATGAGCGCGCGCTTCATGGCAATTGCCGAGGAAATGGGTGAGGCGCTGCGCGCAACAGCACAATCGGTGAATGTACGCGAACGGCTCGACTATTCCTGCGCCGTGTTCATGGCCGACGGCGCGCTGGTCGCCAACGCGCCGCACATGCCCGTGCATCTCGGGGCGATGAGTGCGACGATCAAGGCGCTGCTCGCCGAACACGCGCCGCGCGCGGGCGAAGTGTGGGTGACGAACGATGTGTATGCGGGCGGCACGCACCTGCCGGACATTACCGTCATCACGCCGGTGTTCACGGGCGACGACACACCCGCGTTCTTCGTGGCCTCACGTGCGCACCATGCCGATATCGGCGGTATCAGTCCCGGCTCCATGCCGGCGGCGAGCCGGCACATCGAAGAGGAAGGCGTGCTGATTCCTTTCATGCCGCTGGTCGTCGACGGGGTGTTCCGCGAACAGGCGATGCGCGAACTATTGGCCAATGCGCGCTACCCCGCCCGCAACATCGAACGCAACCTGGCCGATCTGCGCGCACAGACCGCAGCCAACGCCCGCGGCGAACGCGACCTTCGGCAGCTCGCCGAGGCGTACGGGCTCGAAAGCGTGCACGCCTACATGCGCCACCTCGCCGACTATGCCGAGGAAGCGGTGCGCCGTGCGTTGAAGCAACTCGCCGCGCATGGCCGCTTCGAAGCGCCGCTCGATGACGGCAGCCGCATCGTGGTCGCCGTGGACGTGGACCGCGAAACGGGCTCCGCCGTGTTCGATTTCGCCGGCACCAGCGAAGCACGCGAAGGCAACTTCAATGCACCGCGGGCCGTCGTGCGGGCGGCCGTGCTTTACGTGTTGCGCACCCTGATTGCCGAACCCATTCCGTTGAACGACGGTTGCCTCGCGCCGGTTGAAATTCGCGTTCCGCCGGGTTCCATGCTCGATCCGCCCTACCCGCATGCCGTGGTGGCCGGCAACGTGGAAGTAAGCCAGGTGCTGACCGATGCCCTGCTCGCCGCGTTGGGCCGGTTGGCCGCGAGCCAGGGCACGATGAACAACCTCACCTTCGGCAACACGCAGCACCAGCACTACGAGACGCTCGCCGGCGGTGCCGGTGCGGGCGACGGGTTCGACGGCGCGAGCGCCGTGCACACACACATGACCAACAGCCGTCTCACCGATCCCGAGCTGCTGGAATTTCGTTATCCGGTTGTGCTCGAAGCCTTCTCCATCCGTCACGGTTCGGGCGGTGCCGGGCGGTGGAAGGGCGGCGACGGCCTGGTTCGCCGCATCCGCTTCAATGAAGCAATGACGGTAACGATATTGTCCAATCGCCGCCACACCGACCCCTTCGGCCTGCACGGCGGCGAAGCCGGTGCGCGCGGCGAAAACCGCGTGCAGCGCACCGACGGCAGTACCGAAACCCTCGACTACGCCGAAGCCGTCGAACTCCAGCCCGGCGACGCCATCGAAATCCGCACCCCCGGCGCCGGCGGTTTTGGCAAGAGCCGTTAGAGTGGGAACAAACGAACACGGTACGATAATTTTGCCGCCACACTCGCAGGCCCGCTCAGTAACGACGCCTGAATCTATACTCAAAGCCACGTTCGGGTACGACGCATTCCGTGGGCAACAACGGGAGATCGTGACCGTCGTCGCCGGTGGCGGGGATGCATTGGTGCTGATGCCGACCGGCGGCGGCAAATCCCTGTGCTATCAAATTCCTGCGCTGCTGCGTCCCGGCATCGGGGTGGTGATCTCGCCGCTGATCGCGCTGATGACCAACCAGGTTGCGGCGTTGCGCCAAGTGGGTGTGGCGGCGGCCTGTCTGAATTCGAGCCTCGATTCGGCGGCGCAGCAGGCCATCGAGCGGCAGATGCTCAACGGCGAACTGGATCTGGTTTATGTCGCGCCGGAACGGCTGCTTCAATCGCGCTGTCTCGACTTGCTGGCGCGTTGCGAGATTGCCCTGATCGCCATCGACGAAGCGCATTGCGTCTCCCAATGGGGGCACGATTTTCGCCCCGAGTACCTGCAACTTGCGGCACTTGACGATCACTTCCCGGGCGTGCCGCGCATCGCGCTCACGGCGACCGCCGATTTGCCGACGCGCAAGGAAATTGTCGAACGGCTGGGCATGCCCGGCGCGCGCATCTTCGTCCACAGCTTCGACCGGCCCAACATTCGTTATCGCGTCGCCGAGCGCAGCGACGGGAGCCGGCAACTCCAGCACTTCATTCACGACGAGCATCCCGATGAGGCAGGCATCGTGTATTGCCTGTCGCGCGCCAAAACGGAACGCACGGCCGAGCGACTGGCGGCACAAGGCGTTACCGCCTTGCCGTACCATGCCGGCCTGACTCACGCGGTGCGTGAACGCAATCAGCAACGCTTTCTGCTCGAGGACGGCGTCGTCATCGTTGCGACTATCGCGTTCGGCATGGGCATCGACAAGCCCGATGTGCGTTTTGTAGCGCATCTGGACATGCCGGCCAGCATCGAGAGCTACTATCAGGAGACCGGCCGCGCCGGACGCGACTGCCAGCCAGCGGATGCATGGATGCTCTACGGCCTGAACGATGCGGTGCAGCGCCGGCGCATGATCGAGCAATCCGAAGCGAACGAGGAGCGCAAGCGGGTCGAGCGGCAAAAGCTCGACGCCATGCTCGCCTACTGCGAGCTTGCCACCTGCCGACGGATCAACCTGCTGCGCTACTTCGGCGAACAACCGGAAGGCGCGTGCGGCAACTGCGATACCTGTCTTGCGCCGCCCGAGACCTGGGATGCAACTGAAGCAGCACGCAAACTGCTCTCGGCCGTTTATCGCACCGGCCAACGCTTTGGCGCCAATTACCTGATCGAACACCTGCGGGGCGAGACGAGCGAACGCGCGGAGCGGTTCGGACACACCGTGTTGTCCACCTTTGGCATCGGTGAGGATCTGACAGCGAAGCAGTGGGGTTCGGTCATCCGTCAACTGGTCGCGCGCGGTTACCTCGAAACCGACCCGGAAGGTCACGGCGGACTGCGCTTTGGTCGCGATGCCGATGCCCTCCTGCGGGGCGAGCAGAACGTGCGCCTGCGCATCGAGCGGAAACCGCAGCGCAAGCGCAGCCGCGGAGGCGGCGGAACCGATATTGCACCGGAGGATGCCGCACTCTGGGAGGCGCTACGTGATGCACGAAAGCGCCTGGCCGACGAACAGGGCGTGCCGGCCTTCATGATCTTCTCCGATGCGACGCTGCGCGAGATGCTCGCCCGCCGCCCGACAACCGAAGCCGAACTGCTCGAGGTCAACGGCGTCGGGGAAAAGAAACTGGCCAGCTACGGCAGCATATTCCTGGAAGTTGTAACGCTCGAAATGCCGCAGGCGGTCAAGCCTGGAATGAAAATGGCACGGAAGCAAGAGTAAAGAGCGCAAGCGCGCCTGCATGCGGGCACCACCCTGATTTTAGAGGGAGTCGAACATGAAAGGATATGCAGCAGGACTGGCGGTCATCGTGGCAATGGTGTCGATTGCGGCCGGATCGGCGAGTGCACAAACGCATGAACCCTATTTCCAGTCCCTCACCCAGCTTCAGACGGAGATGCGGCAAGGCAAGCTCACCGCAGTGGATCTGACACGGGATTACATCCAGCGCATCAAGGCGCTCGAC
>JBAUSV010000221.1:0-52781 GCA_049581885.1 Gammaproteobacteria bacterium | reverse complement strand
GCATAACCGGCCTCAAGCCAACCTACGGGCGGGTCTCGCGCTACGGCATCGTGGCGTTTGCCTCCAGCCTCGACCAGGCGGGCATGATGTGCGCGAGTGCCGAGGACGCGGCGCTCGTACTCGGCGCCATCGCCGGGTTCGATGAGCACGACTCCACCGCCGTCAACGAGCCGGTGCCGGATTACGCGGCGCTGCTCGGCGAGGACATCCGGGGCCGACGCGTCGGCATTCCCCGGGAGTTTCTTTCCGAAGGCGTGATGCCGGGCGTGCGCAGCGCCTTCAGCGCGGCCGCCGACGAGTTGGGCGCGCTAGGCTGCACGATCGAGGAAACCTCGCTGCCGAGCCTGGCATTGTCCGTACCCACCTACTACGTGGTGGCCCCGGCCGAGGCCAGCTCCAATCTCGCGCGTTATGATGGCGTGCGATTCGGCCACCGTGCCGAAAACCCGGTGAACCTCACCGACCTCTACGAGCGCTCGCGCGGCGAGGGTTTCGGTGCTGAAGTGAAGCGCCGAATCCTGATCGGTACCTTCGTGCTCTCGCACGGCTACTACGACGCCTACTACCTGCGCGCCCAGCAGGTGCGCCAGTTGATCGCCGACGATTTCCGCAAGGCCCTCGAGACCTACGACTTCCTCATCGGCCCCACTACGCCGACTGCGGCTTTCGCCATCGGTGAGAAGACCGCCGACCCGGTGCAGATGTATCTAAACGACATCTTTACCATCGGTGTGAACATGGCCGGCCTGCCAGCGTGTTCGGTGCCTATGGGCTTCGACGGCAAGTTGCCGGTCGGACTGCAGATCATCGGCCGCGCCTTCGACGAGGCCGGCATTCTGCGCCTGGCCCATCATTACCAGCAGGCAACGGATTGGCACCAACGTGTACCGGAAGGATATGGCAATGAGTGATTGGGAAACGGTGATCGGGCTCGAGATTCATGCCCAACTCAAGACTCGCAGCAAGATTTTCTCGGGCGCCTCCACGACCTTTGGCGCGGAACCCAATACCAATGCCTGCCTGGTGGATCTTGGTTATCCCGGCATGTTGCCGGTACTCAATCGCGAGGCGGTGCATTTCGCGGTGCGTTTCGGGCTCGCCATTGGCGCCGAGGTGGCGGACCGTTCGGTGTTCGCGCGCAAGAATTATTTCTATCCGGATCTTCCCAAAGGCTACCAGATCAGCCAGTACGAGCTGCCGATCGTCAAGCAGGGCACGCTCACGATCGTACTCGACGACGGCAGCGAGAAAGTCATCGGCGTGACCCGGGCTCACCTGGAAGAGGATGCCGGCAAGTCGCTGCACGAAAATTTCCGCGATGCGACCGGTGTCGATCTCAACCGTGCCGGTGTGCCGTTGCTCGAAATCGTATCCGAGCCCGACATGCGTTCGGCCGAGGAAGCGGTCGCCTACATGAAGGCGATCCACTCGCTGGTGCGCTACATCGACATCTGCGACGGCAACATGCAGGAAGGTTCGCTGCGCTGCGACGCCAACATCTCGGTACGTCGCCGTGGAGCAAAAGAGTTCGGCACGCGTGCCGAGCTCAAGAATCTCAACTCCTTCCGCTTTGTGGAAAAGGCCATCGAATACGAAGTCGCGCGCCAGATCGACGTGATCGAATCCGGCGGTAGCGTGGTGCAGGAAACCCGTCTCTACGACCCGGATCGGCACGAAACGCGCTCTATGCGCGCCAAGGAAGAGGCCAACGACTACCGCTACTTCCCCGATCCCGACCTGCTGCCCGTGGTGGTGGAAGCGGATTTCATCGAATTGGTGCGCAAGGAACTGCCGGAATTGCCGGGCGCCCGCCGCGAGCGCTTCATGCATGAGCATGGATTGTCCGCTTACGATGCCGGCGTACTGACCGCTGAACGCGAACTGGCCGACTACTACGAAGCGGTCCTCGCGGCGCTGGGCGGCGAAGCCAAGCTCGCCGCCAACTGGGTAATGGGTGAATTGGCCGCCGCACTCAATCGCGACGGACTTGCCATCGCCGAATCGAAGCTCGACGCTAAGGCTCTGGCGGGGCTGTTGCGCCGAATCGTGGACAACACCATTTCCGGCAAGATCGCCAAGGACGTGTTCGAGGCGATGTGGGCCGGCGAGGGCGACGCCGACACCGTGATCGGGAAACGCGGCCTTGAACAGATCACCGACACCGGTGCCATTGCCGCGATCGTCGACGAGGTCATTGAAAAGAATCCGTCTCAGCTCGCCGACTACCGTGGCGGCAAGGACAAACTGTTCGGCTACTTCGTCGGCCAGGTCATGAAGGCCACCCAGGGCAAGGCCAACCCCGCCGAAGTGAACCGCCTGCTGAAACAAAAACTCGTCGGCGACTGAACCCGCAATCAGTCGGCAGTGTGGCGCGCTATTGCATAGCGGCCGTGGAAGCGGGCGCCTTCAATATTTTGTGCGTCGCCGATCTGGGCCGTGAGATCGAGCCGGGCCCGCCCCCGATGCTCGAATTGTTGCTGGAATCGATCCCAGGTTGATTGTGCAGGGCGGTTGACGACCGCGTTCAGCCCGCCTTGGAGCGGTTCGCGGAATGTGGTCTCGGCGCGCTGGATGACGATGCGCAATCCGGGGTCGACCAGTTCCAGCCAGAGCAGGCCCCATCCGGCGAGCGTCCCCAGGCATTCGATGGCCCCCCCGAAGGCAATGCCGAAGTGATTGCGGTTGGGCTCCGCCGGTGCGCCGAGGCGAAGGTATCCCGACGAATAATCTTCGACGCGGACCTGCATGGCGCGGGCCAGCGGTATTTTGCCCAATACGTCTTCCAGTTCGGTTATGCGTTTCTTGGTATCCATGTCGCCTAATGTACAGAAAACGGCCGTCAGCGTCGCCGCGCGCTCACGGCACGGGGCAGCCCCGCGAGGTCGGGATGGCCTTCGCACTCCGTGAAGCCATGCTTCGACAGCAGTTCGAGGACGGCGGGCTGCTGGTCCGCGCCGTGTTCGAGGATCAACCAGCCGTTGGTACGCAGATGCGACGGTGCGGCAGCGATGACGCGGCGCAGGTCATCGAGGCCGTCCCGGCCCGAGGGCAATGCGAGTGTCGGTTCGAAGCGCAGGTCGCCTTGTGCGAGGTGCGGATCGCCGACGGCGACATAGGGCGGGTTGGAGATGATGAAATCGAAGCGCTCGCCGGCGAACGGCGCCAGCCAGTCGCCTTCGACGAAAGCGACGTTATCTAGATCGTGACGACACGCGTTGCCGCGGGCGACGGCGAGCGCTTCGGGCGAACGGTCCACGGCGAAGATATGGGCGTGGGGCCGGGCGTGGGCGATGGTGACTGCTATCGCGCCGCTGCCGGTGCCGAGATCGAGTACGCCCGATTCCCTTCCGGCGGGTAGCCGTTCGAGGGCCAACTCCACCAGCAGTTCGGTTTCCGGACGCGGGATGAGTACCGCCGGCGTGATATTGAAGGCCAGGCCGTGGAATTCGCGCTCCCCAGTGATATAGGCCACGGGCTCACCGCCGGCCCGGCGGTCCACCAGGTCGAGTGCACGCTGCTTTTCCTCCGCCGTGACCACGCGCTCAGGATGCGCATACAACACGGTAAGAGACATCCCGAGCGCATGACCCACCAGCCGGTTTGCTTCGCGGGGGGCGCCGAGCCGCTCGCGGGCTTGAGCCAGCAGCGCGCCCAGGGTGGTCGGGGAATCGAGGGCATTCATCCTGATAACATAACGCCTTTATATCGTGACGCTTTAGCAATGTCCGTTGCCAGCAGTGTACTGGAGTTGATCGGCCACACGCCGATGGTCGAAGCCCAGCGGCTCGATACCGGCCCGTGCCGACTGTTCATCAAGCTTGAGGCGCTCAACCCCGGCGGCTCCATCAAGGATCGGATCGGTCTGCAGATGATCGATGCTGCCGAGAAGCGGGGCGACATCAAGCCGGGCGATCTGCTGGTGGAAGCGACCGCCGGCAATACCGGGCTCGGCCTGGCGCTGGTGGCGGCCGTGCGCGGTTACCGGTTGCTCATCGTGATGCCCGACAAGATGAGTCGCGAGAAAGTCTTCAATGTGCAGGCCATGGGAGCGGAGGTCGTCATGACCCGCTCGGACGTGCAGAAGGGCCATCCCGAGTATTACCAGGACCTGGCCGAGCGCCTGTCGAAAGAGCGTGGCGGCTACTACATCAACCAGTTCGGAAATCCAGACAACCCGGCGGCGCATGAAGAGACGACCGGGCCGGAAATATTTGAGCAACTCGACGGCAAGGTCGATGCCATTGTGCTTGGCGTGGGCACCAGCGGCACGCTGACCGGGGTCAGCCACTATTTTGCCAAGGCCTCACCGCAGACCGAGTTCGTGCTCGCCGACCCCAAGGG
Source organism: Gammaproteobacteria bacterium (assembly GCA_049581885.1). GTDB lineage: Bacteria > Pseudomonadota > Gammaproteobacteria > JAKDMP01 > JAKDMP01 > JBAUSV01. Next base: position 48,440 of record JBAUSV010000221.1, on the reverse strand, counting down.
CTCGGTGCTGGCTGATTACATTAAAACGGGCAAGCTGGGCAAGGCCGAGCGCTGGCTGGTCGAGGGCATCGGCGAGGATTTCATCCCCTCGATTGCGGATCTGTCGGCCGTCAAAACCGCCTACACCATTCCCGACGCCGAGGCCTTTGCCGTCGCTCGCGAAGTGTTGCAAAAGGAAGGGCTGCTGCTGGGTTCGTCTTCGGGCACGTTGATTGCCGCGGCGTTGCGCTACTGCCGTGAGCAGACCGAGCCCAAGAACGTGGTGACGCTCGGCTGCGATACTGGCGCCAAGTATCTGTCGAAGCTCTACAACGATTTCTGGATGATGGAGCGGGGCTTCACGTCGCCGCCGCAGACCGGCACGCTCGCCGATCTCGTGACCCGGCCGCACCGCGCGAATGCCACCGTAACGGTGGGACCGGACGACACGCTGGCCACGGCGCACGACCGGCTGCGCGATGGCGGTTATTCGCAGGTGCCGGTCGTCAAGGACGGGCGCTTGGTGGGCGCGGTGACCGAAGGCGATCTGCTGCGCGCGGTGCTGGAGGAAAACATGGACTTCGACCAACCGGTGAAACGCGTCATGAACGCGGGCTTCCCGCGCCTCGATGCGAGCGAATCCCGTTCGATGCTGGCCGAGCGCCTGGCTATCGAGCCGGCGATCGCGATCGAGGACGGGGCCGAATTCCTGGGCCTGGTGACGCGCGCCGACTATCTCACCTCGATTCGCAACGGAGGCGAACGATGAAAGACTCCCGCTTCGACACGCTCTGCATTCACGGCGGGCAGTCGCCCGAGCCGGTGACCGGCGCGGTGATGCCGCCGATTTCGCAGGCCTCCACCTATGCCCAATCCTCGCCGGGCAAGCACACCGGCTACGAGTACTCGCGCACCCAGAACCCCACCCGCCAGGCGTGGGAACGGGCGGTGTGCGCACTGGAAGGTGGCGCCGGCGCACATGCTTTCGCATCGGGGCTGGCCGCAGCCGCCACCGCGCTCGATCTGCTGGACAGCGGCAGCGAAGTGGTGGCCATGGACGACCTGTACGGCGGCACGCGACGCCTGTTCGAGCAGGTGCGCGCGCGTAGCGCTGGGCTCAAGTTCCGCTTCTCCAACCTGGCTGACCCCGAAGTGCTGGAAAAGGCCGTCACGGCGGAGACCAAACTGGTGTGGGTGGAATCTCCCACCAATCCGCTACTCAAGCTGGCCGACCTGACGGCTGTCGCCGAGGCAGCTCACCGCGTGGGTGCCTTGGCCTTGTGCGACAACACTTTCGCCAGCCCTTGGAGCCAGCGGCCGCTGGAGCACGGGTTCGACCTGGTGCTGCATTCGGCGACCAAGTACCTCAACGGCCATTCCGACATGGTGGGTGGCGTGCTGGTCTCGGCCACCGGCGAACTCGCCGAGCGGGTGGGCTTCCTGCAGAATTCGGCCGGTGCCGTCGCCGGACCGTTCGATTCCTATCTTGCGCTTCGTGGGCTGAAGACGCTGGCACTGCGCATGGAACGTCATTCGAGCAGTGCGCTCGAGCTCGCCCGCTGGCTGGAATCGCAGGCGAAAGTGAAACGCGTGATCTACCCCGGCCTGCCCAGCCATCCCCAGCACGCTCTGGCCAGGCGCCAGATGCAGCGCGGGTTCGGCGGCATGATCACGGTCATGCTGAATACCGACGTGGACGGGGCACGTTGCTTCCTGGAGAGGGTACGTTTGTTTACACTGGCCGAAAGCTTGGGAGGAGTGGAGAGCCTGATCGAACATCCGGCACTCATGACCCACGCCGCTGTGCCCGAGACCGAACGACGTGCGCTCGGTTTCGAGGACGGCTTGGTACGCTTGTCGGTGGGCATTGAGGATGTCGCCGATCTGCAGGCCGACTTGCAGCACGCGCTCACCGCTATTTGATTACGACTAACCTGAATGGAGCACAACATGAGTGAAGAAGGGCAACAGCCCGTTAACCAACCAGCCCCGACCTTTGATCCCAACGCCGAACTGGAATATCTGTTGGCCGGTGCGAAAACGGGCAAGGTGTCGATCATCACCGTGTATCAGGCGCTTTTGAGAGCCCCGCTTTACGCTATGTTCGATCGTGCGATGGACCCGGAAAACCTTGACACCACGGCCAATGCGCTGGTGTTTGAGACCGGGGATATGGGCAATCTCATGGTGCTGTTTACGGCACCAGAGCATTCCGAAAAAATCGGTTCGGATGTGGGCGAATTTTCCCACCCCGGTCAGTTGGCGGGCGAATATGTCGTGGGTTCGCTCGCGGCCGATACCGGCATCATTCTCAATCCCGGCCATGAGTACGGCATGAAGTTGTCGGCATCGGGTCTGGCTCGACTCAAGGACGATTTCGGAACCCGCTCCGGCCCTCAGAGCGGGAGTGGCGAAGCGGGCGGAAACGGCGGTCCTCTGGGTGGGCCACCGGGCAGCGCACCCCCAGACGGTGGTATGCCATTCCCGCAGCTCAACTGAACCCCCGTTGGATCAATGTTGAGGTAGAAAGAAGCCCGGCCATGCCGGGCTTCTTGGTCAAGGTCAAGAGCGGTGGATTCAATCCCCGCCAGTCGTCGGTTTTGGCGCCTTCATCTTGGTTTGTGGCGCGGCTGCCGGCATGGCCGTCATCGGCTTGGTCGGCATTATTTTCAGGGTACTGTTTGCGGGAGCCGCGGCTTTGGGTGCTGGCGGCGGCGCTGGCTGGTGTTTTCGGGAGCAGGCTCCCAAAATGCCTGCAGCCCCGATCAATACGGCCATTACTAGAAAACGCTTCATGAAAGAAACCTCCTGTCATTGGCGCCCTTTCATGCTAGACCGATTCCGGGCGGACTGCAATCCGGGACGGATCGGGTGTCCCTTGTTCGTGTACCATGACTGTAACCGCAGTAAAAACATCACACACAGGGTTACGGGAAGGATTGGGCAGGATGATCCACGTCGAGCGGCTGAGTTATCGCTATCCCGGCAGTACCCAAGAGGCCATTCGCGAGCTTTCCCTCGATATCGAGGCGGGCCGCCTGTTCGGCCTGCTCGGACCGAACGGATCCGGCAAGACGACGCTTGTTTCCCTGTTGATGGGGTTGCTGGCGCCGCGTTCGGGACGCATTGAAATCGCGAACGGAAAGGGAGCCGTGCGCGCCGCCCTGGTGCCCCAGGAGTATGCGTTCTACGAGCGCCTGAGCGTGCTGGAAAACCTGCGCTTTTTCGCCGGTGTTCAGGATGTGCGCCAGACCGGCCGCATTGTGGAAGTCATCGAAACGGCAGGCCTTCGGTCATTCGAAGGCATCCGGGCGCAACGGCTGTCGGGCGGGCTGAAGCGGCGGCTGAACCTGGCGATCGGCCTGCTGGGCACGCCGCGACTGTTGTTTCTGGACGAACCTACGGTCGGCATCGACCCGCAGTCGCGGCGTTTCATACTGGAGGCCATCCGGCGCATCAATGCCACGGGGACCACGGTGGTCTACAGCTCGCACTACATGGAGGAGGTTCAAACCCTGTGTAATGAAATCGGCATCCTCGACCAGGGCCGGCTTGTCGCGCGTGGAGACCTGCAGACATTGCTCGGAGGCGGGCGTGGCGGGCAACTGAGCATCGGTCTCGAGCGGGAGCCGCCGCGGTCCCTGGGCGAGGCGTTGCACGAATACGAAGGGTTGAAGGTGAACGGAGCCGAGCTGACTCTCGATCACTGTTCGCCCGGGCAATTGCAGCGATTGTTTGCGCGGCTTGCCGAGGCCGGACTTGGCGTGAGCCGGGTGCGCTACGGTCATGCCGACCTGGAAGAGTTGTTCCTGCACCTCACCGGACGTCAACTCAGGGACTGACATGCGTACTCTTCTCTTTCTGATCAGGAAGGAAGCCCTGCTGTTGGTCCGGGATTGGCACGCGCTGGTGCTGCTGTTCGTGATGCCGGCCGTGTTTATCCTGATCATGTCGCTGGCGCTGCAGAACCGATTTTCGGCGCAAAGCGGCGTGCACATCAAATATTACCTGCTCAACCGGGATAACGGCGCTGCAGATACCGATTTGCTCAAGGGCTTGCAGGGATTGAAAGGATTCAGTGCGTTGCCGGCCGCCGCGGCCGAGCCGGAATTGAAGGCGCGCGTGCGCCGGGGCGAAGCCCGGTTTCTGTTAGTCGTGCCGCGAAGGTTCACTGCCGCGCTGGCGAGCGACAATCCCGTTCCGTTGAGGATAACGGCAACGCCCGATGTGTCGGCCGCCGTGTACCGTTTGTTCCAGTCCAGCGTACGCGAAGTGCTGGCCAGGGTATATCTGAAGCAGGTTATGCACGCGCTCTCCGTCCAGCGCGGCAAGGACGCCCCTCCCTTGCCGGCTATCGATCTCGATGGGGTGAGCAGGTTGATCGTGAGCGAATCTCTCTATTCGCACGGCGGCAAAACCGTGTTTCCGTCCTCGGTGCAGCAGAATGTTCCTGCCTGGCTGCTCTTCGCCATGTTTTTCATAGCCATACCATTGTCCACCACGTGGGTGCGCGAGCGCCAGCAGGGTACTTACATGCGCCTGCGCAGTATGGGTCTCGGGGCGACAACGTTATTGGCGGGCAAGTTGGTGCCTTATCTCGGGGTCAATTTGCTGCAAGTGGTTGCAATGCTCCTGGTTGGCGTCTTCGTGGTTCCGTGGTTCGGCGGCGACGCGCTGACATTGGGGCATTCCTGGCCGGCATTGGTGTTGATGGCGGTCGTGGCAAGCTTTGCTGCGGTGGCCTATGCTTTGCTGGTGGCCAATCTGGTGACAACCAGTGAACAGGCGACGATTTTCACCGGTGTGGCTAATCTGCTGATGGCGGCGCTTGGGGGCGTCATGGTGCCGCGCTTTATCATGCCGCAGGCGCTGCAGGCGGTGAGCCATTATTCTCCGATGGCGTGGGGCCTCGATGGGTTCCTGGACGTTTTCCTGCGTGACGGCGGACTCGACCTGGTGGCTGGCCCGGCGCTAGAGTTGTTCGGGTTCGGTGCCGCCTGTCTCGTGTTCACGGGGCTTTACATGGGATGGCGCCAAAGGAGGTGAAGTCGTGGACAGGGAACAATTGACCCGGGAGTTGAAGGCTCTCATCATCGAAGAGTGCGAAAAAGACGTTCGCCCCGAGGCTATCGACAATGATGCGCTCCTGATGGGGCAGGACAGCGAGCTCGGCCTGGATTCCCTGGACGCGCTGCAGATCTCGCTCGCGGTCAAGAAGCGTTACGGCAAACGCATTGACGGCAACAACGAGACGCGCGCAGCCTTGCAATCCATCAACACGCTGGCCGATTTCATCCAGTCCTGAGCATCTTCCATGAATACGAGCTACTTGCGTGGAATGGCCTTGAATTGCGCCCTGGGCCCGGAGCGTAGCACGTGCATTGCAGCACTTCGCTCCGGGCGGGTGAACAGCAACAAGCTGGTTCTCGATATGTTCGACGAACCACTCGAACTGAGTTATTACCGCATCGTGGACGGTGCCGATCTGCTCGATCCGAAACGCATGAAACACCTTCTGCCGCCGGTGGTCGAAGCCGCGCTGGCGCAGGCGAACCTGACGGTGCAGCAACGCCGCGAACTGCCGGTCTTCGTCGGTTCTTCCTGTTTTTCCATTGCCAATGAAGAAAGCCATTACGTGCGTGAACTGGCGCATGATCCCGATCACGCCATGCCGATGCGGTTGACCGGCTTCGACGTCATTGCCTCCCTCGTGAGGGAAACCGTGGGCACCAACGCCGCGGCGTTCACCTGGAACACGGCATGTACCTCGGCAGCCAATGCCTTGCTGGCGGCGCAACGCAGCCTGGCGTCGGGGCGTTACCGGCAGGCCCTGGTAGTAGGCCTCGAGCTGGCCAACCTCACGACCTTGAGCGGGTTTTCGGCCCTTCAGCTCATGGCGGATGCCGTCCGCCCCTTCGATGCCCGTCGCGCGGGTATCGTGCTGGGGGAAGGAATCAGTGCCGTGCTGCTGGATGTCGAATCGGCCTCGGCGTCGCCCCGACTCGTTGCCGGCGCCTCCAATTGCGACACGCACGGTGTGACGGGGGCGAATCCGGACGGCAGTTCCATTGCCGCCGTGCTGGCCCGTGGCTTGCGGATGTCAGGCGTGGAGGCCGGGCGGATACGTGCCCTCAAGGCGCACGGGACCGGTACGGTGACCAACGACGAGGCCGAGGCCCGGGGCATGCATAGCGTGTTTTCTCCCATGCCGCCGGTGTGTGCGCTCAAGTCGTGGCTGGGACACACCATGGGCGCCTGCGGACTCAACGAACTGGTGCTGTTTGCAAGCGCGCTGGAGGACGGCTTCATTCCGGCCGCCGCCGGATTCGAGACGATAGACGAGACATTGAACGTGGTGCCGCTGACGGAAGAGATAACGGCAGGTTCCGGCTATTATCTGCTCAACCAATTCGGTTTCGGCGGCAACAACACCGTGCTGATCCTGGAGCAGCCGTAATGCAGGCGGCATTGCTGTCCGTCTCGCATCACCTGGGCGCGTTGCGCGACGACGAGTCGCTGCCGTCGTTGAATGACTTGTTGAAGGACACCTGCCGGCAATCCTATCGGCGGATAGACCGATTCGTCCAACTTGCATTGGTGGGTTCGGCACCCTGTGTGCAGGGCGGTAAGCTGCATGCGGATTGCGGTATTTATATGGGCTCGACGCACGGACCATTGACGAGCAACATTCGGGTCCAGGAGCAGATGCTGCGCGGGCGTGAACTGCCCAAACCGTTCAATTTCGTCAACACGCTGGGCAGCATCGCGGGTTTCTACATAGCGGACAATCTGCAACTGAGCGGCCCCAGCCTGTTCGTCAGCCGCTATGGCCGAAGCCTGGAAGCGGCGCTCGAGATCGCGTTGACGGATCTGGCCGCGGGGGCAGTCGAGCAGGCGCTGGTCGGGGTGGTGGAAGAGGCGCCGCTACCGCTCGACAATCAGCGCCTGCGGCTGCGGGTCGATGCCGATGTAGCACTGGGAGAAGGCAGTCACTGGATGCTGCTCGGCCCATCCGCGCAATCGAGTCCGCAACGCAGGGTCGGCCTGCAGCGTTACACCGGGGCCGGAGAACTGGAATCGTACCTGGCCTCGCATGTGGAGGCGTCCACCGCTGTGTGCCTGGGCCGATGTCTGGGGCCGAACACGGCGCGACTGGTACGCCGGTATTTTCCAGAGGCGGTCGATGCCGGGCACTTGCCGTTGCCTTTTCACGACAGCATCGAGGCCGCCTGGTTCGTCGATCAACTCGCGAACGGGAAGGCGGGCGGCGTCTTGCTGGTTAATGGCAGCGACGACGGTGACCGTTGCCTACTTCACCTCGGCGCGTAGGCGGCGGTAAATCGCCGCTTCGCTCTCGGCGCAATGCCTCAATTGGGAAGCGAGCAGCGGGTAATCCATCGGCATCCGGTCCTTGCACATCTTTGCGGCGTGCAGGGCGAAGCGTCGCCATTCGTCGCCGACCTCGGTCAGGTCCCGGGCGATCGCGGCCAGCTCGGGCCTGTCGAGCAGGTCCGCGGCTTCCTGCAGGAACGAGGCATAGAGGAAGCGGAAACCGGCGCCGCCGGTCCCGATCTCTTCCTGCATGCGCACGATGTGGCCCAGCAGGAGCTTGTTGTAGTGCGTGTTGTCCGGATCCAGGCCGTTGATCTTGCGGGCGACCGTGCGGATGCCGTACACGCCGAGAATGGGCAAGGGTGTGCGCAGCATCATGCCGGTCGTGAAGCGGATCGATTTGACGATGGCACGCGCCATGTCCGGTTGCTCCGGAATCGAGAGCGGGTAATAGAGCCGGCCGTGCGGAGCCATCACGCCCCGGGTGAAACGGGCCTTTTTCAGGTCGTTTTCATTGCACTCGACCCGGATATCGATGACCGGATCGCTGATCAGGTAATCGCTGCCGCGCTTGCCGTAGACCACCAGGTTGTGGGCGTTGAAATGAAAGCGCATGTCGGGCGGAAAATAGGTCAGCCAGTAGGCCGAGGTCTGGATGCCGACGGCGTGGCCCAGCGCGAGTTGGTGATCCAGCGCCTGCATGCCGTCGTCGGGCCGTTTGAAGGTTTCGGTGTGCATGCGGATGCCGAGCCGGCGCGTCAGGCCCCGGATGACTTGCCCCGGAGGCATGCGGTAGGCGAACAGGGGCAAGCCGCCGAACTTGACGAAGGGCAGGTAGGCGAAGGTCAGCCCGGCGGCGATGCCGAAGGCCATGGGCTCCGAGATCGGCAGGCCGCCATGACGCAGCAGCGCGGAAATGGCACCGCTTTCGCAGTGTGCGCTTTGCTGGTGGTCGAAGGGGATCTCGATGTCGGGTGAAGACGCTGCGTCGTTCACGGCCGGTCCGGGAGTGTGTCGAGTTCGTCCGCGGGTTTGCCGAGCGCCTCGGCGTAGCGCTCGCGGCGGGCGGCGGGCAACGCGGCGAACGCGCCGGGACGCAGGTGCCGGCGAACACGCCACTTGAAATAGCCCGTGCTCTGCGCCAGCAACAGCACATCCATGCGTTCGCGGTACATGTGATATTCGAGCGCCGAACCCGTGCCCCCCCGGGTCCGCTCCCAGGCGTCGGCGGCAAGTTGGTCGAACTCGGAGATAGCCTGTTCGAGCACGATTTCCTCGGCTTCCCAGCCGCTGCACGGCTCCTTGACGTAGCGGCCCTCGGCGTCTTCGGCATACAGCACCTTGCTGTGTCCCATGAAGGCCTTGGCGTTCTGCTGCGGGACGTCTTCTTTCTTCATCCGGTTCAACCATCCGGGCCGCAGACGGTGAGATGGATCCAGGCGGTGCTGAAGCGGCCGCTTTCCGGCACATAGCACAACAGGCGCTGGCCGGGTTCCAGGCGCCCGGAATGAAACAGGTCCTCGAGCATGATGTACATCGAGGCGGCGCCGGTGTTGCCGTGCGTGTACAGGTTGGTGAACCAGCGATCGAAGGGGATATCGAAATCCGCCTTGACCATGTGCTCGTGTACACGCTCGCGGAAGTAGTGCGAGGAATAGTGCGGCAGGAAGTAGTCGATCTCTTCGGGCTTGAGGTTCTTCAGCTGCGTCAGTTCGCGCAGCGGCCGCTCCACGGTGTAGTGCATGACGTGCTCGTTGAGCTGCTTGACGTCCTGCTTGAGCGTGAACACGGAGCGCTCGGCCCACTGCCCCGGGTCGTAGGCCGGCCAGCCCTTGAGGCGGCCATCGTCGAGTTTTTCCGCGCCGCCGTACATGCAGGCGGGTTGTTCGTTGGCGTAGGATCGCTCCAGGATCCATTCCAGCCGCAGCGACAGGCCATCGGGGGCCGGTTGCGGTTCTATGAGCGCGGCGCCGGCACCGTCGGAGAGCATCCAGCGGATGAAGTCCTTCTGAAAGGCCATCGCGCCGTTGTTTTCCAGCGATTCGATTTGGGCATCGCTTTCGGGTTCGAAGTTGCGCGCATGCATCACCACGGAGGGCGTTTCGGAACCGGCGCTCACGGCATGCCGGAATTCGCCGGCGGCGACGCCGAGCATGGCGTATTTCATGGCTGAGGTGCTGCTGATGCAGACCCCGGAGGTAGCCAGGGTTTCGCAGGGCGGGATGCCCAGTTCGCCATGCACCATGCTGGCATGGCTGGGCACGAGTTGGTCGGCAAAGGTGGTGCCGCAGGCGATGAGATCGGTTGTGTCCAGGCGGAAGCGCTCGCCGGCGAGCCCGCGAATGGCCTCGGCGGTCAGTTGCGCATTGGTATGCGTGGCCCGTCCGGTTGCCGGGTCGAGCACGTAATGGCGCGTCTTTATCCCATTGGAGCGCAGAATGATGCGCCGTGCGCGCGAAGGCTGGCCGTTAATCATGCCCAGCACCGATTCCATCTCGTCGTTGGAGACGGGCGCGTTGGGCATGAAAGCCGAGAGGTTGGTGATGTAAGCCTTGCCAGTCATGTCGGGTTCCGGGTTATTCCCCTGAAGGTTGGCTGAAATAAATCCGTTGCGCCTCAATGCGCTGATGCAGCAACGGTGCGAGCAGCGTCTTGAGCAGGGCACTCGCCGGTAGCACCGTGACCAACAGAGCGATCAGAAACACAATATAAATCATGATCACCGGCCGACGAGCCCATGAGCCTTGCCGGCCCAGGGCGCGCAGCAAGGCGCCCCAGACGAGGAAACTGCGCCGGGCGGCTTTTTCGGTCGCGATCAGGCGGGTGTTTACCTTGACGGCGCCCAGGTTGCGCAATAGGCCGGGGTCGAGCGCATGCTCCTGCCTCAACGCCGCCGCCATGCGTTCCCCGAAACGCCGGCTGTCGCGAATCTGTTCGGGTTTGATGCCGGCACGCGGAATCAGACCGCCCCATCGGGGGCCGCGCTTGCCGGTCAGCATCCACAGGGGGGTGGCCAGGAAGCTGCCGATGCTCCCCGCTTCATCCACCAGGACCACGTTCCCCACCAAGTGGGCGCCGCACCCGGCAAGCAGTGCTTTGGTGCGTTCCTGGGCCATGAGCCACATGTCGCGACAGGCAATCACGGTGACCACCGGGGTGTCCTTGAGAATGGCCCGGCCCTCGGGGCTTTTGAGGAACGCGGTCGTGGGCGGCGAAGGGGACAGGAACCACACCTGATAGCCGAGGATAACCAGGTCGAAGTGCTCGTCCAGGTCCAGATCCAGCGGTTCCAGTTCGGGTGGATCCAGGTAAATCGACTCGGGGAAGGTGTCGAAAAACCGCAGGATCGGCCAAGGGAACGGATAAGGGTTTTTCGGGCGCAGCACGAGATGCCGGCATTCGATGTCCCCGGCGGCGTCGAGCGGTGCGGTCAGGTTGCTCATAACCTCGCTCAATTGTCCGCTGGGTGAACCATAGTGGACCATCAGTACTTTCTTGCCCGACATCTCCCTAGTCTCCCCAGCCTGTACGTTTGCGCTGTTATATGCCGTTCTTGTTCATCATCATCGCATATACGCGGAGTCCAAACGGTTTTGCGCCTTGGGTTATTCGGCTTCCTGCGCCAAGCGGGCCAGCTCATCTTCGCGCGCGGCCGATACGAGCGGGTCGATCACCGCATCCAGTTTGCCTTCGAGCACGTCATCGAGTTGATAGAGGGTGAGACCGATGCGGTGGTCGGTAACCCGGCCCTGGGGGAAATTGTAGGTGCGGATGCGCTCGGAACGGTCTCCGCTGCCGACCTGCAGGCGCCGGTTCGCCGTTTGTTCGGCGGTTTGGCGTTCGCGCTCGTCGGCGAGCAGGCGGGCCTGCAGCAGCGACATCGCGCGGGCCTTGTTCTGATGTTGGGAGCGTTCGTCCTGGCATTCCACGACGAGCCCGGTGGGCAGGTGCGTGATGCGCACCGCGGAATCGGTGCGGTTCACATGCTGACCGCCGGCACCGCTGGCCCGGTACGTGTCCACGCGCAAGTCTGCGGGATTGATGGCAACTTCTTCGGCGGCTTCGACTTCGGGCAGTACCGCCACCGTGCAGGCGGAGGTGTGAATGCGGCCTTGCGATTCGGTGCGTGGCACGCGCTGGACGCGGTGCGTGCCCGACTCGTATTTGAGTCGTGCGAAGACGTTGTGGCCGCTCACGCGCGAGATGACTTCCTTGAATCCGCCGACTTCGCCTTCACTGGCGCTGACGATCTCAAGGGGCCAGCCGTGGGCTTCAGCGTAACGGGCATACATGCGGAAAAGATCGCCCGCGAAAAGCGCCGCTTCGTCACCGCCCGTGCCGGCGCGAATTTCAAGGAACAGGTTGCGCTCGTCGTCAGGGTCCGGTGGGATCAGCGCCGCGATCAGTTCGGATTCGAGTTCGCCGCGTCGGGTATCAATGCGCTGACGCTCGGTGTCTGCGAGTTCGGCCATGTCGGGATCGGTGTCCTGCGCCAGGCGTTCGGTTTCGGCGCGTTCCGAACCGAGGCGTTCGTATTCCTCGAGCGCTCGCGCCGCAGGCGCCAGCCGGTTGTATTCGCGCGATAACTGTGTGAGCCGTTGGCTGTCACGCGCCGTTTCGGGCTGCTCAAGTTCGCGGGCTATTTCTTGGGCTCGTTCGCTCAGCGCCCGTAGCCGGACAAGTAGGCTGTCTTGCATGGATTCAGGGTCGGTGCCTTGCGGTGAGGCTCATGCGGCCTCGATATCGCCCTGCGCCTGCTCATCGTCGTCAAGGTTGAACAATTCGCGGGCAGCGGCGAGCAGTTCGGTGTCTTCGGCGGCCGCTGCATCGCGCAAGCGTACGGTGGGCGCATGCATGAGGCGGTTGGTCAGCGTAGTGGCCAGATAATCCAGGGCGGCGTCGGTGCCGCGCGAGGTCGCGATGCGTCGTGCTTCGACCAGTGTGTGTCGGCGCGTGCGGGCGGCTTCGGCACGCAAGGCGCAGATCGTGGGCGCTGCGGTACGAATGCGTCGCGTCTTGCGCCAGCCTCCGAGTGCCGTCTCCACCGTTTGTTCGGCCTCGGCGGCGGCGGCAAAGCGCATTTCCGCACTGGTGTTGACCACGGCAGCCAGATCGTCCACAGTCACCAATTCTGTATCGGGGCGTGCGGCAACGTCGGGCGACACATCGCGTGGTACGGCGAGGTCGATGATGAGCAACGGCTGGCCGGTTGGGCGTTCGGTCAAATGCTCGGAGCTGATCAGGGTGTGATCGCTGGTGGTGGCGCATGCCACCAGATCGGCCGCAGCGAGTGCCGAGGGCAACGCATCCAGCGTGTCGCTGGCTGCTTCGTGACGGGCGGCCAGTGCGGTGGCAGCGGGCAGCGAGCGGTTGAGGATCGTGAGCTGGCGTATGCCTTGCTTACGCAGGTGAAAGGCCAGCGTGTCGATGGTTTCCCCGGCACCCACCAAAACGGCGTTGCACGTTGCGGGCCGCTTGAAGCGTGAGCCTGCGAGTTTGGCTGCGGCGTAGGGCACGGAGCGGATCGAATCGAGCGCCGAATCGGTGCGCAGGTTCTTGGCCAGCCCGAGTGCGTGTTGAAACAGTTGGTGCAGATCGGGGCCGACGGCCGCAGCTTCGCGATGCGCCTGACGGTAAGCCGCCTTGATCTGGCCGAGAATCTGGGTTTCCCCCACTACCAGGCTGTCGAGCCCGGCCGCGACTCGGAAAAGGTGGCGCGCCGCCGCGGTGTCCTGATGCAGATAAAGATGGGTGTCGAGTCCCGCGCCGAGACCGCTGATTCGGCCCAGCCAGCGCATGAGCACCGGTTTGGCCTGGGGTGCGGCACTGGCGTAAAGCTCGGTGCGGTTGCAGGTGACGAGCAGCACGGCTTCGTCTATGCCGTCGTTCCCGAGCAGGTCGTCGAGCAATTCGGGCACGCGTTCCGGGGCAATCGCTACCTGTTCGCGCAGCTCAAGCGGCGCGGTTTTGTGACTAACACCAGCGACAAGAAGCATGGGCCCGGACAGGAGAAGATCCGCGCCATTTTATCGCAGTCGAGTGTCGCAGCGGGCATCGGATCAGTTATAGTCATTTTTTGCCCATTCGTGAGCTCTAGATGCCGATGCGTCCCCTGGTTTTTCTCTCGATTATGACCGTGGTGGCCCTATTGACGGGCTGTGCCACGCATCCCCCCGCGCCTGCGCCGAAAAAAACCGACGAGAGCCTTTCCGTACTGGCGCAAGAACTGCATTCGCCGCAACTGATGGCGAAAGTGTTGCTCAAACAAGCGAAGGAAAAAAAGGATCCCGATCGCGCGACACAGGCGGCTATCTATGCGTTCAAGGCGGGCGATGATGCGCTGGCCGGTCAGGCTGCTGATGTGCTCGCACAACTGAAACCCGACAGTCCGGTGCCTGCCCTGATCCATTTCCGGGTGGCACTCGACAAGGGGAGCCTGCCCGGCGCGGAACGGGCGGCCGAAAAGCTGTTCGCGGCCGGTGGGGCAAGCGCGATTTACCAGGTGTCCAATGGTGATTTCGACGATTGGTATATCTACGCCGTGGTGCGCAAATTGTCCGCGGCGCACCCCGCGGACGCCGAATTGACGCAGTTGCTGGCGCAGACCGCCCTGAGTGCAGGCGATAGCGGTGCGGCGCTGGCCGCGGCACGCAAGGCCAGCGCCGGTGGGCTTGACGACCTGATGATGCAGATTGTGCAGATGCAGGCCGAGTGGGATCTCGGGCAACGCAAGGCTGCGCTGGCTCGCGGAGCCAAGGTGCTGGCGGCGCACAACCACGATGTAGACTTTCGCGCGCTCTATGCGGGTTTGCTGATTCGCGCGAATGAGTATGCCCGTGCTCAGTCGGTACTCAATGACGGCGCGGCGCTCGATCCGGGTAACAGCCATATCGAACTCGCCTACGCTATGCTCGATCATGCGCGGAAAAACGACAAAGCGGCGCACAGGCGGTTGACCAACTTGCTGGAGCAGGGCGACACCAATCCCGGCGTGTATTACCTGCTCGGTCAGTTTGCCGCGGCCCGGAGTAATTGGAGTCAGGCTTTTGTGTGGTACGCCTCGGCCAATGGCGACAGTTCGGCGCAAGTGGCGGCCGCGGTAGCGCTCAACCACTGGAAAGGACTGGATGCCGCGCGGGGTTTTCTGAGCAAGTTGAGAAAACACGTGCCCGGCCTATCTCCGTTGTGGGTTGCCACCGAGGCCGGACTGATCGATGCCGATGGCGACTCAGGGCTGGCCTACACGATGCTCAGCGCGGCGGTCGAACGTTATCCGGTGGTGCGTCCGCTGCGTTACCAGCGGGCCTTGCTGGCCGACAAGCTCGGCAAGTCCCGTACGGCTATCGCCATGCTCGGGCAACTGGTCAAGGAAGAGCCGGACAATGCCGAATATCTCAATGCCTATGGCTATGTGCTCACCGAACACACCCGGCGCTATGACGAAGCCTACGGCTACATTCGCCGTGCACTGAATGCTGATCCCGACGATCCGGCGATCCTCGACAGCACGGGGTGGGTGCTCTATAAACTGGGCAGACCGAAACAGGCACTGGGTTACCTCAAGCGCGCGCATGACGGCGCTGGAGATGCCACCGTCGCCGTGCACCTGGCCACGGTATATCTCGCGCTGGGACGCAGGGCCGATGCCGGTAAATTGATCAAGGAGGCACTCGCACAATCGCCGCACAATGCCGAACTGAAACGGTTGCAGCAGCGTGTCTCGCAGTGAAACGTGCGGGGTTTGTGGTTGTCGTGGCCGCCGGCCTGCTTGCCGGTTGCGCCAGCATCGTGCATCCGGGGGGAGTGCCGAACCAGGCAGCCTGGCAGGCGCGCGAAACCCGGCTGGCCCGGCTCGACCACTGGCATCTGGAGGGGCGCATCGGTGTCACTACGCCACAGCGTGGCGGATCGGCGAGTTTCGATTGGCAACAAAACGGGATGCGCATGACGTTGCTGTTCTCCGGTCCGTTCGGACTGGGCGCCGTCAAATTGTGGGGCACGGCGAACGAGATGCACGTCAAGGACGCCAAGGGTCATACCTGGGTGAGCTACGCTCCACGGCAGGCACTGGAGTCCACTCTGGGTTGGCCATTGCCGGTGGGGAGCTTGCGTTATTGGGTGCTGGGGTTGCCTGCGCCGGGGGCGGATCATGCACTTCGGATCGGCTCACACGGTCTGTTGCGCGGGTTGCAGCAACAAGGCTGGAGCGTGCACTATGAGGCCTATCTGCGCCAGGCCGGATTGTTGTTGCCGCAGCGTTTGCTCATTACGCGTGGTGCTACGCGTATCAAACTGCTCGTAAGTCAGTGGACGCTCGAAACCGGTCCGTAACGGCCTGGCCCGCGCCGGCCAAAGTTAATCTATTCCTGCACGTCACGGGGCGGCGTGCGGACGGATACCATGAGCTGTCCACCGCATTCCAGTTTCTGGATCTGGCCGACGAGCTGCGTTTCAGTCTGCGTCCGGATGGCGAAATCCGTCTGTTTGGCGACTTACCCGGCGTGATGCCCGAGGCCAATCTGGTGGTGCGCGCGGCGCGCCTGTTGGTTGCGCAGGCAGGTATCACCGCGGGAGTCGATATTCGACTGGACAAGCGTATTCCCGTGGGTGGCGGCCTCGGTGGCGGTAGTTCCGATGCCGCCACCACTCTGGTCGCCCTGAACCGGATTTGGCGCGCAGGACTCGATGTGGAGCGCTTGGCGGCACTCGCATTGACCCTCGGGGCCGATGTGCCCGTGTTCGTTCGCGGCGCGGCGGCCTGGGCCGAGGGCGTGGGAGAAAGGCTGATCCCGCAGGCGTTCGAGAGGTATTGGTACGTGGTGCTCGACCCCGGTGTCGCAGTGTCCACGGCGGCTGTATTCGCGGCGCCGGAATTGACACGAGACGGCTCGCGGGCAACAATATCCCGCTTTTCCATGGGCGAGGAGCGCAACGATTGCGAGCCCGTGGTGCGCAAGCACTACCCTGAAGTTGGGCGTGCGCTCGACTGGCTGGCAGAGCGCGGCCCGGCCCGGCTGACAGGAACCGGAGGCTGCCTGTTTGGTTGGTACGCGCGGCGCGAGCAGGCTGCGGCGATCACGGCCGAGGTGCCGGCGCCATGGCATGCCTGGGTCGCGCGCGGGTGTAATCGCTCGCCGTTGCTTGAGGTGCTGGCGGCTAATGACAGCGAGATATAGTGATTATTGGGGCGTAGCCAAGTGGTAAGGCACGGGGTTTTGGTCCCCGCATCCCAGGTTCGAACCCTGGCGCCCCAGCCATTTTAAGGAAACTCTGATTAGTGAAGAGTTTCCCGCGGGTCACGGATGACCTGCCGCGAATCAAGCACGCAAGTGTTTGGTTCGGCGTGAACCAAGTCCGGATATGTGCCGGATTTGGCGGTTCTGAAAGATTCATGACGAAATTTTCAGGGGTTCTTTAATTTCAGGCAGGAGAGCCGCGATGCGAGCCAGTCAGGATGCCGCCGGTGTAGCGCAAGTCAAGGGCGGCCTGGGAAGCGTGAAGGACTCGGGTATGTCATCTGGCATGATGGTGTGTGCCGGCAATGCCAACCCGCATCTTGCCGCGGCTATTGCCGAGAATCTGGGCCAGCCGCTCGGCAAGATGAATGTCGGTCGTTTCAGCGACGGTGAAGTAATGGTCGAGGTGCTCGAGAACGTGCGCGGCCGCGACGTGTTCGTGGTGCAGCCGACCTGCCCGCCGTCCAATGAAACGCTGATGGAACTGCTGGTGATTGCAGATGCAATGAAGCGCTCCTCGGCGCGACGCATTACCGCAGTCATTCCGTACTTCGGTTACGCGCGCCAGGATCGCCGTCCACGTTCCGCACGCGTGCCGATCACGGCCAAACTGGTGGCCAACTTGATCGTGCATGCCGGCGTCGATCGGGTGCTGACAGTGGATATTCACGCCGACCAGATTCAGGGTTTTTTCGATATTCCGTTCGACAATGTGTATGCATCGCCGATTCTGCTTTCCGATGCGTGGAAGTGCAGCTATCCGGACGTGGTGGTGGTGTCGCCCGATGTGGGCGGCGTGGCCCGTGCGCGAGCCTTCGCCAAACGCCTCGACGATGCTGATCTCGCCATCATCGACAAGCGCCGTCCGCGCGCCAACGAATCGAAAGTGATGAATATCATCGGCGAGGTCAAGGGCCGCACCTGCGTGATTGTCGATGACGTGGTTGATACCGCGGGCACCTTGTGCCAAGCGGCGAAGGCGCTGAAGGACGAAGGTGCCAAGCGAGTGGTGGCCTACATTACCCACCCGGTGCTTTCGGGGCCCGCGGTGGAGCGCATCGGAGCCTCGGAGCTGGATGAATTGGTGGTGACCGATACCATTGCGCTGAACGCAGAAGCCGCGGCCTGCAAGCGGATTCGCCAACTCTCGATTGCCGAGATGATGGCCGAGACGGTACGCCGCGTGAGTGATGAGGAATCGGTTTCCTCGCTTTATGTCGACTGATAGACGGCGGGTGGTTTTTTTAAAGAAGCTTCGATGACCTGAAGCTTTTGATGTGGAGCACGGGCTGGTCGCGGCCCGCGTTTCGACCGGGGCAAAGCCCCTTTTTGACTGGAGTAAACGATATGGCAATCGAGTTCACACTCAACGCCGAAGCCAGAGAGGATGCAGGGCGAGGTGCGAGCCGCCGCCTGCGCCGCGAAGGCCGGGTGCCGGCGATTTTGTATGGTGGCAGCAGCAAGGCGCAGGCGCTCACGCTCGATCACAACGAGCTGATTCACAATTTGCACATCGAGGCTTTTCATTCGCATGTGTTGACTGTCAAGGTTGGAAAGAATAGCGAGCAAGCCATTCTGAAAGACGTGCAGCATCATCCATTCAAGAACGAAGTGGTGCATGTCGATCTGCTGCGTGTAAAGGCTGGCCAGAAATTGCAGGTGACGATCCCGCTGCACTTTGTCGGTGCCGATAAGGCACCCGGCGTCAAGGAAGGTGGCGTGTTTTCGCGCAGCGTCGTGGAAGTGGAAGTACAGTGCATGCCGAAGGACATTCCCGAGTATCTGGAAGTCGATGTTTCTGCGCTCGAAGTCGGCGACGCCAAGCACCTGAGCGACATCGTGTTGCCGCCAGGGGTGGAAATTCTGGCTCTGGCACATGACGAGGAACATGAGCACGACATCTCCATCGCTGCCGTGCATCATGCGCGTGTCACCGAGGAAGAAGAGCCCGCAGCCGAAGCAGCCGCAGAGGCCGAAGGCGAAGTGGCCGCGGACGAAGCAAAGGCGGGCGAAGAAGGCGGCTCCGACAAAACCGACTCCGCGGACTGATCCGCGAGCGACGGAGAATCCTGCATGGCGTTGACCACGCCGATACGCGTTATTGTCGGCCTCGGTAACCCCGGGGCCGACTATTTGCGTACCCGTCACAATGTCGGATTCTGGTTTCTCGATATGTTGGCCGGCGAACAACGTGCCGCGTTTCGGTCCACACGCCGTTTTCACGCCGAGACGGCACGCATCAAAGTAGATGGTGCGGAAGTGTTTCTCGTCAAGCCAGAAACGTTCGTCAATTGCAGCGGACGCGCGGTACGTGCCGTGCTCGATTTTTTCAAGCACTCGCCGGGCGAAGTACTGGTCGCACACGATGATATGGACCTCCCGGTCGGTGCGGCGCGCCTCAAGCGTGGCGGTGGCCATGGCGGACACAATGGACTGCGTGACATCATTCAACATATTGGCGCCGATTTCACACGGCTGCGCTTCGGCATCGGCCACCCGGCGGGCGGGCGCGAGGTGATTGACTACGTGCTCAAGCCGCCCGGACGCGAGGAGGAGAACGCCATCCTCGACGCCCTGGTAGCAGCCAAAAACGAACTGGGGCACCTGGTGACCGGCGACTTCGACGCCGCCACCCGCGCCCTGCACAACCGCAAGGAGGGCTGATGGCTCTACGCATCGGTATCGTGGGCCTGCCCAACGTCGGCAAGTCCACCCTGTTCAACGCCCTGACCCAGGCCGGTATCGCGGCCGAGAACTATCCCTTCTGCACCATCGACCCCAACGTTGGTGTTGTCGCCGTGCCCGACCCGCGCCTGGACGCGTTGGCGGAGATCGCCAAGCCGGAGAAGATCCTGCCGACCACGGTCGAGTTCGTGGACATCGCCGGGCTGGTCGCCGGTGCCGCGGACGGCGAGGGCCTTGGCAACCAGTTCCTGGGCCACATCCGCGAGACGCACGCCATAGCCCACGTGGTGCGCTGCTTCGAGGACGGCGACGTGATGCACGTCACAGGCAAGGTGGATCCGCTCGCCGACATCGAGACCATCTCCACCGAGCTGGCCCTGGCCGACATGGAATCGGTGGAGCGGGCGCTGGGGCGCACCGAGAAGGTCGCCAAGTCGGGCGACAAGACGGCGAAGGCGCGTCTCGGCGTGCTCGAAAAAATCAAGGCCGTGCTAGACGAAGGCCGGGCCGCGCGCACGGTCGAGCTCGACGAGGAACAGGCCAAGCTGATCGCCGACCTCAACCTGCTGACCCGCAAACCGATCCTCTACATCGCCAACGTGGACGAGGCGGGACTGCGCGCGGATACGCCGCTGCTCGCTCGCGTGCGTGAGCACGCCAAAACCGAGGGCGCCGAGGTGGCGGTCGTCTCCGCCCGCATGGAGGCGGAAATCGCCGAGCTGGACGCGGCGGACAAACAGGAATTCCTGGCCGAGCTGGGCCTCGAGGAGCCGGGCCTCAACCGCGTGATCCGCGCCGCCTACACGCTCCTGAACCTGGAAACCTACTTCACCGCCGGGCCCAAGGAAGTCCGCGCCTGGACGGTGCGCAAGGGCTCCACCGCCCCGCAGGCCGCCGGCGTGATCCACACCGACTTCGAGAAGGGCTTTATCCGCGCCGAGGTTGTCGGCTACGACGACTTCATCGCCCACGGCGGCGAGGCCGGTGCCCGCGACGCCGGCCGCTGGCGCCTGGAGGGCAAGGAGTATGTCGTCCGGGAGGGCGACGTCATGCACTTTAGATTCAATGTTTGATCGAAACCCCGTCGTTCCTGCGAAAGCAGGAAACCAGTCAGAAAACCCATCCCGGCACAACCGGGATACAAAACCTCACCCGGCCCAGGGAGGCATCTAGGCTTGACGCGCGCAAGCCGGGTCGGGGACAATATGCGGCTCCGTGGCTACGTAGCTCAGCTGGTTAGAGCACAGCACTCATAATGCTGGGGTCGGTGGTTCGAGTCCACCCGTAGCCACCATCCAACGAATAAAATCCATCTATAATTTCTTCCGTACTCCACTCTTTTCGCGTTAATACTCGTGTCCACGCCAGGGCAGGCGCGGTGGGATACGCCACCATAGGAAGACCACCTACAACCAGGCAGCGGTGTATGGCGTGGTGAAGAACCATAAGGGCAGAGCGGCCAGTAGATCACGCAGTCGATCCAGCTGGCGATCAAGGGATGGGGCGTATCGCCCTCCGGACAGGACGGGTTGCCACAGCGTGAGGAAGCATGCACGCCCGGTTAACGCTTGGGTAGCGGCGGCGACGAGAACCAGAAGGTGGGCGAGCCGCCACCAGAACCCAAGCACCCAGCGCCAGTGCCGCCAGTCGCCCATCGGAACCAGGACTAGTCCCGTTATGGTGAATGCGATGATGGTCACGTGCAGGCTGAGTACAGTCCAGGCGGGCACCTGCATGACGTCGCCTCGAATATCTTCATTTAGAGCATACGCCCGATTGGCAATACCAGTAGGAGGCCCTTATAGTTATTCTCAAGAGCATTGAGGCAAAAAGGAGTAGGGAGAGATGCGGGACATGCTGGCGCCGATCCGTGAGTTTCTCAAGCTCGAGTCTTCAGGCGGAATTTTGCTGGTCGGCGCGGCGAGCCTCGCACTCATATTAGCCAATACGCCGCTGGACCGGTTCTACGAGGCGTTGATCCGGACGCCGGTCGAGATACGCGTGGGCCCGCTGGAAATCGCAAAATCGCTGTTGCTGTGGATCAATGATGGTCTCATGGCCGTGTTCTTTTTCCTTGTCGGTCTGGAGCTGAAACGCGAAATTCGCGAAGGCGAGCTTTCCGAATGGCGGAAGGTGGTTCTTCCCGCGATTGGTGCGATCGGGGGCATGGCAGTTCCGGCGTTGCTGTACATCGGCTTCAACTCGGGAGACGCCGACGCCTTGCGGGGCTGGGCGATCCCGGCGGCGACCGATATCGCCTTTGCCCTTGGCATCCTGGGCCTGCTCGGCAGCCGCGTGCCGACTGGACTGAAGGTCTTTCTGGTCTCGCTCGCGATCTTCGACGACGTTGCCGCGATCCTCATCATTGCCTTCTTTTATACGAGCGATTTGTCGGGCATCGCGATGGCGGTCGGCGGTGCCTGCCTGATCGTACTGTTTTTGCTCAACCGCCGTGGTGTGGTTTCCATTGTGCCCTACGTGTTCGTCGGGCTGGTGATGTGGGTCGCTGTGCTCAAGTCAGGCGTGCACGCGACGCTCGCGGGCGTGCTCCTGGCCATGTTCATACCGCTGCGCGACCGATCCAATGAGGAGCGCTCGCCGCTACGGGATCTCGAGCACGATCTGCACCCGTCGGTGGCCTACGTGATCCTGCCGCTGTTCGCTTTCGCCAACGCGGGCGTCAATTTTGGTGCAGTCGGGTCATCCGTCATGCACCCGGTGCCGCTCGGCATCGCTGCAGGGCTTTTCATCGGCAAGCAATTCGGCGTGTTCGGCACCTGCTGGCTCGCCATAAAGTTCGGGTTGGCGAAACTCCCCGAAGGCGTGGGCTGGCGTGATCTCTATGGTGCGGCACTGCTCTGTGGTGTTGGGTTCACCATGAGCTTCTTCATTGCAACCTTGGCTTTCGAAGGCGGTGCCAGCGAATATCTGGGCATGGATCGCCTCGGCATCCTGGCGGGGTCGTTGCTTTCCGGCATCGCCGGTTACCTATGGCTGCGTGTGTCCCTGCGCAGGCATGCCGCTTGATTGGAGATTTCAAAGAATTTCGGGAGAAACAGGGCCAAGTCTCGCATTGTTATATCCGAGCGGGCATCCCGAATGTGAATGCTGCGATGCGAGGCCTGACCCTCATAGCCGGAACAGGACCCGGTCATCCTTGACATGACAGGCTGTCCGGGGTCGGTATAGTAGGCACGAGGCCTATTGAAGAAAAAGCGGGGTCAGTATGCTCCACAGCCTCGGAGTCGCAATCGCCCTGGTGCTTGTGCTGGGTGTGTCCATGCAGTGGTTTGCCTGGCGATTTCGCTTGCCGGCGATCGCCTTGCTTACTGTCTGTGGCCTGCTCGTCGGGCCGGTGTTCGGGTTGCTGGATCCCGTTCATGAGTTCGGTGGGGGCCTGCAAACCGTCATCAGCCTGTCGGTAGCGGTGATCCTGTTCGTCGGCGGCCTCAATCTGCGTTTCCACGAGTTGACACATGCCGCATCGGGCGTGCGCCGGCTGGTCTATCTCGGAGTGCCGCTGGGCTTTGCGCTTTACAGCCTCGCGACGCATTATGTCGGCGGCCTGTCTTGGCCGGTGGCCCTTGTGTTCGGCGCGATCATCGTGGTGACGGGGCCGACCGTTATCCTGCCTCTGCTGCGCCAGACGGCACTGCGTCGCCGCATTGCTTCGTACCTGAAGTGGGAGGCGATCATCAACGACCCGATCGGGGCGTTGCTCGCCGTGCTCGTATTCGAATATTTCCTCTATTCGGGCAGCGGCTGGTTTTCCTGGCAGGTGGTGTGGGATCTCGGCCGTGCCGTGCTGGCCGCCGGAGTATTCGGCGGTTTGGCTGCCTTTGTGCTGGGTGAGGTGTTCAGGCGCGATCTTGCCGCCGAATATCTCAAGTACCCCTTGACGCTGGCCACGGTGATCGCGGTGTTCGTCGCGTCCAATCTGGTCCAGGACGAAGCCGGGCTGCTGGCGGTGACGGTCATGGGCATCGCGCTCGGCAACATGGGGCTGGCAAGCATCGAGGAATTGCGCCGCTTCAAGGAATACATCTCGACCCTGCTGATTGCGGTGGTGTTCATACTCCTGACCGCGAGCCTGGACCCGGCGGCGCTGGAACACCTGCACTGGGACGGAGCTCTGCTGATTGTCGTCATCATGGTGGTCGTGCGCCCTCTGGTCGTGTTGCTGGCGACCTTCCGATCCCACATGCGCTGGCGCGAGCGCTTGCTGCTGGGCTGGATAGCGCCGCGCGGCATCGTCGCCGCGGCTGTTGCCGGCGTCTTCGCGCCGCGCTTGATGCAAGCCGGTTACGCGGATGCCGAATTGCTGGTGCCGCTGATGTTCGCGCTGATTTTCGTAACCGTCGTGTTGCACGGTTCCACGCTGGGCTGGCTGGCCCGAGCCCTGGGTTTGGCCGCGGCCCAGCGCAATCGCTTGCTGATCGTGGGGGCATCGCCCTGGTCCAGCGAGTTTGCCCGTACCTTGCACGAGGCGGGCGTGCATGTCCTGGTCGTGGACAATTCCTGGCATCGGTTGCGCGTTCCGCGCCTGGCGGGCATCCCGGTATATTACGGCGAGATACTCTCCGATTCTGCCAGCGAGGCGCTGGAACTCAACGACGTGGGCACTTTGCTGGCAGCGACGAGCAATGATGCCTACAACGCGCATGTCTGTACCGCCTTTTCTTCGTTCCTGGGGCAGAATCATGTATTCCAGTTGCCGATGTATACGGCGTCCGGCGATGCCAGGCGTTACTCCCGGGGCTTGCGGGGGCATCTGGCGTTTGGTGAAAACGCCCAATACGAGGAATTGTGGCGCTGGTTCATGCAGGGCTGGACGTTTCAGAAAACACGACTGAGCGAAAGCTATACCTACGAGAAATATCTTGCGGACAGCACTGAAGGTGCGTTGCAGTTGATCACCGTCGATGCCGACGAGGCATTGCATATCCACTCGCTGAAGATGCCTTACCAGCCCAAGGAAGGAGATACCGTGATCGGTTTCGGTCCCCCGCGACAAGGCGGGGCGAACAAACAGGAGCCCCCGGCCGATTAACGGGGCAAGGCCCTGTATAGCGAGCTTTCATGAAAGTTTGATTGTCCAGCCGTCTGCATTCCTACTCGGAATCGTGGTCATGTCTCGCATGCCAACATGGCCTCTGCTTTGGATTGAGTTTGTTGGGTTATGGCGAGGCCTTTCTTGACGTTCTGGCTGAGGTCGTGGATCGGTTTAACTGGCTCTGTCATGCCTACTGTTTAGTGGGTAACCACTATCACATGCTGTTGCATACGCCATGGCGATTTGTCTATGTCCGTCTGGGGTGGCGCTATTCCGGTCGCTGGACGCGAGCCTGCACTGGGCTGGCTCTGGTGCATCCCGATCGTGTTGCTCTGTTGGGCGCTCAGCGTGATTGTGGCGAGCTGTTTTTCGGTGCCGTGTGATCCTACGCTGCGGAGATTCCTGCTCAGGGACGAGAGATTGCAAACAACGGATGTTATGCCGGCATCCGCGGAGCCGTCGGTGAAGTAACCTTGCGGCCTGACCTTGCGCCTCGGTATTGCCATGCAGCGAAGGGTCGGGTGTCCTGAGACGCGTGCTATGAGTGGTGCGTACGGTTTTTTTTGTTTTTATACATATCGAGATCCGCCTGCTGCCAGGTCAACTTCAGGCCTTGCTCGGGGCCGCCCAGTGCAAGGCCGATCGAGGCTCTGATTCCGGCTTCCCCCAGCAATGTGTCGATGCGTTCATGCAGAGCGTCGGCACCCGCACGCTCGCATTCGATGGCAAGGATGCCAAATTCGTCGCCGCCTAGGCGAGCGACTATGTCCAGTGTGCGTACGGCCTTGCGCAGTGCCGATGCGGTGCTCAGGAGGAGGGCGTCGCCAGTGGCGTGTCCTTCAGTGTCGTTGATCGTCTTCAGGTCGTCAAGGTCGCAGATCAGTATGGCTGCGGAATAACCGAAGCGGCGGCAACGTTCGTCTTCCTTGACACAGAGCTGGTTCCAGCCCCGACGATTGTATAAATTGGTCAGTGGGTCGGTGAGCGCTTCTTGTTCGAGCCGTTCCGTCTGACGAACCTGTTCAGTAGCCTGCAGTTCTGCCTGCAGCAGCGTATTAAGCATCGAAACCAGTAGTTCGATCAGCGGTTGCTCTTCTACTATAGACTCGGGCTGGATCGATGAATCGAACGCGCATAGGGTGCCGAAGAGCTCGTTGTTTTTATCGAAGAGTGGGAACCCTATATAGGCCTTTGCCGACAATTCGTGACCGGTTCGGGTGGACGAAAAGGCCGGAACCTTCTCCAGATTCGGCACAATGTTAGGGCCTTTGCCACTGGCCATTTCCGAGCAGAGCGAATCGGCCCAGCGTAGCGTAGTGCCCGACTTCAGGTCGAAGCCGTCGCCCTTGCTTTGCAGTACGATCCAGTTTTCGCCCTTTTTCCGGGTGATCATCCACAGGTCGAAATTGAGACGTTGATGCAGGAAAGCGAGCACCGCGTTTCCAGCATCTTCGAAATCGTTGAAGATCGGTCTATCCATGAGTCAGTTACATCCTGAGCATTATGCTGTACCGTGGTGGAAACGGTTGCCAACAACAAATCCAATTATGCATCATACTATGATTTTTTTGCTCCTCCGGAGGTGTTCACAACGTCCGGGATTGAGTCGCGCCACATGGGTTCCGAGCGGTGGTTCTAGTCACTGTGCGGGGTCTGGTTGGGTTTGATGCCATCGACTATCTTGAAGGCGGTGCCGACCACCTTGGAGAGGTCACCCATGTCGGAAGGCACGATCATCACGTTCGCTTCCCTGGCGATACCGCCCCATTTCTCGATAAAGTCCTCTGCCACCTGCATCTTCATCGCATCGTGTGCGCCCTTCTCCTGCAGCGAGGCGCCTACCGTTTCCAGTGCCTTGGCCGTGGCTCCGGCCACGGTCAGCACGGCTTGGGCTTCGCCTTCGGCGCGCAGCACCCGGGCCTGTTTTTCGCCCTCGGCACGGTTGATTTGCTGCTGACGTTCGCCTTCCGAGACGTTGATCGCCTGCTGTTTCTCGCCTTCTGATTTGGCAATAAGTGCACGTTTTTGACGTTCGGCCGTGATTTGCAGCTCCATGGCGTGAATCACCTCGGCCGGCGGGCTGATGTCGCGGATCTCGTAACGCAGCACTTTCACGCCCCAGTTGACGGCAGCATGGTCGAGCTCGCTGACGATGGAGGCATTGAGTTCGGTGCGCGAGGAAAGCACTTCGTCGAGCTGGCGCTTGCCGACATCGGAGCGCATGATGGTCTGCGCGAGCTGTTCCATCGAGGACAACGGATTTGAGGTGCCGTAGGCGGCCGATTTGGGATCGGTGATTTGCAGATAGAGCACGCCGTCGATGGAAATCTGCGTGTTGTCTTTCGTGATGCAAACCTGCTTCTTTACATCGATCGGGGTCTCGCGCAGATCGAATTTGTAGGCGACTTTGTCGAAGATCGGGATGATCAGATTAAGGCCCGGCTCCAGCACCGTGTGGAAACGGCCGAAGCGTTCCACCACCCAGGCGTGCTGTTGCGAGACAATGCGCAGCCCGCGGCTGATGAGAGTGATCGCGAGAACCACGAGAATGATGGCGACTACGATGCTGACGGACATGAGAGATTCTCCTTGTGCTTGTTTGCCACGGGTGATCAGGCGGGATTGTCGGGATTTGGCACGAGAATGAGCAGGCTGCCCTCGCGTGAGGCGATGCGATAGGTCTCGCCGGCCTGTGGCGCTTTTCTGGATGCGTTTTCGAGCCGCGCATCCCAAGCACTGCCGCGATAGGAAACGCGCAACGTATCGTTGATGTTCCCGATTACGGTGACGATCCGGCCGACATCGTCATGGCTAACGTCTTCTGATGCACGATTCTTGAGCCGCCCGCGGAACCAGTGCGCAAGGGGCATGCCTAGCAGGACGATTGCGGCAAGCACGATCAGCGACAGGGTGAGCCCACCGCCCGCAAGCGCAACGCCGCCGGCTGCAAAGCAGGCGAACGCAACGGCGATCAGGTAGATCGTGAGAGTATTGATTTCCGACACGGCGGCCAACGCGCCGATAATCAGCAGCACGATTCCCAAAGTGGTTGCCGAGCCCATTTGTTGCCTCCGGTGCGGAGTCTGTTTTTAGTTGCCCGGCATTGTAGCGCACGATGTGGAGGAGTCTTTTCACCGTACGCAGTAGACTGGGAGTCTCTGCGGAAATGGGATCCGGATACGTGCTAGCGCTGGTTCGCCGCCTGTTTGGCCTCTTGCTCGGGATCACGATATTGGTCACCGGCATGGGCCTGCTCGGTTCGCTGCTTGGGGTGCGTGCGACGTTGGCGCATTTCCCGGGGTGGGAACTGGGGCTAGTGATGTCGGGTTACTTTGCCGGATTCGTCATCGGCTGTTTCCTGTGCCCGGTTCTGATTCGCCGGGTCGGGCCGATTCGCACATTCGCTGCCCTGGCGGCCATCGCGGCCAGTGCCACGCTGGCACATGCTCTGGCGGTCAATCCGTGGTCGTGGCTGGCATTGAGATTGATGACCGGTACCGCCATGGTCGGACTCTACATGGTGACCGAGAGCTGGCTCAATGCCACGGTGCCGCGCGCCTACCGGGGGCGGGTGTTCGGTTTTTATGTCATGCTCACGCTGGTGGCCATGGCGGCTGGGCAACTCCTGTTCATGGTGGCCCCGGCAACCGGGCCTACCTTGTTTCTGATAGCCGGGATGCTGATCGTTTTCGGTTTGGTGCCGGTCACCGCAACCCGTCTGGAGCAGCCGGAGCTGGTGAATGCGCCGAATTTGCCCCCTTGGCGACTCGTGCGCCGCGTGCCGTTCGCGGTTGTTGCGACCTTTCTGTCGGGCTTGGCGACAGGCGCCTTCTGGGGGTTGGGCTCGGCCTTCGCGACCCGGATCGGACTCGATTCGCACGGTGTGGGCGTCTTCGTGATCAGTGTCATTGCCGGTGGTGTGTTGGCCCAGTGGCCGCTAGGCCGCTTGTCCGATCGGGTGGGGCGCCGCCGGGTTCTGATTGGGGCCTCAGCGGGGGGGGCGATTTTCGCACTGTTGCTGGCTGCTGTCACGCACGGGCCGGAATGGGCGCTTCTGATCTTCGCCTTTGGCTTCGGAGCCATGGCATTGAGTTTGTACGCGTTGGCAGTGGCCCACATGAATGATTTGCTGGAGCCGCATGAAGTGCTCGCCGCAACCCAAGGCTTATTGTTGATCACCGGAGTGGGCGCAGCATGCGGGCCGCTCATAGCCGGAACCCTGTTCGATGTGTCCGGCGCACGCGGGCTGCCATACTTTCTTGCGGGGGTGTTGGTCGTGTTGGCCCTGTTCGGCATCCTGCGCAGCTTCCAGCGTGCAGTGCCAACGCCCGCCGAGCAGAGTGAATTCGTGCCCATGGTGCGCACCTCACAGGTCGGACTGGAAATGGCGGAAGAGGGGTACAGCACCAAAAGGGACGGTGCATAGGCATTGCTGTGCCGAGCACTGAATTCGGCCGGGAATAATGCTACACTGCAATTGATGATTCCGGATCCGATACGGGGTCACGTATTCCGCTGTCTCGGCCCTTCCATCTTTGATCCGTGGAACCTCCGACCGACATCGGTTGGTCTCTTTTTACGCACGTTCCCCCCAACGGAGCAGAGGTTTTAATGTATTTAAGTGAGAAACGCGATGCGGAGAGCGCGCAGTCTGCGGCCGAAGCACCGCGCAGAGAGCGGCTCAAATTCAATGGTGAGAATGGATTTCAGACTGAGTTGCGCCGCCGCATTGAGGCGTACATGCAAAGCACCGGGCAAAAGCAACGTGATTGCCCGCGCATGTATGCCAAGACCGGAATCATTCTCAGTATATTCGCTGCGAGTTATGTGTTGCTTGTTTTTTTCGCGGCCACTTGGTGGCAGACAGTACCGCTGGCGATTCTGCTGGGGCTGAGTGCTGCGGCCATCGGGTTCAACGTTATGCACGATGGCGGCCACAAGGCCTATTCGAAGCGTGCCTGGATCAATCGACTTATGAGTATCACAGCGGAGTTGATTGGCGGGAGCAGCTATGTGTGGCACTGGAAGCACGGCGTGTTTCACCACACCTACGCGAATATCACTGGCTACGATACCGATATCGACATGGGCGGACTTGCGCGCTTCACGCCGCATCAGAAGCGTTTGCGGTTTCATCGCTGGCAACACTGGTATGTGTGGTTTCTGTACGGCCTGATGGCGGTCAAGTGGCATCTCTACGACGATTTTCGTGACGTGATACGCGGCCGCATGGACGGGCACAAATTTCCACGTCCGAAGGGCCGTGATCTTGCTGTTTTCCTGGGCGGCAAGGTGGGGTTTTTCATGCTTGCCTTCGGTATCCCGCTACTTTTCCACTCCGTGTGGGAAGTGGTGCTGTTCTACGGCATCGCAGTAGTCGTTTTGGGGGTGGTGCTGAGCCTGGTCTTTCAGCTCGCGCATTGCGTTGAAGAGGCTGATTTTCCGGTGCCTAGCGAGTCCGGTCGGATGGAAACTTCCTGGGGCATTCATCAGGTCGAGACCACGGTGGATTTCGCTCGTCGCAGCCGCTTGGCCGCCTGGTTGCTCGGGGGACTGAACTACCAGATCGAGCATCATCTGTTCAGCAGGATTTGCCACGTCAACTACCCGGCTATCTCGAAATTGGTCGAGGAAACCTGCCAGGAATTCGGCGTGCGTTACGCGGTGCACGATTCGCTGCTGGCGGGCCTACGCTCGCATTACCGCTGGCTGCGACGTATGGGTAGGACTCAGGCTGCGGTTTGACATAGGCACAACTTCAACGAAAGAAAGGCCGGTTAATTAACCGGCCTTTCTCGTAACGGCTGGTGCTTCAATAATCAGTGCCCTGATTTTCCATGCATATCTGGCGCCTGTTTTATGCCGAGGTTCCACGCCTCGAAGACCCATACATCGGCGGTCTGTTGAATCAGCTTGTCGGTCGGCATGTAGATGTGGCTGGTGCTGCCGGTCGTGTGCAGCAGAATCGGATTGTCGCAGCCCTGGGCACGTTGGATTTTGGCGGTGAACTTGAATTCGTGGCTCGGTACCACGCGATCGTCGTCCCAAGAGGTGGTGATCAGCGTCGGCGGGTAGCAGGTGCGTTTGTGGATATTTTGCAGCGGCGAATACTTGATAAGCCACTGAAATGCCTGTTTGTTGTCTGAGCTGCCGTACTCAGGTACCCAGAACGCACCGCCGGAAAACTTCTGGTAACGCAGCATGTCGAGCACGCCGTGGCCGATGTAGGCCGCGCCGAACAGTTGTGGGTGCTGTGTGATCGAAGCGCCCGTCAGCAGGCCGCCGTTGGAATAGCCCTGAATGCCGAGGTGTTTCGACGAGGTGTAGCCTTTTTTGATCAGGTATTTCGCTGCCCAGGCGAAATCGTCGAACACGTTCTGTTTTTTGCCAAGCATTCCGGCGTGATGCCAGGCCTCGCCATAGGTGCCACCGCCGCGCAGGTTGGCGACGGCATACACGCCGCCCATCTCCAGCCACACCGGCAGCATCGGGTTGAAGCTCGGGGTAACGGTAATGTCGAAACCGCCGTAGCCGTAGAGCACGGTCGGGTGGCTGCCGTCGAGCTTGATGCCTTTCTTGGCGACGATAAACATCGGCACCTTGGTACCGTCTTTTGAAGTAAAGAACACCTGCTTTGTCTGGTATGGCAAAGGATTGAATTTCACTTGGGGCTTGAAATACACCGAGGTCTTGCCATCGGCCACGTTGAAGCGGTAGATGGTGGTCGGGTATAGGTAGGACGTGAACGCGTAGTATGCGGTTTTCGAATCGTTGCGCGCAGAGATGTCGTCGACCGAACCCAGTGTCGGCAACGCTAGCGTGGCGAGTAGTTTGCCGCGGGTGTCGAACAGCTTCAGGCGACTCTTGGCGGCGACCTGGTAATTGGCAAGGATGCGTCCGTCGGCCAGTGTTGAACTCGCAAGCACGCCCTTGGCCTCGGGCACGACCACCCGCCAGTCAGCGGGCTTGGGATCGTCGAGCTTCGCGGCGACAATACGCCCGCGCGGCGCGTCCAGCGTGGTTTGCAGGTACAGCGTGTCGCCAATGTGACCGATCGGCGAATACGCCGCGTTATTTTTGGTGTACAGCGGCTTGATCTTTGCGGCAAGGTTGGGCTTGTTTGCATCCCCGAGGTCGGCATAGTAAAGCTCGTTCTTTGAGATCGTGCCGTTTTGCAGGTACAGGAACAGGTAGCGGCCGTCCTCGCTCACGCTTCCACCGATGAATGCATGCGGCAGATCCTTGCGCGCATAAATCAGTTTGTCGTCGGACTGCGGCGTGCCCAGCTTGTGGTAATAGAGCTTCTGGTTGACCACAGCGTGGCTTATCGCCTTCTCGCCGCTCGGCGGCTGGGGATAGCGCGAGTAGAAGAACCCCTTGCCGTCCCGGGTCCAGGAAATGCCCGAAAACTTCACCCAACGCACCGTGTCTGCCAGCGGCCTGCCAGTCTTGACGTCAAGCACGTGCAGGGTTTGCCAGTCCGATCCGCCTTTGGACAGCGCATAGGCGAGATATTTGCCGTTGGGCGAAGGTGCGGTGCCGGCCAGGGCGATCGAGCCATCCGGCGAGAGCTTGTTGGGATCGAGCAATACGTGCGGCTTGGCGTCGGGCGCTTGCACGTATACCACGCTCTGGTTCTGCAGGCCCGAATTACGGCGGAAAAACAGCATGCCGTTGGCAAGCTGATCGGGCGTGCCTTCCTTGGCGTAGTTCCACAGCTCGGTCAGGCGCCGGTTGACCCAGCCGCGCATCGGAATCTTCGCAAGATAAGCATCTGTGAGCTTGTTCTCGGCCGCGACCCACTGGTGCAGTTGCGGGTTCGTCAAATTTTCCATCCATTGGTAGGGCGCCGCTACCGAGGTTCCGAAATAATGATCAACCGTCTTGTCGCGGTGCGGTTGCGGGTAATGCAGCCCGCCGGACGAGGCAGCGAAGGCGGGAGTGACCGTGATCAGCGCAGCAACGCCAAGAGCAAGAACCGAAGATTTCATGAGTCATGACCAGTATGGACGAATTCGAATTGGAGCACGAATGGAGACGCTAATCAAATAGGCTGGTAGAGGCAGTACACTAAGTAGGCTCTAAAGGATGGGGCTCAATATGGATTACGTGGTGGCACCGCCGATCCGGCCCACGTTGCCGGTGATTGGCACAGAGGACCGCTTCCCGGTGCGTCGGGTATATTGCGTCGGGCGCAATTACTCGGCGCATGCTCACGAAATGGGACTGGAGACACTCGACGCACCTTTCTTTTTCACCAAGCCGTCCGATGCGGTTTTTGTACCCGAAGCACCCGAAGGTGTGGTGCCGTATCCGCCGGTTACGCATGAGCTGCATCATGAGGTGGAGCTGGTTCTGGCACTCGGGCGTGGCGGCGCGAACCTCGATGCCGAAACGGCCGCGGAGCGTGTGTTTGGTTATGCTGTCGGAGTGGATTTAACCCGGCGCGATCTGCAGCGCGAGGCCCGTGCACAGGGCCGCCCGTGGGATATGGCCAAGGGTTTTACCTCGGCCGCACCGTGTACGCCGATTCGCCCGGCCGAGGCGTGTTTCCCTCAGGGTTTCGGCGGGACGCTCACGCTCGCCGTCAACGGCGAAGAGCGCCAACATGGACGGTTGGAAGACATGATTCTCGGCATCGGCGAATTGATCGCGGCCTTGTCGCGCCTGGATCGGTTGGTCGCCGGCGATCTGATCTTTACCGGCACGCCAGCCGGTGTGGGCGAACTGGTGGTGGGCGATCGGGTGCATGCAGCCATTGAAGGGGTCGGCGAGTTCTCCTTCCAGGTCGCGGCCTGATGGCCTAGTGCAGCGGGCGGGTGGTGCCGGTTAAGCGCGAGAAGAAACGAGCAGCGCAGCTGAGCCCGGCATCGACCCACGACTGCGTGCGGGGCCGGAAGCCGAGCGGCTGGCTCATCATGTGCGCGGCTATCCTGAACGGGTAGTGATCGACCGCCATGCGGCGAATCAGGCGCGTCATGCGGGTGTAGTAGCGCTTGTGGAACGTTCCGCCGGGGTGATCGGCCTGCCACACGTATTTGAAGGCGATGAAACCGTCCTCGCCGTCGATTTCCCGGATACGCCCGACCAGGGCCTTGAGGATGGCGCCGCGCCCCGGGCGTTCGTCTTCCCGGTAGCGCAGGAAATGGTCGTGGAAGTGGTGGTAATGCCCGGCCTCGTCCTTGCGGATGTGGTCAGTCAGTTCCTTCAGTACGCGGCAGGGTGCGTACGAGCCGATCATGGTGTAGTACGAGCAGGTGCCCGTCTCGACAATGCAGCGACGCGCCATTTCCAGCGCCGGCGTCGGGTCGAGCAGCTCGACCTTGCAGCAGGTCTGGTATTCGTCGAAGAAGCGCCGGTAGGTGCCCTCCCAGTTGAACTCAGGCCAGACCGTTTGCACGTAGCGGCGCAGCGCCTTGCCGTGCTGGAGTTCCTCGGGTTCCCAGCCCTCGGCCAGCCAGTCCTGCACCTCGTCGTTGCCCGCGTAGTATTCGATCAGGTTGCGGGTATAGAGGTCGGTCGTGATCTCGATGAAGGAGGCAGTGGCCAGCAGGTAGAAAAGCAGGCGGTCGTCGGCCATGACGTCGCGGTCGATGGCGTCCCATGGCAGTTCTTCGTGCTGCCAGCGCAAGCCATACGAGGATCCATTTTTCATCACACCATAATAATGAAAGTTTTGCACCGGAGCGTAAAATAAGGCGTAGTTGTAAGCGGTTTCCTATCCATGGATATCCCGATGGCTTTGACCGGCCGCGCGGCCGAAATGCCCGTCACCAATCGCCATGCCGTCCTCGGCCACCCTCTCCTGCCGCCCTTCCCGCCGGGTCTCGAGGAGGCGGTGTTCGGCATGGGTTGTTTCTGGGGCGCCGAACGCCTGTTTTGGCAACTGCCTGGCGTGTGGACGACGGCCGTGGGATATGCGGGCGGGTCGCCCCCGAACCCGACCTACAGGGAAGTGTGCAGCGGGCACACCGGTCATGCCGAGGTGGTGCGGGTGGTGTTCGACCCGGAAAAGTTGGATTATGAGGCGTTGCTCACCACTTTCTGGGAGAACCACGATCCTACTCAGGGCGCACGCCAGGGCAATGACGTGGGCACCCAGTACCGTTCGTTGATCGTGGTCGGGACGCAGGGGCAACAGCAGGTGGCCGAGGCCTCGCGCACGCGCTACCAACAGGCGTTATCCGCGCAGGGGATGGGTCCGGTCACGACCGAAATTGTGCCGGCGGCGCCGTTTTATTACGCCGAGGATTATCACCAGCAGTATCTGGACAAGAATCCGGGCGGGTATTGCGGGATCAAGGGCACCGGTGTGGCCTGCGTGATCGGCGTCTGAAAGCCTTGGGGAGCCTCTGATCGAATTGTGACCGGTGGGCGCCTCTCGGCGGCTGGACAGGTTTGATTCGGCGTTGCAAGACTTGCCATAGCACCACTATGGTCTGTGCTTCGCGCCTTGAATCGAGCCTTCCCATCTCGCGGATCCGGCTCGCCCAGATTCAATCAGAGGCTCCTTTAGGGCCGTGTTCCCAGGCCGATGCTGCCGCCATTGTCTGCTCTGCGAATGAAGCTCCACTTATAGGGAAAGGTCAGCCGATCGGTGTGCCTGCGTACGGCTGGCGGCAAGGGTG
Source organism: Gammaproteobacteria bacterium (assembly GCA_049581885.1). Lineage (GTDB taxonomy): Bacteria > Pseudomonadota > Gammaproteobacteria > JAKDMP01 > JAKDMP01 > JBAUSV01. The sequence goes on along the minus strand of JBAUSV010000221.1, from coordinate 13,527 downwards.
GAAAAGGGGCTGCGAGGCGGATGATCTTCAATGCCGCGGCATCCAGTTCCGGATAACGTGAACGCTGCAAAAACCTGATGGAATGAATGCTGCCGTCTGCGTTCAATGTGACGGACAGCGTGAGATGGCCCTTCTTTATGTAGGCGGGAACCAGCGAGCTGTAATGTCGATTGCCGACGATCTCGATGCGCTCGCGCCACGCTTCCAGGTAGGGCGCGAAGACAGAAGCGCGGGTATTGGTCGTATCGGCGTTGTGTCGCGAGTGTGCGCCGTGCAGCCGGGGCAACGTTATTGTCGGTGAATGTGAATCTGCGTCCTGGGCCCGGCTTGGAGGCACCAGGCGCGCGAGTAACGGTGGGCGGTCGCCAGCGCGTGGTGCGGGCTCGCTGGCGGCCAGTCGCTGCCCCGTGGTGCTGCCGATTACGCTGTGGCGCGCCGGCATCGGATGCGGCGTGTCGGCCTGGAATAGCCGTTGCAGAGCGGATGAGCTGGCACGGAAGGCGGCAGCGAGATTCATATCCGGCTGCGGGAAGGGTTCGCCCGTGCCGAGTGCGGGTTCCGATGTCTCATGCCGGCGGGTATTGCCGGGGCCGCGCTGATTGGTCTGGGCCAGGTAATCCACGTCGCGCGGCGGTGGCACGATGCGGGTATCACGCACCAGAGTGATGGCCACGGTCCGGTTGTGAGCTGGGCGGGGCACCAGGGAAACAAAGCCCACGCCGAGCAGGATGATGCCGTGGGCGAGCAGGGCGAAGATCAGCGCCGTGATCAACCGTTCGCGGGTGATCAGGCGATTGCCGAGCGTGAAAGGCAGCTCGTGCTGATTCATGCTGCAGCAGTGGTGGCTTCGATGGCGGTGAAGAAATCACCGGCAATGTTGAGGCCGAAGGCGCGGTCGAGCTCGCGTACGCAGGTGGGGCTGGTGACGTTGATCTCGGTGATGTGATCGCCAATGATGTCGAGCCCGACGAGGCTCAGGCCATCGGCTGCAAGCCGGGGGCCTACCGCTTCGGCAATGCGTTTTTCGACGGTACCCAATGGGCGCGGTTCACCGCGGGCCCCGGCGGCGAGATTGCCGCGGCTTTCGCCTTCGGCGGGCACGCGCGCCAGCATGTAGGGCACGGGTTTGCCGTTAATCATCAGCACCCGCTTGTCGCCCTCGCGGATCGCGGGCAGGTAACGCTGGGCCATGATGTGTTCGCGTCCGCCCGAGGTTAGGGCTTCGACCACCGAGCTTAAATTCAGATCGCCGGGCGCGAGTACGAATACTCCGCGTCCGCCCATGCCGTCGAGCGGTTTGAGCACGATGTGGCCTTCGCGTCGGTGAAAGTCGCGAAACAGGGACAAATCCCGCGCAATCAGGGTCGACGGCGACCACTCGGGAAACTTGAGGATGGCTGCCTTTTCATTGTAGTCGCGCAGGGCACGGGGCCGGTTGATTACGCGCGCACCGGCGGCCTCGGCCAGTTCCAGCAGGTAGGTGAGGTAGACGTATTCCTGGTCGAATGGTGGGTCCTTGCGCATCAGCACGACATCGAAGCTGTCGAGAGGTTCGTCGCGATTTTCGCCCAGTTCGAACCAGCGATCCGGGTCGTCACTAACTGTGGCGGCGCGGCCACGGGCCCAGGTGCTACCGCCCGTGGCCCACAGGTTTTCGGCCAGAATGTAAGTCAGGGCGTAGCCACGGCGCTGGGCTTCCAGCAACAGGGCGAGCGTTGTATCCTTAGCCGGGTTGATCGCCTCGATCGGGTCCATGATCACAGCGAGGCGGGATTCGGAGGTGCGACGAGCGGAGGTAGTTGCCATTGACTCAATAGGTTAAAAGCGAATATTGTGCTAAATATTAAGGTATATTGCATGCGTAGGCCTGGGGCGCGAACGGGATGAGCTCGACAAGCGGACAGAATCGAGACCGTCGTTCGGCTGCTGCCAGTGTTCAGGAGGACCTGGAGGTGAATGAGGCAGTGACGGATCTGACAGGGGTAAAAATCGTTGTCGTCGACGACTCGAAAACGATACGGCGTTCGGCCGAATCGTTGTTGGGCCGTGCGGGGGCTACCGTGCTGACGGCTGAAGATGGCTTCGAGGCGTTATCGTTGATCGTCGACGCTCGCCCTGACGTGGTGTTCGTCGATGTCATGATGCCCCGGCTGGACGGTTACCAGACCTGTTCGATGGTCAAGAGCAATCCGGCATTCCGGGATATCCCGGTGATCATGCTGTCCAGCAAGGACGGATTGTTCGATATGGCCAAGGGGCGGGTTGTCGGTTCCGAGGAATATGTCACCAAGCCATTCACCAAAGACCAACTGATCGGTGCTGTAAAGCGCCACGTTTCGGCACGACGCCGGGAAGTCAGCTAAATAGAAGGTAGGGGCCTTACACATATGCCAAAAGTCTTGATCGTGGACGATTCTCCCACGGAAACGCATGTCATGCGCACCGCGCTGGAAAAAAACGGGTTCGAAGTGCTTACCGCCGAGGACGGCGACAGCGGCCTGAAAGCTGCGCGTGAGTCGATGCCCGACGTTATCATCATGGATGTGGTGATGCCCGGGGTGAACGGTTTTCAGGCCACACGCAAAATCACCAAGGATCCGAAAACCGCGAATATTCCGGTGATCATCGTAACCAGTAAGGACCAGCCGACCGACGAAGTCTGGGGCCTGCGCCAAGGTGCCGTCGCCTACTTTGTTAAACCGGTGACGGCGGACACTTTGTTGTCCAAGGTGCGCGAGGTCTGCGCCTGACATGGCCAGCGAGTCGCTGGCTGCATTGCGCGAACGTCCTTTCGAGCTTCTACTGGGGCTTGAAGAGGCAATCCTCGGCGAGGAATTCGGGGCGCGGCGCATCAATGCCAATCTGTGGGTGGGCGTGGCCTGCCGCTTGGGCCGTTACCATCTGATTTGTTCGCGGGCGGAAGTTCGCGAAGTTATTACCTGGCCGGGGGCCTCGCGGGTTCCGCGCGCCAAGCCTTGGTTGATGGGGCTTGCAAACATACGTGGCCAGTTGCTGCCGCTTACCAACTTGGCACGCTGGGCCGGACTCGGTGAATCGCCCGTAACCCGTTCAAGTCGAATTATCGTGGTGAATCACTCCGAGATTCCCGCGGGCTTGCTGGTGGATCAGGTGGTCGGGTTCCGCAGGTTTACCCCTGAAGATGCACCCAAGCCTGCGCTTGCGCCTGCGGCAGCAATGCCCGAAATGCTCACCCCTTTCCTGCTCGGGGCTTACGAACGCGACAACGAAACCTGGGCCGTGCTGAGCCTGCGCGATCTGGTCGAGTCCGAAGCCTTTCTTCAGGCGGCTTCATGACTCCCTGTGCGTCGATTACGGAAGCCTTTCGTCATCTAAAGATTCCTTTGAGGTAACACTTCATGGCAGATTCCAGAACAACGGCACGCGGTACGCTTCTCACTTATGTAGTGGGCTTGCTTGCGCTTGTATGCATCGCCGCTGCGGCAGCGGATTTTTTCTTTGTGGCGCAGTATTCGGTTTATGACACCGAATTTCTTAATCAGGCTTCAACGGTAGCCGTTCAGTCTCAGGCCCTGCCGAACGAAGCGCGGGCGGCATTGAATGGCGATAGCCAGGCTTTCGGCAACCTGGCCGATAGCGCGAACCAGATGTCCAGCGCGCTGTCGATTTTGAGCAACGGTGACCCTCGGACTTTGATGCCTGCGGCTTCGGGTGCGGTTGCTTCCAGCCTGAGTCTGCTTCAACAGCAATGGACTAGTGTGAATCAATCGGCGCTGACCATCGCCAAGGCGCGCACCAGCGCTCTGGTCTCGATCCAGGCCGCCGGGGCTGTGCGTCAGGCCATGCCCGCGTACGTGGATGCCTGGAATCAACTCGCCCAAAGAATGGCAGCGCACGGGCTGTCACGGGATTTGATCAATCAGGCATCGGCGCAGGCTCTGATGGCTGCGCAGACCAGTCATGACATGGATCTTATGATGAGCGGCGCGGGCAATTTCACCGCCGCCGCCAATGCGTTCGTCAACAACGTGAATGGTTTCGGTGACCTTTTGAATGCCTTCAGTAATGGATCCGCGCAGATGAATATTGCCGCGTTGCCCAACTATTCGGATATCCAGGCGGCACTCGGCACTTTGCAGACCCAGTATCAAGCGCTCAATTCCAACCTACAGACGTTGAGTCCCGTTGCCGCTTCCATCGTCGATTGGCAAAATGCACGTCTGGCACTGAATGCAGCCGGACCGCAAATTCTGTCCAATGCTCAGGATGTCCAGGCCGGGTACCTGACCCAGATGAAGGCGCGGCCTTTCAAGCCGCTGTATGGCTACATACTCGGTGGTTTGGCATTGCTGTTCATTGTGGCGCTCGTTTTCCGCTATCAGATGACGGGCGACGCCCGGCGTGCGGCCAGGGCCCAGCAGGAGATGAACGAACGGAACCAGCAATCGATCATGCGGTTGATGGATGATCTCGCCACCTTGGCCGATGGCGATTTAACTATTCAACTCGAAGTAACCGAAGATATTACGGGTGCAATATCCGACTCGATCAATTACACGGTCGAGGCGCTGCGCGATCTGGTGGTGACGATCAACGACACGGCGGTCCAGGTCGATTCCGCTGCCCGCCAGACCGAGGCGACGGCGTCGCATCTTGCCGAGGCCGCCGAGAACCAGAATACGCAGATTACGACAGCAACGGCTTCGATTGCGCAAATGGCGCAATCGGTTGAGCAGGTCTCCGCCAATGCCGAACGTGCCGCCGAGGTGGCAAGCAGTTCTGTGAACATCGCACACAAGGGCGGCGAAGCGGTACGGCGCACGATCGACGGCATGACCAGCATTCGCGAAACCATTCAGGAAACATCCAAGCGCATGAAGCGGCTGGGCGAATCCTCGCAGGAAGTGGGCGACATAGTGGAACTGATCAACGACATTGCCGAGCAGACGAACATTCTGGCCTTGAATGCTGCGATTCAGGCCTCGACTGCAGGAGAGGCCGGACGCGGTTTCGGCGTGGTGGCGGATGAAGTCCAACGTCTGGCCGAACGTGCAGCAGGCGCTACGCGGCAGATCGAAACCCTGGTACGCACGATTCAGTCCGATACCCACGAGGCGATCCTGTCGATGGAACAATCGACGTCGGGTGTGGTGAACGGGGCGCAGTTGGCCGAGGATGCCGGTCATGCGCTGGATGAAATTGAGGCGGTTTCGAACAATATTGCAAGGCTCATTCAAATGATTTCCGGTGCGGCGCGAGAGCAAGCCCAGGTGGCCAGCGAAGTATCCAGCACCATGAGCGTGATTCAGGAAATCACCTCGCAGACGGCAGAAGGCACGGCGGTAACGGCGCGATCCATCGGAAAGCTCGCTGCATTGGCGGCGGATTTACGACGTTCCGTTTCCGGCTTTACTCTGCCTGACGAGGAGGCTGAATCTGTCGGCACGGAAAGCGCCGTGGAGATATCGAATCTCGAAGAGGAGAGCGATGCGCAAGAGCCGCCATTGGTGACGACAGGCAGTTCGTTCTGAATACTATCGTATAGTTTGGAAGGATTTCTATGGCTAATGTCAACCTGGATTCGTTGACGTGGATTAAAATCGAGCTTGAGCGCTCGTTGGACTCGGCGCGCCAACGTCTCGACGCTTTCGCCGAAGAGCCGGACAATCGGGAGTCGTTACAAGAAGTTGTCGCGCTTCTGCACCAGGTTGGCGGCACCCTTACCATGGTCGAGGTGCGGGGGGGGCAGTTGCTTGCCGAGCATCTGGAAGCCTTGGCCCAGATGCTGCATACGGGACGATTGCCGCCGGAGCGAAGCAATCTGGAGCCGTTGATGAGAGGCTGTCTGGAACTGAGCGACTATCTTGATCGCATGGTCTCCGGTATGCGCGACAGTCCGGCGGTTCTGCTGCCGGTAACCAACGAGATTCGTAATCTGCTCGGTCGTGAACCCTTGGCGCGAGAGCGCCGGCAACGCCCGATTTTACCGTCGCCCCGTGCCGTGGGAACCAGTGAGAGTTTACCCGCCTTGGCCGCCCGGCTACGGCCTGGGTACCAGGCTGCCTTGCTGTCTTTTTATCATGGCACTGGCGGGCGTAGGCCTATAGCGAAAATGCGTGCAGTGCTTGCTGAAATGGAGATTGTTGCTACCTCTCCGCCCGTGTTCGAGTTCCTGTGGATTGCAGGTGGTTTGCTCGAGGCATTGGATGCGGAGGGTTTGGCTTCGACTCTCGTCATCAAGCGGCTGCTCGGGCAAGTGGAAAGGGAGATCAAGCGTCTGGCAACCACTTCCGAGGCGGCGCTTGCCGAGCAACCCCCCGAAGCGTTGATAGAGGAAATGCTCGAGCAAATAGAGCGCACAACTTCCTCTGGAGAGCGAGTCGATGCCATCCGTGCCAATTTTCAATTGGAAAAGTCCCTAACCGGCGTAGGTGGGGAGGATGCAGGTGCCGGTCAGAGTTCAGCGCTTTTGCGCAGTGTCAGCACGGCCATTCTGGAAGATTTAAGCCGCGTGCATGATCGGATCGATATTTTTGTTCGCACCGGGCGTAAACAGCCTGCAGAGTTGGCTCCGGTGGTCGTTACGCTCAAGAAAGCAGCCGATGCGATGAGCTTGATGGGTTTGACGGAATCCAGCGCAAGGGTCAGGCAGCAAAGCGAGACGATAGCGCGAATGACTGCCAGCAGTAACATTGAAGAGACTGCTTTGCTCCAGCTTGCTACCGAATTGATCGGTACTGAGGGCGAGGTTGAAGCCTTCTTGCATGGGGCAGGTATGGATCCCCAGGCTGCAGCTCAGCGCAATGCACGGCTGGCGGCACTGCGGGAGGTGCTGGCAGAGATTTCACGCATTAAAAATGTGATTGGCGAGCGCATACGCAACGGCGCTGATGACGCATCGCCCTTGAGCGATTTGCCGCGATTGGCAGATAATCTGGCACGTACGCTGGATTTCATGAATTTGTCCGAGGTTGCTTCGCTGGTTCACCGCATGGCGCGTTATCTAGACCGCATGGGCGCACGCGAAAATCTGCCGGAACGGATCGAGCTTGATCGTCTGGCGGATGCGGTGGTGAGTGTCGAATATTACGTCGAGTCCTTGCAAAGAGAACATGGGGCCGCACCCTCCATGCTGGAGAATGCAGCTCGCGCGCTTGCGGCACTGGGTATCGACGAAAATCAGGGAGCCGCAGTGAAATATGCGGCGGTGCAGCGTGACTCTCCGCCGGAAGAAGTGCCCGCGTTGGAGTCGGAGCAGGGTGCAGAATCGCAAGCCGAATCGGACCGGGAAACAGCGTCCGTGTCACCGTCACCATCGCTTTCTCAGGAGGCTGCCGAATCTTTGCTGGTGCGCGAAGAAGGGGCCGATCCGGAAATAGTGGAAATTTTCATAGAAGAGGCGCAGGAAGTTCTGGACGTTCTGGATCAGAATTATCCGCGCTGGCGTGATGAGCCCGCCGATCCGGCAATTCTCTCTACCGTGAGGCGGGCTTTCCATACCTTGAAAGGCAGCGGGCGCATGGTGGGAGCCAGGCGGTTAAGCGAATTTGCCTGGACCTGTGAAAATCTGCTTAATCGGATTATTGATCATACCGTGCCAGCGAGCGATGAACTGATCGAAACCATGGGCGACGCCATTGCTGCCACACGGGAATTGCTGGCACAGTTCCGCGATAATGAGGAAACGCAATCCGATATTGCTGCATTGACAAATCGAATGCAACGGATGGCGTATGGAGGAGAACTTACTCCGGTTCAGAGAGAGCCGTCAGAAATCGAAATGGAAAGCGCAGGGGGAACGGCCGAAGCTGAGGAAGTCGAAACCGCAGAAGCAGAAGAGATCGCCGAACCCGAATCGTCCTCCGACGAAGAAGAGATTGTAACGGTCGATGCGGGAGCAATTGACCTGGAAGAGTCAGAGCTTGCGGCAAGAGAAACCACGCCCGAGGATGCCGACGAGCCGCGAATCGATTCGACGTTATATGGCATCTATCTGGATGAAACTCGAACTCATTTGACAGCCGTACGGAAATGGCTTGCCACTCCAGAATCAGAGTGTGACGCGAAGGAAAATTTTGCGTTGCAACGGGCTGTGCATACCTTGCTGGGCAGCGCTCGTATGGCCGAGGTGAACGAGGTCGCTGTGTTGCTTGCACCGCTCGATCGTTTGCTCAAGTTGGTCGAATCGGGCTGGATTGATGCTGCGTCTTTTCGTGCTGAGATCGAAGCAGCTGCAAATACCACCGAGGCGTTGGTGGATGCCTACGGCCTAAGAACTCGACCATTGCCGGACTGGGAGTTCTTGCGCCAGCGTTTTGAGAACTTGCTGACCGAGCAGGAATCCGAAATGGAGGCAAGTTCGCTCAATGCGCAAAACGAGGAGCCTGCGCAGGAAAGTCCTGTTGTAGAAAACAATGTGGCGGAACCCGTTCGACAGCAGCCCGAACGGCCTGCGATTCGTCCTGCGCAAGCGGTTACCGTCATTGATTTGGCCTCGCTCGAAGGTTATGACCGCGAGTTGTCCGAAGTTTTTCTGTCCGAAGCGAGCGAATTGTTGGAGGGGGCCGATGTATCCGTGCATACGTGGGCCAGTAATCACGATCAAACCGAACCGCTTACGGACCTGCTTCGACGATTGCATACCCTGAAAGGGGGTGCGCGCATGGCGGGCATTACGCCGCTTGCGGATATGAGTCATGAGCTGGAATCGCTTCTGGCGCGCGTTGCCGATGGCCGAGTAGCGGTGTCGAGTGATTTGCTGCGTTTGATCGAACGTACTTTCGACCGTTTGCATCGTATGCTTGAACATGCGGGAGGAGACGGTCGCGTGCCATATGACTCTGCAGTGATCATGGAACTTCAACGGTATGCCAGCGGAGTCTTGTACGCAGAAGTAGCGGACGAAGACGAGGTAGCGGAAGAGCGCGAATGGGCGAGCACTTCCGAGACGCAATCGACCGATTCTTGGGGAAAGTTTGCGGCTACGGCGAACGAATCTGAAACGACTGCGGAAGAAGCGTCCGAATCGGAAGAAGCTCCTATTGCGACGCCTCAATTGCGTCACGAAATGGCGCGTGTGCGTGCGGACTTGCTCGAAACCTCGATCAACAATGCGGGCGAATTAAGTATTTACCGCAGCCGCATCGAGCAGCAACTGATCAACATGAATCAGAATCTCACCGAGCTGGATCGCACGGTAGAGCGCGTACACTCGCAGCTGCGTGAACTGGATATAGAAACCGAGGCACAGATTCTCTCCGAACATCGCACTGAGACGGTGACAGAAGGCTTCGATCCACTGGAATTCGATCGCTATACACGCCTGCATGAACTGTCGCGATCCTTGGCCGAGGCGGTGTCCGACTTGAGCAGTTTGCGTTCCCTGTTGGCGAGCGAATTGCAGCAGGCGAATGTGCTGTTGGAGCGTCAGGGACGGGTCAATGGTGATCTACAGGATGCGCTCATGCGTACGCGCATGGTGCCTTTCTCGTTATCGTCCGGACGCCTGCGCCGCATTGTGCGCAGCACCTCGGAAGAAGTGGGTAAACACGCGGAACTCACAATGAGTGGCGTCGAAGGAGAAATGGATCGCCAGGTGCTGGAACACATCTTGCCTGCCCTCGAGCACTTGTTGCGCAATGCGGTGGTACACGGTATCGAAGAGTCCAAAGTGCGCAAGAACCGCGGCAAGCCTGCAAGCGGACAGATTCAGTTGAACTTGCGCCGTGAGGGATCCGATGTCACGATCGAAGTCATCGATGACGGTGGCGGACTTGATCTGAAGGCGATTCGCGCCAAGGCTGAGGAAGAAGGAATTATTGACTCCAGCGCGAAACTAACCGAGCAGCAGATTATGGAATTGGTGTTTCGTCCCGGCTTCAGCACAGCCCCGGCATTGACCCAAACCGCAGGGCGTGGAGTTGGGATAGATGTGGTGACAGCCGAAGCACGCCAGGTAGGCGGTACCGTCGAAGTCGAGAGCACGCCGTTCGAAGGGGCCTGTTGGCGCTTGCGTTTGCCCGTAACGCTTGCTATTACGCAGACCCTGCTGGTTCGTATAGGACGTACCCTGTACCCTGTGCCGTTGGCCAGTATGAGTGGCATTCAGCGCATAAAACGTGACGAACTGGATCTCCTTTTGAGTTACGACAAGCCAACCTATGAGTATGCCGGTAACACATATCACCTGTTGTCATTGGCACAACTATTGGGAGAAGAATCGCTAAGTGCAGATGAAACGGCAATACGCGCTCCCTTGCTCCTGGTCAGCGTGGGAGATCGCCATATAGCTCTGGCGGCCGATGACATGGAAGGCAACCGTGAGGTGGTTGTCAAGCCGGTAGGGCCGCAAATTACGCATATACCTGGCATTTCGGGAGCTACTATTTTTGGTGATGGTTCGATCGGACTGCTGCTGGATATTTCGGCTCTGGTGCGTGCCTTGCCGCAAATCGAAACCATGGAGGCAATGGCCTCGGTCACCGATCAAAATGCTTTGTCGGATCTGGCGCCACTGGTGATGGTGGTCGACGACTCAATTACCGTTCGCCGTGTTACTCAACGTTTACTCGAGCGTCGCGGAGTGCGTGTATTGACGGCCAAGGATGGCGTTGAGGCCTTGGGACAGTTGCAGGATTACAAACCGGATGTGATGTTGCTCGATATAGAAATGCCGCGCATGGACGGGTATGAACTAGCCGGGCATATGAAAAACGATACGCATTTGCGCGACATTCCCATCATCGTCATAACTTCGCGCACGGGCGACAAGCATCGCGCGCGCGCCGATCAGATCGGGGTCGAACGCTATCTCGGAAAACCCTATCAGGAGATGGAGTTGCTGGAGGCCATACAGTCTGTGGTGGCCGGGTTCGATCCCGAGGCTACGCGAACAATGGGAACAGTTGCGTTCGCCGAAGAGGGCAAAATGGATGAGGGAATATGATTGCCGAAAATCGTGAGTTATATTGCATTTTGCTTCCGATAGGAAATGGCAAACTGCTATTGCCACGCAGCATTGTGGAGGAAGTTCGCGGTTTGGTCGAGCCGATGCCTGTGCGGGGCGCACCGCCATGGCTGATGGGGAAGGTGCGTTGGCGGGGTAGCGATATCCCTTTGGTGGCCATTGAACCGTTTTTGGGAGACTCCATTCCCCCCACCTCGCGACGTTCACGCATGATCGTGCTGCGTACGCCGAAGGGCGCACTGGAACCGGCGGCCATGGCCGTGTTGGCACAGGGGTTTCCGTATATCTTGCGCGTGACGCCCGAATTGCTGCAAAGCTCCGAAGCGCCGGAGAGCGAGGAATTACTGGCCCGGATACATCTCGGACTCGAAGCTCCGGTGGTGCCCGACTTGCCGGCGATTGCAGAACAGGCGGCACGCTTGCTGGCAGCTTAAAAAAAACGGGATTCGATACCGATCGGTTGTGCCACGGTTTCAGGCTTGGCGTAGCAGAGATTTTGCTCGCTATAAACCAACGCCGGGAGAATCGCGAGCAAGCTCGCTCCTAAGGTCCTTTGTAACTCCGGCACTTGTGCTTGTGGGGGTGCGGTCAGGTTGGACGACGATTCAAGAATAAAATCACAGAGCACACAGAGCAGAGAGTGAATCGAGAAGTAGCCGGAAGGGTGTGCTACCAAGGACGGACTTTATTTCTCTGCGTGCTCTGTGTGAACTACGCTGCTGTCTTGCCGCCAGTCGCCCCACAGGACCTGTATGGCGGCGAGTGCCGCGGGTCCGGCCGTTTCCGCACGCAGAATACGCGGCCCGAGCCGTACGGGCTGCCAACCCGTATCGCGAGCCTGGAGACACTCGTGTTCACTAAACCCGCTCTCCGGGCCGACCAGTAACGCCAAATGGCCTTGCGCCGGGGATAGCGATGCCAAGGCGTCGTCAGCGTCAGGGCTCAAAAACAGACGTGTTTCGCAAGGCACTCGCTCCCAGAGGGCGTCCAATGGCTGCGGTGGTGAGAGCGTGGGTAGCCAGGCGCGCCCGGATTGCGCCGTTGCCGCTGTCACGATGGCTTGCCAATGCTCTAGCTTGCGCGCCCCTTGCTTGTCGTTGAGGCGAACCTTGGAGCGTTCGCTGATCACGGGACGGATGGCGGATACGCCTAACTCGACTGCCTTTTCCAATGTCCATTCCATGCGCGTTCGCCGCGATATGGCTACCCAGAGTTCGATAGCGAGCCGCGGCGCGACTTCAGTCCGAGCCAGTGTGCCTATCCGCACGCCCGTTCCGTGCTCGGTGTTGAGCAGATGCGCCTCAAATTCGTGCCCCTTGCCGTCGAAAATGGTGATAGCTGCCCCGTCGCGCAGGCGCAGCACGCGACCGAGATGGTGGGCGAGCGCCGGATTCAGTGACCGGTTTTCGTCTACGGTTACATCGGGCAGGTAAATGCGTGGGATATGAGTCATGGTAGGAACCTCTGATCTATTCATACTTGGTCGCGTTTGTGTACCAAATGCCCAGGCTGCAAGGCGCTTGGCGCAGCGCCGTAGCAGGGGCTGGTTAAGTCGAGCAACGCAGCAGCCGGGCCTTTGGGCACGTCTGGACGGCGTTATTCGTCGCTCATTCGCAATGCAAACTTCACTCCTTACTCCTTGCCAGTCGCGCGCAAAGACGCCGGCGCGACCAAGTATGAATAGATCAGAGACTCCTTTATTATGCAGGGTGGATACGGTTCGGTCGAAGGTGCTGATCGAAATGGAGTTGGGATGAACGATGCGACAAATTCCGGTGTGGGTTTAATGGTGGGCGCAGACGGGTGGTTGAGCGCGGCGCGGCGCATGCCGAGCCCGCATGCTGACGAGCGCCCCGCAGGTACGCAAGTTTCGCTCATCGTGATTCACGGCGTGAGCCTGCCGCCGGGCGAGTTCGGCGGATCGTGGGTAGGGGACTTGTTCAGTGGTCGACTCGACAGCGAAGCGCATCCGTATTTTTCTCAACTCGCGACATTGTGTGTGGCTCCGCATCTGTATGTGCCGCGCGACGGTGCCTTGATTCAGTTTGTGCCCTGCACGCGCCGGGCCTGGCATGCCGGACGCTCGCGGTGGCAGGGGCGTGATGCATGCAACGACTTTTCCATTGGCATCGAGCTGGAAGGCACGGATGATATTCCCTATACCGAGGCTCAATACGAGCGCCTGGCATCCGTGCTCGTGGCGCTGCGCCGGCACTATCCCGCCATCGGCGAACAGGGCGTTGTCGGGCACAGCGATATTGCGCCCGGGCGCAAAACCGACCCTGGTTCCGTGTTCGACTGGCGGCGGGTGGCGAACGATTTGGCGCAGGCGGGTTACAATTTCAGTCGCGAGCCGATAAAGAACCCGTATGGGGACGTCGAGACGTGAATTTCATCATCATCCTTGTCGCGCTTTTGCTGGATCAGATCATGCGCTGGTTCGAGCACCTGCGGCTGCACCGCTGGTACGAAGCACCGCTGGCCCGGTGGGCGCAGGCGGCGCAGAGTGCAGGCGAGCCGGTGCAGGTGCTGGCTGCACTGGCGACCAGTGTGGTACCGGCCATTGTGATCGGCTCAATCGG
>JBAUSV010000220.1:0-1504 GCA_049581885.1 Gammaproteobacteria bacterium | reverse complement strand
GCCCACGGCCGTGGGCCGGTGGAAGAGCCGATGCTGCTATCGCTGGTCGAGCATGCCCGTTCGCGCGGCGAACGCATCGTCATGACCAATGGTTGTTTCGATTTGCTGCATGCGGGGCACGTGCGCTATCTTGCCGAGGCTAGGGCGCTCGGCGACCGGCTGATCGTCGCCGTCAACGACGACGAGTCGGTGCGCCGGCTCAAGGGGCCGAGTCGCCCCGTGGTGCCGCTCGCCGACCGCATGGATGTGCTCGCCGCGCTTGCCGATATCGACTGGGTGGTGCCGTTTTCGGAGGATACGCCAGCCCGCCTGATCGAGGGGGTATTGCCCGACGTGCTGGCCAAAGGGGGCGATTACGCGCCCGAGGATATTGCCGGCGGCGAGGCGGTGCGCCGAGCCGGCGGCGAAATCCGGGTGTTGCCGTTGCTCGACGGGCGTTCGACCTCTTCGCTCATCGAACGCATCAGCAAAGCACGGTGACGATTCCCCGCCATTTTTATACCGCTGCGCTGCGGCTGGCCAGTCCGGCTGTCCTGGTTCATCTCGCTCGGCGTTCGCGCCGCCAGGTCGGCGTGGCCGACGACTGGCACGCGCGGTTCGGACACGGCGCGAGAGATACGCGTTCGCCGGTGTGGTTGCACGGCGCCTCGGCGGGAGAAATCCAGTCGCTTGCTTCATTGGCGGCGGCGCTCGAGGCAACATACCCGGTTCGCCTGAGTGCCTTCACCGCCACCGGCCGTGCCCGGGCCCGGATGTTGTTGCCGGACGTGCCGGTCGATCTCTCCCCGCTCGATCTGCCCGGCGCCTGGCGATGCTATCTGGAACGCACCGCACCGCGTCTCGCGATCCTGGTCGAAACCGAATTGTGGCCCAATCTCCTGCAGGCCGCGGGCCGGCGGGAATTGCCGGTGGTGCTGGCGAGTGCCCGCATGAGCGAGCGAACGGCCAGGCGACTGGCCTGGTTTCCGGCGACGGCGCGCGCGCTGATGGACGAGCTGCAACTGGTTCTGGCGCAAAGCGAGGAAGATCTCGAACGTTTTGTTGCGTTCGGGTTGCCGCGTGACAGAGGCATGGTTACCGGCAGTCTCAAAACTGCGTTAATGATTCCGCCAGGCGTGCGGGAACAGGGGGTTGCGCTGCGCGACCGCCTCTTTGCGGGGGAGCCTGCATGGGTGGCGGGTTCGGTGCGCACGGGGGAGGAGCAGGCCATCGCCGAGGCTGTCTCCGGCGTGCGGGAAGCGCACCCCGGAGCGATGACACTCATCGTGCCCCGGCATCCGGAAACGGCGCCCGTATTTATCGAGGCGTTGCATGCACGAGGCATCCAGGCGCTGGGCGCTGTGGCGTTGGATGCCGACGAGAGCCTCCCGCGGGGAGCCGTCGTGGTGGTGGATCGGGTCGGCATCCTGCTGAGCCTCTATGCCGCGGCCGATGTGGCCTTCGTCGGCGGAACCCTGAGTTCGGTCGGCGGGCACAACGTGCTGGAGCCGGCCCTGCTGGAACG
>JBAUSV010000219.1:0-2739 GCA_049581885.1 Gammaproteobacteria bacterium | reverse complement strand
CTCCCAACATTGGTCGCTACATACAAAAGGGACTAATATTCGTTCCAATAGTTTTCCATCCATGGATGTGGACCGAAGCTCCGGACCAAACAGTGGTAAAATTTATATCGTTTGGGATAATGCTACCAATACTACCGATCACACGATTCCCTACATCTATTGCATCAGTTCATCGGATGGCGGGTATAGCTGGAGCAGTAAAGTACAGGTAAACGATGACAACTCGCAAACCGATAAATGGGAGCCTTGGGTACATGTAGACTCACTTGGTGGAGTAAATATCGTGTTTTATGACAGCCGGATTGACCCCACCAACAATGTCCAGACGCAGGTGTATTTAGGGCGTTCAATGGATGGCGGAGGTTCATTCCGGAATTATCAAGTCAGCGATGTGGCTTTCACACCATCCCAGGTTCCTAACACAGGCCCTGGTTATATGGGAGACTATCTTGGAATAACATCAACAGGAAATTATATTATTCCATGTTGGAATGATAACAGGACGAGTCGTCAGCAAGCGTATGCTGCGAGAATTCCATTTGGCGTATTAAGCGGAACCATTGCCAGTAATCGTACTCTTAATGGTTTATATTCCATCCTCAGCGGTGTAACCATCTCCTCGAATGCTACCCTGACCATTGATGCGGGTTCGGTGTTGAGCTTCGCCCCAGGCACAGGAATGACAGTCGAACCGGGCTCCAAAATCACAGCCAACGGCACCCCCAGCCAACCGATCCGGTTCCAGCGTCTTTATCCAGATAGCACCTGGAATATTATCTACCTGCAGGGCAACGGGAACCAGTTTAACTGGACCCTGTTTGACGGAGGGTATGAAGATGTGGATGTGGAAAGTGCGGGTAATGATTTCTATAACTGCACGTTCCGCAACGCCTGGCGGGGCATCAGTTCCTACAATGACCAGGCCGGGGACGGCGGGGAGTCTTATTGCTACCTGGATAACTGTATGGTGGAAGATAACACTTCGGTCGGTGTAGTTATCTATCATGCCGATATCGGTACTTATGAGACCACCATTCGGAACAACGCCCAGGATGGATTATGGCTCTACGATAGTCCGGCCCGCTACTTTTACAGCACGGCCATAACCGGAAACGATACCAACATCAATTATTCGGATGCCATGGAAGTGCTCGGAGGCAGTGATGTGGACTTTTTAGTCTATAATGCGAGCGTAGGCTACGTTCCCGGATTTAACCGCGTGGCCAATTATCTCCCTCAGAATCAGATGATTGTGGATGGTTCCTCTTCTTTTTTAATGGGGGATGCCAGTACGCAGTCTGAGGGGGATAACGGAGTCGTAGCAGACAGTGGATCCTGTTGCCGGATCTATAATCAGGGTTCCGGCACGGTGAATGCCTATGGCAACTGGTGGGGCACGGCCAGCCCGGGTTCCTTTCTGTTCAGCGGTCCGGTGGACTATTCGGGGTATTTAAGTTATGATCCGAGTACCGGAGCCGGGGTAAGTTCCGGCAATTATCCCACGCGGGCGGCTCAGGGTCCGCAGCTCATTGCCCGACGCAGCAGCGCAAATGAATCTTCTGTACAAAGGATGACGGCGTCGGCCGGAACTCAAAAAGAGAAAGATCTTCGCCGGGACCGGATTCATACCCTGTGGAGTGACATTACCACGGCCTCCGATTCCAAAAGCCTTATGAGTGATATGCGGGAGTTGTATAAGCTGCACCTGATGTCCCGTGGAGATACCAGTTTTAGTGATGAAATGGCCCGGGACCGGGCTTTGTGGGGTAGCATGATTGGGCATTATCTGGCGGGTAAACAGAGCCTGAATCCGGGGGGAATTCATTTGTCCGCTTCCCAGGTCCAGCCTCTCATGCTCATGGATGAACATGAGGCCTATCGTTTCGGACGTTTCTCGGAGGCTCGGGAAAAAGTGGCACAATATGCTCCCTACATTACTTCTCCACAAGGAAAGTTGATGAATATGACCGATGATATGAATCTGCTCGAACAGCAGGGTTCCTGTCAACAGGCCCTGGCGATGTTGGATAAGGTCGAACAGGAGGAAGAAACGATGGGGGTACCTCAAAAACAGGTGACAGAGAGGTATGCCATTGCCCGCTATGAGATGCAGCAGGCCATGAAACCCGGCGACCCGGAAATAGCGGTGTCTTCGGGTATGTCGGGAAAAAGCGGAGCTGATGCGCTTATGGCCTCTTCAAAACCCAGCGTCACTACGCTCAGGCCCAACTATCCTAACCCGTTCAACCCCACAACAACGATCCGGTATGAACTGGCCGGGCCCGTAAATGTTCGCTTGACGATTTATAATGTTTTGGGACAGCGGGTGGCGATGCTGGTAGACAGCAGGCAAATGGCCGGCTGGCATCAGGCGATCTTTAATGCCCTGAACCTGTCCAGCGGGCTTTATTTTTATCGCCTGCAGGCGGGAAATAAAATATTAGTAAAGAAAATGTTACTGCTGAAATAAGATTCAAATAATGTTTCTAATGAAGAACCCACCAGAGATGTAATACTTTGGTGGGTTTTATTTTTTTATTAATTATTGAATTTCTTCCGTTCAAAGTTTTATTTATTCTATATGCTTTAACATCAGTCCATTTTCTTTCTGATCAAGACAAATACATACAGTTTAAAACTATGCCAAAATTATCCAATTTTTAAAAAATGATTTGCTATTGAAAATATAATTACTTAAGTATGAGCAGTTAGTCATGGACTTTGTTTTCTGATATAGGT
>JBAUSV010000218.1:0-3251 GCA_049581885.1 Gammaproteobacteria bacterium | reverse complement strand
CCATATGTCTTTACACAAATGATCAGATAATTGTGCATGAACTGGAGAAATAGGTGATAATGGATAAAGAAGTGAAGAATGAGGGACGTTTTGCGGGAGTTTTAACCCCGCGTGAGATCGTGAGCGAACTGGATAAATATATTATCGGACAGCATGACGCAAAACGTTCCGTGGCCATCGCCTTGAGAAACAGGTGGAGGCGTCAGCAGGTACCCAGCGAACTCAGGGACGAAATCGCGCCCAAGAACATCATCATGATGGGCCCCACCGGGGTCGGTAAGACGGAGATCGCAAGACGGTTGGCCCGCCTTGCCAATTCCCCTTTCATGAAGGTGGAAGCGACAAAATTCACGGAAGTGGGCTACGTGGGCAGGGATGTGGAATCGATGGTCAGGGATTTGACCGAACTTGCCGTGAACATAGCCAAGAAAGATGAACAGGAAAAGATCCAGCCCAAGGCCCGTGAGATGGCCGAGGAGCGGTTGCTG
This sequence comes from Gammaproteobacteria bacterium, assembly GCA_049581885.1. Taxonomy (GTDB): domain Bacteria; phylum Pseudomonadota; class Gammaproteobacteria; order JAKDMP01; family JAKDMP01; genus JBAUSV01. The sequence continues at coordinate 2,763 of JBAUSV010000218.1, read as the reverse complement.
GATCTTCTTCTTCCCAGGAAGAGTGAGCCTGAAAAGGAGGAAGAGGACCCGGATAAGGAAAGAATCCTGGAAGTGGTCAAGTCCGATAAGGCCGAGGCATCTTCAACGAGGGAAAAGCTCCGACGAATGCTCAGAAGCGGGAAGATGGATAAGCGCTATGTGGAGCTTGAAGTTACCAGTTCCAACACCCCCATGGTGGAAATCTTTTCCAGTTCGGGTATCGAGGAAATGGAGTTTAATGTAAAAGAGATGTTCGGCAACATCTTTCCGCCAAAGAAAAAAAAGAGGCGCGTGAAGATACAGGAAGCTCTGGAGATCCTGTTTCAGGAGGAATCCCAGAAACTGATAGATATGGATAATGTGATTGAGGAGGCCATCCGCATCACCGAGCAGAACGGGATCATTTTCCTGGACGAGCTGGACAAGGTGGCGGGATCGGATTCTTCCTACGGAGGACCGGACGTGTCACGTGAAGGGGTGCAGAGGGATCTCCTGCCCATTGTCGAAGGTTCCACGGTCGCCACCAAATACGGAATGGTGAAAACGGATCATGTCTTGTTCATTGCGGCGGGGGCCTTTAATGTGAGCAAACCTTCCGATCTGCTGCCCGAACTTCAGGGCCGATTTCCCATTCGGGTTGAGCTGGATTCCCTATCCATGGATGATTTTGTAAGGATCCTGCTGGAGCCCAAGAACGCCTTGATCATACAATATCAGGCCCTTCTGGCCACGGAAGGGGTTGAGCTTGTATTCGAAGAGGATGCAGTCAGCGAAATTGCCCGCATGGCCAGCGAGGTGAATGACCGCATGGAAAATATCGGCGCGCGCCGGTTGCACACGGTCATGGAGACGCTGGTGGATGAAATCTCGTTTGATGCACCGGACCTGGAAGAAAAGAAGGTGGTCATCACCAAGGACTATGTGGAGGAAAAACTCTCGGAAATCCTGGAAGATGAAAACCTGAGCAGGTATATTCTATGATAACGGATCGTGAAAGGGCGAATGTCCTCATAGAAGCCCTCCCCTATATCCAGCGTTTTAAAGGGGCCACCATCGTGGTAAAATATGGCGGCCATGCCATGGTGGATGAAAAGCTCAAACAGGATTTCGCCCTCGATATTATTCTCATGAAGTATGTGGGGATGAATCCCGTGGTTGTTCATGGGGGCGGGCCCCAGATCGGCAGTTTTCTGAAAAGGCTTTCCATTGAATCCGAATTTGTGGACGGTATGCGGGTTACCGACAGCCAGACCATGGATGTGGTGGAAATGGTTCTGGTGGGGAAGGTCAACCAGCAGATTGTGTCCCTGATTAACGGCAATGGCGGGCGTGCCGTAGGCTTGTCGGGAAAAGACGGAGGCCTGATTCTGGCGGAGAAAATGAAATATATCAAGACGGGGGGGAAGGATCGGCCTCCGGAGATTATTGATATGGGCATGGTGGGCGCCATTACTTCCGTGGACAGCAGAGTTCTCCTGGAGCTGATGAAAAGCGGATTCATTCCGGTCATAGCCCCCATCGGGGCGGGAAAGGACGGCGAGACCTATAATATCAACGCCGACCTTGTGGCGGGCGCCATAGCGGCCTCCCTGAAGGCCAGAAAACTGATTCTCATTACGGATACGGAAGGGGTGCTTGGCGGGGACGGCAAGCTCATATCCACCCTCAAGAAAGTGGAAGCCCTCCAATTGATTGCTGACGGTGATATCAAGGGAGGCATGATTCCCAAGGTGAAATGTTGTATGGAAGCCCTTTCGGAAGGCGTACGAAAGGCGCATATCATTGACGGGCGGGAGCCGCATTCCATTCTGTTGGAGATTCTTACAAAGATAGGGATTGGCACGGAGATTGTGAAATGATGGATACGATGCAGCGGGCGGATAAGTATATGTTCCGGACCTACGGCCGGTTTCCCCTGACCCTGATTCGGGGCGAAGGATGCCGGGTCTGGGATGAAGAAGGAAAGGAGTATCTTGATTTTGTGGGAGGCATTGCGGTCTGCGCCCTTGGGCACAGCTCCCCCATGGTGACCAGGGCCTTGGAAGAGCAGTCCAAGACCCTGGTACATGTGTCAAATCTCTACTATACAAGGCCCCAGACGGATCTGGCCCAATTGCTGGTGGAGAATTCCTTTGCGGACCGTGTTTTTTTCTGCAACAGCGGCGCGGAAGCAAACGAGGCGGCCATTAAACTGGCAAGGCGCTATTCCAGCGAAAAATCGGGGGCGAACCGGCATGTGATCATCTCCATGGAAAATTCGTTCCATGGAAGGACCATGGCTACCCTTTCGGCCACGGGCCAGGCAAAGATACAGGTTGGATACGATCCCCTGCTTCAGGGGTTCAAGTTTGTGCCCTTTAATGATATATCCCGTCTAAGGCAGGCGGTTGACGAACACGTCTGCGCCGTGATCCTTGAACCCATTCAAGGGGAGGGCGGGGTTATCTGTCCTGATGAGGGGTATTTGAAGGCCGTTCGGAAGTTGTGTGACGAAAAGGGGATACTCCTTATTTTCGACGAAGTTCAGGTGGGCATGGGGAGGACGGGGAAACTCTTCGCCCATGAACATTACGGGGTTGTACCGGATATCATGACCCTGGCCAAGGCCCTTGGAAACGGCCTTCCCATAGGCGCCATGCTTTCAACCGACAAGGTGGGCGCCGCGTTCGGGCCGGGAAGTCATGCCACCACATTTGGTGGAACGCCGCTTGTAACTGCTGTCTCCAAGGCCGTTTTAAAGAGCCTTCTTGAGGATGGATGGAT
>JBAUSV010000217.1:0-1747 GCA_049581885.1 Gammaproteobacteria bacterium | reverse complement strand
AAAAACGGCAGCTAACAGGATGACGACGACTGTGGCCCCCAGCATGAGGAAACGCTTATTGGTCGGGTTTAAAACGGCCTGATCCAGTTGATCCCCAAAGACGGAAATAGCGATAATGCCGGGCGTCATGCCGATCAAGGTGCCTGCCAGGAAATGGAAAAACGGGATATGGCTGGACCCCGCAAGCATATTCACCACGGTGAAGGGGGCCACGGGAACGATTCGTACCGCTGTGACCGCCATGATTCCGTGATCTGACAACCATCGGTTCAATTTTCTTATGCGGGAACCCGCGATCCGGGATACGGTGTCGCGCCCCAATAGGAAACCGATGCCGTATCCCGCGGCCGCTCCGAGAACGGAGCCCGACAACGCATAAAAAATACCCCATAAAAGGCCGTTGATAAATGTCGTGGCAAGTATCAAAAGTACCACGGGAAAAGCAATGAGACTTCCCACAACGAACCCCCCTAAAACGATCCAGGGTGCAGCGGCATAGCTTTGCATGCTTTGCACGGCATTTCTTATAAACGTTACGTCGGCCCATTCACGCATGGGAAGCCAATGCCAGCCAGCCACCAGTCCGATAGAGAAGAGGCACAGACCCAGCAGAATCCATAACCTCAGCCGTCCGTTTTCCTCTGCATCCTCGGGCACAAAATCCTCTAAGATCCGTTTTGGATCAATGGGTTCTTTCGGGTCGACGGCGACTTCGGCGGGCATCAGACCGTTCATCCATCTCATCTGCTCATCCGAAGCGGTGAGGGGCAGAAGCCTGCGTCCATCTGTGCCAAAGTCCTTTGCAACGTTCAGCAACCCGTTCTTTTCCTTGATTTGATTTTCTATCTCTTCCGGCCTGCTTCCCAGATGTTCCGCCAGCAAACGGTTTCGAAAACGGGCAATGATCCTCTGCCTCTCCTCATTGCCCTTGCTTTCCATGGAGAGATTGCACTCCGTGTCCACCCCCATGGATCGATTGTTCAGGTTTGCCGACCCCACGGTGACCAGATTGTCATCCACCACCATAATCTTGGCATGGACATTGATGCGACGATCCCCAAGATGGGGAACCGTCGGGTAAAAAACCCCTATCCGGCCGAACCTGTCTGCGCCCTCCAGATGTTTGAGTGCCCGTGCCCGCAGCAGACCCATAGTGGAATCCTCCAGCCAATCCGAGCATTTGCTTGGCATTACAATAAGGATTTCGGGGCCATTGTCCTTTTCCAGTTGCATGGACAAGGCCTTCACCACGGAGGAGGAGGTCAGGTATTGGTTCTCCATGTAAATATGCCGCCGCGCGGACGCGATGGCATCCAGATAGAGAGACTCGATCTCCCGAATCTCCCGTTGTTTCCCGTAGGCGGGTCTCGTGCGCGATATGGATACGGGCAATCCCGCGCCATCCGGTTCAAGACCCTCGGGCCAGAGATTTCCTTTTTCCCCGTCGGACATCTTCATCTTACGTCCCGTTGCCAGTCTCCAGCGTTCTCGGGCCAGTTTTCCCAACTCTCCTGCAGCCGGCCCTTCAACCACCATTTGGACATCATGGACCGGATCGTAACGGTTTGAAAAGGGGTCTGACCTGGCCGGATCATCGGCCTTGTGTTCCTGGGTATCCCATCGGTTTTTGGCAAGATCCATCCCTCCCACAAAGGCCACTTGGTCGTCCACGATGACCATTTTTTCGTGATGGCACGCGCCCACGGGATGATTTCCGTCAAATCGGAAATGGATTCGGCGGTTCTTT
>JBAUSV010000216.1:0-1791 GCA_049581885.1 Gammaproteobacteria bacterium | reverse complement strand
GAGCTGCGTCGTCGAACAGTCGGCCGAATGCTTCCCGGAAACAAGGTGCGGCTTGTGGATGAAGAAGGCAACGAGGTACCGGATGGAGAGCCCGGAATTCTCTATTTCAGGGGACCCCATGCGCCTGCCGGATACTATCGGGATGAGGAATTGACCGCCACGGTTTTCGATGAAGACGGGTGGTGCACCACGGAGGATATCGTCAAGTTCGACGAAGGGTGTCTCTGGATCCTGGGACGGGCCAAGGACATGATTATCCGTGGAGGTCAGAATATCTATCCCGCGGAAGTGGAAGGCCTGCTTAACGAACATCCCAAGGTTTCCTCCGTGGCCATCGTGGGGTATCCGGACCGCGCCATGGGAGAGAAATGCTGCGCCTACGTGATCCCCAAACCCGGCGAGACATTCACCTTCGAGGAAATGGTAAGTTTCCTCAAGGAAAAACAGTTGGCTATGTTCAAACTCCCGGAACGGCTTGAAGTGGTTTCGGAATTTCCAGCGGTGGGAGATTCGGGAAAGGTGAACAAAGAGACCCTGAAAACGATGATCAAAGAGAAGGTTGAAACGGAGCAGAAGTAGGAGCAAGCAATGCAAAAAGCCGTACTGATTATTTCAACGCTCGACACCAAGGGGGAGGAAACCCTTTACCTCCGGGATAAGGTGGCTTCCCTTGGAATGAAACCGATGTTGATGGATATCTCCATGCGCGGGAAAGGGGCTTCACCCGCCGAAATCACCCCCTCCATGGTGGCGGAGGCAGGGGGAAGCACTCTTGAAGAGATCCATGCATCGAAGGAAAGGGCAAAGATCACGAACATCACCATCAAGGGGGCTTCCAACATCGCCGTGGATCTCTTTTCAAAAGGCCAATTGGGGGGAGTGCTTGGCATGGGCGGTTCCACCGGGTCCCTGATGGCCACGGAAGTCATGAGGGCGCTTCCATTCGGTGTCCCCAAAATCATGATATCCTCCACGGCCGCCCTGCCGGGGCTCTCCACCCGATATATCGGGACGGGAGACATCAGTCTCTTTCATTCCGTGATTGAGATATCCGGGGTGTCGGACCTCCTCAAGAATGTCATGGACAGGGCGGCTTCCGCCATGGGAGGGATGCTTCACGATTCCATTACCTCGCCCGGCGCCGCCGGAAACAAGCTCATCGCCATGACCATGTTGGGACCCTGCGAACAGTGCGCCAGTTCCGTGAGGACCGCCCTTGAAAGAGATGGGTATCAGGTCATCGGATTTTCCGCCGCGGGCATCGGCGACAGGGCCATGGAGACCATGATCTCCCAGGGCTTCTTTCAGGGCGTGATCGACCTTGCGCCCGGCGGGGTCGGCGAGCACCTTTTCGGCTTCATGCGGGACGCGGGTCCAACGCGGATGGAAAATGCGGGAAATGCAGGACTTCCCCAGGTGATCTCCACGTGCAGCGTGAACCATATGACCCCGTCCAAGTCCAGGTATAAACCCGACTATCACGAACGAAGGAAATACGATCTCGACAAGTTTCGCACCTGGATCCGTCTTTCGCCTGAGGAATTGCGCCAGGTGGCTAAGGCCTTCAAGGAAAAGCTCAACAAGGCCAAAGGACCCGTGAGGGTGCTGATTCCTCAAAAGGGATGGTCTTCGGTGGATTCTCCCGGCAATGCCACCTATGACCCGCAGGAAGACCGTGTCTTCGAGGAAGAATTGCGAAACGGTCTGAACGGCGATATTGAAATTATTCGAGTGGATGCCAACATGGAAGACCCCGCATTTGCTCAAGCCGTTGTGGAAGCATCTTTGAAG
>JBAUSV010000215.1:0-2428 GCA_049581885.1 Gammaproteobacteria bacterium | reverse complement strand
ACGCCCATGGAAAACGTGCCGGCGGTCACGCGGAGATCCGTGATCGTTGCGGCCAGCACGTTGGTGCTGCTGACGGCCAGTGGGATGGCCGTCCATATGAGATACTTGCGGTGTAGCTTGAACATTGCCTACTCCTCCGAAACCTTTATCGTTTCTGTTTGGCGCGTCGTGCCGGCTTTTTCTAGAAATGCATGCCATAGGCCAGTTCGACGGAACTCTCGGCCAGGCTGATGCGGACATTGTTGCCGGTCGCGGGGTCGTACGCGGCCTGATCCCGTCGGAATGCATGGACGGCGGTGAAGGTGATATCCGTGCTGGGATTCGGCCGATAGGTGAACCCCACCGATACGTGACGCTCCACGATGCCCGGCGCCAGCGTATTGAACAACAACTGCGTGTCGGGAATGGGGGAGTGGCCGTAGTTGTAGCCGGCGCGCACCGTCCACTGACGGTTGAGGTTGGTGGCGATGCCGGCTTTGTAGACCGTCATGTCCTGCCAGCCAAAGCCGTAGCCGCCCGGGGTGCCCAGCTTGTTTGCCGCTGGTGGCGGCGCCAGATTGGTCGGCCCGAGATTGGCTATCGACGTGACGCCCTCGTACAGGATACGCTCCACGTCCAACGCCAGGGTGGTGGACTGCACCGGCTTGAAGGCGATGCCGACCGCAAAGTTCGCGGGGATGTCAAAGTTGCCATTTTCGGCAAACAGGCCAGTGTACTTTCTGAACCGCGTCATGTAGACCTTGGACGCGACGGTCGCGCCCAGATTGAGGCGTCCATCCAGGAACTTCCCCAGCCAGCCGACGCGTATGCCGGCTCCGTACGACCAGTCGTTGCCGTTGTTGGATAGCTTGGCAGGATTGGATGAGAAATTGAAGCTGTTGAAGTCGCTCAGACCGTACGCCCGGAACTGCTGAATTCCGATGACCAGCGAGGCCCCCACGCTCTGGGTCGGCGTGATCTTGTAGGCGGCGGTGGGCGTGATCAGCATCTGCGCGAGATTGACGCCGAGGGTGGGTTCGTTGCCCCCCAGGTTGAAGAAGTTGGTGTTGTAGCGGGTGTTCATGCCGCCGTTGCCGACCGCGGCGATGCCGAAAGAAAGTTTCTGGTTGAACTGGAAAACGCCGCCCATATTGGGCAGCAGGAACAGGTGGTCGTCGCTCTTTACGATGTTCTTGCCGCCGGGCAGTCCGGGCGCCCAGGCACTGCGTTCCGGGTTGAACAGTTCCATGCCGACGTCGAACCGGCTGCTGAGGTCGGCGATGCCCGCAGGGTTCGCGGCGGCCACCAGGGAATCTTGCGGAAACGCGACGGCTGCACCGCCCACGCCACGCGCCATCGCACCATAACCCATCAGGAAATAACCGTTGGTGGCGGACGCAGTAAATGGCAGGGTTACACCAGCCGACAGCGCTAGCACCGCGAGGTGCTTCGCTTTAGGGTTCATTATAGGATCTCCTCCTGCAAGTTCTTCTTTGGTTTCGTTGTTGCATTGCGCCGAAAGCGGGGATAATCGTGTCCATTTCTTCGATCCCCACAGCGTAACTCGCAACTTATACGCACAATGGCAGGCAGCGTCAACGGACTCGGCGCCGCGCCCCGCGAGTGTGGCGCAAACCTTTCCGGTCATGTGTTTGCGGACGCCTGCCGCGCCGTCTGCAAAAGACCTCTGCCCGTGCCGCTCGTCACCCCGGCCGGCGGTATTGGCGCGCCGGTCGGTGCCTTCGCCGGTGAGCGCCGGGCGGCGGAGACAGCGGCTGTCGGATGGGTTGTGTGTTGTCGATCTGCTTTACAGTCACGGTCCGTCCTCAGGCCGCCCATGGCCGATTGGCTAAGTCTCTGAAAAAATGACCTAACCAGCCGTGCTGGCGGGTACGGACCGCCCTGTCGGCGCGTCGAAATATCTTACAATCAGCCTGTCGGCCTGCTGGCAGCGCAGATGCAAGACACTGATTATAAGAAAGAACTTTACAGTGGCACGGGGTTTGCTCCGGTATTCACCGCGGGCACACAACGCCTGACAATTAATGACCGCACCAGACTTTATGCGGAATCCACTACCGGAGGAGTAATCCATGACCCAATTCAAGAAACGCGTTCTGGTTGCCGCGCTCGCCACCGCAGTCGGCGGCGGCGTTGCCACCACCGCCAATGCGGCCGCGATCGATTCGCTCTACATGAGCGCTGGTACCTTCGCCATGGGCGTGTTCACGCCCGCCCCCAACACGATCACCAACTTCAACGGCGCGAACCTGATCGGCAGCTATAATGCCCCGGGGTGGGATACCTCGACCGCGCAAAGCACCGCGGCCCCGAGCGCTGTCGCGGCCTTCGACTTCAACGGTGGCGGCACCTGGGTGAACACCTATACGGCCGCAGCGGCCACCCAGGCCGGCGTCAACGGCGGCGGAGCCGCGCCCAGCGGCACGGT
>JBAUSV010000214.1:0-2038 GCA_049581885.1 Gammaproteobacteria bacterium | reverse complement strand
GCGTTTGCTGCTTCCATCGCCGCAACGTTCGGTAGGGTTCAACCGTACGGACAAGCTCTCTTGCGCCCCATCTCTCATGAGGTGAACACACCGATGAAGAAGTCTCTGTTAGCGATTGCACTCGGTACCGCCCTGGCGGCTACCGGCATGCAGGCCAACGCGGCCAAAACCCTGGTATTTTGCTCGGAAGGCAATCCGAGTGGATTCCAACCCGCGCTGTACACCGACGGCACCACCTTCGACGCCAGCTCACGCACCATCTACGACCGCCTGGTGGAGTTCAAGCCCGGCACAACCCAGATCGTCCCCGGCCTCGCGACCTCTTGGACGGTCTCCAACGACGGCAAGGTCTATACCTTCCACCTGCGCAAAGGCGTCAAGTTCCAATCGAACAAGGAATTCACGCCAACCCGCGACTTCAATGCAAACGACGTTATATTCAGCTTCGAGCGCATGCTGGACAAGAACAACCCGTACCACACGGTATCCGGCGGCACCTATGACTATTTCGACGGCATGGGCATGCCCGCGCTGATCAAGTCGATCAAGAAGATCGATGCGCATACCGTGCAGTTCATTCTCACCAAACCCAACGCCCCGTTCCTGGCGAACATGGCTATGGACTTCGCGTCCATCGATTCGGCCGAATACGCCAACAAACTCGCCAAGGAAGGCCGCAAGCAGGATCTCGACCTGCACCCGATCGGCACCGGTCCCTTCGAACTGGTCGCCTATCAGCCCGGCTCCATGATTCGCTACAAGGCGTTCAAGGACTACTGGCGCGGCAAGGCGGCGATCGACAACCTGGTGTTCTCGATCACCCCCAACCCGTCCGTACGCTGGGCCAAGCTGCGCACCGGCGAGTGCCAGATCATGGACTACCCGAACCCGACCGACCTGCCGGCCATGAAGGCTGACAAGAACATCAAGGTTCCGTCGCAGCCGGGCCTGAACGTCGGCTACCTCGCCTTCAACGTCGAGAAGAAGCCGTTCGACAACCTCGAAGTTCGCAAGGCGCTGTACATGGCCATCAACAAGAAGGCCATCGTAGACGCCATTTTCCACGGCACCGGCGAAACCGCAACCAATCCCATGCCGCCGACCATCTGGTCGTACAACAAGTCGATCAAGGACTACCCGTACAATCCGGCCGAAGCGAAGAAACTGCTGGCCAAGGCGGGCTATCCCAACGGCTTCAGCACCAACGTCTGGGCCATGCCCGTATCCCGCCCCTACAACCCGGATGCACGCCGCATGGCGGAGATGATCCAGGCGGACTGGGCCAAGATCGGCGTCAAAGCCAAGATCGTGACCTACGAGTGGGGTGAATACCTCAAGCGCCTGGGTCAGGCGAAGCACGACACCGCCCTGCTCGGCTGGACCGGCGACAATGGCGACCCGGACAACTTCCTCAACACCCTGCTCGGCTGCGACAGCGTGCACACGACCAACAACATCTCGGAATGGTGCTACCAGCCCTTCCAGAAACTGGTCACTGCTGCGCAGGAAACCAGCGACATCGCCAAGCGCACCAAGCTTTACGAAGAAGCGCAAGTGGTCTTCCACCAGCAGGTGCCGTGGGTGCCGATCGATTACTCGACGGTCTACATGCCCATGTCCAAGAACGTCGAGGGCTACAAGATCATGCCCACCGGCGTGCACTACTTCTACGGCGTCAGCCTGAAGTAATTCCCCGACTTCCCGGGCCCGGTTTTCCGAGCCCGGGAAGCACCTCTCGCCTTTTTCATACTTGCGTCATCGGCCTTCAGGGTGTAAACAGCCCACCTTTCGTGCTGCTGGATTGAGCAAGGCACGCCAACGGAACTAGGAAACGGATGATCGCATTCTTTCTCAAACGCCTGGCGCTGGTGGTCCCCGCCCTTTTCGGCGTCAGCCTTTTCAGTTTCTCCCTGATCCATCTCATCCCCGGCGACCCGATCATGATCATGGCTGGCGTACATGGGCTCACCCCCGAACGCCACGCGCGCATGATGCACCAACTCGGCCTGGACCAGCCGTTGTATCAGCAGTACTTCAG
>JBAUSV010000213.1:0-1993 GCA_049581885.1 Gammaproteobacteria bacterium | reverse complement strand
TCGCAGACCCGCACCATTTCACCCACATCAAACAGTGTCTTCGGCTTCGGTTTATCCGTTGAGTCCTTGACTCGCGCCATGATCGCATCTGCCTCACGGCTGCTGATCGGCGTCGGCTTGCCGCCGGAGTCACCCACAAAACCGAGTACTCGCGGCACCGAATTAACCAGGTGCCACGCCTCATCGGTCATATCAATCTGAACCAATACGTAACCGGGGTAGAACTTGCGCTCCGAGCGACTCTTGACGCCATCACGCATCTCAACGACTTCCTCAGACGGAACCAGAATCTCGCCGAACAAAGACTGCAAGCCTTCACGCTCAATGCGTTCTTCCAAGGCTTTTTTTACGCTGTTTTCAAATTGTGAAAACGCCTGTACGACATACCAACGCATCGCCATCCGTCTTATACCTCAGCTCGCAATACTGCGAACAATCCAAGCCAGGAGCGAATCCACGCCCCACAAAAACAGACTGATCACAACAATCAGCAAAACCACAACCAAGGTGGTCTGTGTCGTTTCCTGACGGGTCGGCCAAACCATCTTGCGCACTTCCACGCGAGAATCGAAGGCAAACCGCCAAATACTCTTACCCACAGCCGTCGCATACACTACGGCGCCAGCAAGCAGCACCGGAACCAACAACGAAGCAATGCGGACGAAGAGCGGCTCCTTGGACAACCAATAGAAAGCCGCCACGCCACCAAGAAGCAGCACGATTGCAAGTCCAATTTTGGCTGACTCCAAACCCGACGAACGGGCGGGTTCCACTGCTTTTTCCGACATGACTGTGACTCACATAATTCGATCGGCTGATCGCTTAACGACAACCGCTTGTCCGCGGGAATACAAACAAGATCCAGCGGTAAAAATGGCAGGCCAGGAGGGAATCGAACCCCCAACCTACGGTTTTGGAGACCGTCGCTCTACCAATTGAGCTACTGACCTTTTTATCTTTATCTTTTTTCAGGGATGAAAAAAGAGCGCGAAGTCTACACGACTCCGCGCCTATTGACAACTAGCTGAGCTAATTACTCGATGATTTTAGAGACAACACCGGCGCCAACTGTGCGGCCGCCTTCACGAATCGCAAAACGCAGGCCGTCTTCCATCGCAATCGGTGCAATCAGGCTAACAGTCATGGCTACGTTGTCACCAGGCATTACCATTTCGGTACCCTCTGGCAGTACGCATGAACCGGTTACGTCCGTGGTACGGAAGTAGAACTGAGGACGGTAACCATTGAAGAACGGGGTATGACGACCGCCTTCATCTTTGCCCAAAATGTACACTTCAGCTTCGAACTTGGTGTGCGGCTTGATTGAACCAGGCTTGCACAGTACTTGTCCACGCTCTACGTCGTCACGCTTGGTGCCACGCAGAAGGATACCGACGTTGTCGCCAGCCATACCTTGGTCGAGCAATTTGCGGAACATCTCAACACCGGTAACGGTGGTCTTGGTAGTGTCACGAATACCGACGATTTCGACTTCTTCGCCCACTTTGACAATGCCACGCTCGATACGGCCGGTTACAACTGTACCGCGACCAGAGATGGAGAATACGTCTTCCACTGGCATCAGGAAGGTACCGTCGATGGCACGCTCTGGCTCTGGGAAGTAGTCATCCATCGCTTTAACGAGTTTGATGACAGCCGGTACGCCGATGTCGCTGGTGTCGCCTTCTAGGGCTTTGAGCGCAGAACCGGTAACGATCGGGGTGTCGTCGCCTGGGAATTCGTACTGGGTCAGGAGGTCACGGACTTCCATCTCTACGAGTTCGAGCAGTTCCGGATCATCAACCATGTCGGCCTTGTTCAGGAACACAACAATGTAAGGTACGCCTACCTGACGAGAAAGCAGGATATGCTCACGGGTCTGTGGCATAGGGCCGTCAGCAGCTGAACACACGAGGATCGCGCCGTCCATCTGGGCCGCACCGGTGATCATGTTCTTTACATAGTCAGCGTGGCCTGGGCAGTCAACGTGAGC
>JBAUSV010000212.1:0-1850 GCA_049581885.1 Gammaproteobacteria bacterium | reverse complement strand
AAATAATGTCGTTCAGAAAAAGGCAACCAATTTAAGGCTGAAAGAGGGTGATAATACTATTAATCAGGCATTTAAATCCATCTCAAACCCGCATCTCTGGTCACCTGGTGATCCCTATTTATATCGTGTTGTATCACAGATATTTGATCGTCGATCCGGCAAGGTTTTGGATGAAATATCTAATCCACTGGGTTTAAGATGGTTTAAATTTGATGCCGATAATGGTTTTTTCCTTAATGGAAAACATATGAAACTTATTGGTGCGAACCGCCACCAGGATTATCCCGGAATGGGTAATGCTGTTCCTGAACATCTTCAGATTAGAGATATTGAGTTATTAAAGAAAATGGGAGCTAATTTTATAAGAATCTCTCATTACCCACAGGACCCGGTTATTCTTCAGGAATGTGATAAACTTGGTATTCTGGCATCTGTTGAAATTCCTATTGTTAATACTATCACAGAGTCAGATGCCTTTACAAACAATTGTGAACATATGATGACGGAAATGATTCGCCAAAATTTTAATCATCCAAGCGTCATCATTTGGGCCTACATGAATGAAGTCCTGCTTGTCCCTCGCTTCCGGCACGATCCGGCCCGACAAAAAATCTATTTTAAACATGTTTACGATCTTGCTGAAAAACTTGAAACCCTGGCCAGGAAGGAAGATCCGTTTCGTTATACGATGATTCCTTTCCATGATTATTTTGATATTTATTACAAGACCGGGTTGACTTCTGTTCCGATGATTGACGGTTGGAATCAATACGAGGGCTGGTATGGTCATGATATTACTGGTGTTCAGCGTTTTCTGGATCGCGCGCATAAACTCATTCCGGATAAACCAATATTCGTAACAGAATACGGTGCCGGCGCCGATCCCCGCTTGCATAGTTTTCACCCGGAGCGTTTTGATTTTACCGTAGAATATCAAACCTATTTCCATAAATACTTTCTAAATTCCATCATGAAGAGGCCATTTGTAGCCGGTTCTTCACTTTGGAATCTATCGGATTTTGGCTCTGAAGGGCGCGGGGATGCTGTTCCTCATATCAACAATAAGGGAATGCTTGGCTACAACCGCGTACCAAAAGCGACATATTATTTTTATCAGTCACGTTTACTGAAGAAACCTTTCGTCAAAATTGCTTCCCGTCAATGGACTTTAAGAGGAGGCATTGCGAAAAGTGATCAGGACCTTTTCTGCACTCAGCCTGTTCAGGTATTCACCAACGAGCAAAACGTTGATTTGACCATTAATGGCAAAAATTTAGGGAACCAATCGGCAGAAAATGGCATCGCAACATTTAACGTTCCGTTTTCAAATGGTGTGAATAAAATTGTAGCAACTTCAAAGGTAAACGGACTTACTTTTTCCGACAACGCTACTATTAAATTCCACCTGGAACCTGCAAATCTTGATAGTAAGGCCTTACCATTCCAAAATATTAATATTAGTCTCGGAACGTTAAGATACTTCTCCGATAAGCAGCAACATCAGATTTGGCTGCCGGATCAGGAGTATCAAAACAAAACATGGGGTTCTGAAGGTGGTGAAACTTATGTGATGCCGGGCCGCCATAATGAACCTTACGGAACTGATAAAAATATTTTAGGGACGGATGAAGATCCTATTTATCAGACTCAAAAAGTGGATATCAAAGACTACAAATTAGATGTTCCTGATGGATCATATACCGTTAAACTCTATTTTTCAGAAATAAACAACGATTCCACCAGGACCTTCGATGTCGTTGTGAATGGCACTCCCGTAGTTCAAAATCTTAACTTGTATAAAGAATACGGCCCCTACCAGGCGGTATCATTCAAAACATATGTAATTACGC
>JBAUSV010000211.1:0-3139 GCA_049581885.1 Gammaproteobacteria bacterium | reverse complement strand
GGCCAGTTTAGCGGCTGGTCGCCGATCGGCGCCGAGGCGACGGCCAGCGGCTACGAGGTGGCCTGGAAGTCGAGCTCCGGCAGCTACACGGCGTGGAACACCGACAGCAACGGCAATTTCGTGTCGGGCACGCTCGGTATCGTGTCGGGCACAAGCCTTCCCTTGGAAACGATCGAAACAAGCTTCCAGCAGGATCTTAATGGAGACGGGATGATCGGTTCTCCCACGATCGCTGCCGGAGCAACATGTGAAGTCGTCTCTGCGTGTGCACGAGATGTCCTCTTTTCCGCATCGACCGGCACGCTCAAGCTCGATCAAGCGTCAAGCTTCTCTGGCACTGTCGCCGGTATGTCCGGGCAAGACTCCGTTGACTTTGCGAACATCAGTTTCGCCACTGTGCAGCAAGCGAGTTACACTGGTACAAGCTCTGGTGGCATCCTCAATCTTACGGACGGTGTCCACAGCGCTAACATGGCTATGCTAGGTGATTATCTCAACTCTGCTTTCGTCACGTCGAACGACGGCCACGGTGGCACGGCACTTGTTGTTTCACCGAACTAAAATGCCGGATCGTGGTGAAGTCGAATACGTGGCCGCGCGGTAGTGTCCGAAATCTTGATAGATGCCGCCGTGATTGCGCCAACTCCCGGGATCGTCGTCAGCCGCCGCATGTCCTCATCTCGCTTTGCCGCGGCAACGATCGCCTTCTCGAGCCCGGCGATCTGGCGTGCCAGTGCCTCGATCTGATCAGCAATTATCGATAAGGCAAAACGAGCTGCCTTCGGTAAGCGAGCATCGGTGTCGTCACGTACGATCTCGACGAGACCTGCAACTTTCGCCGTGCCGACGCCGACGACTATACCCAATTCCGACATGTGAGCCCGCAGCGCGTTGATCGCCTGAGTTCGCTGACGGACCAATAGACATCGCGTTTTAAGTACGAGCGCTGCTGTCTGTTGCTCAACCGATTTAATCGGGACAAAACGCATCGTTTTGCGGGTCACCGCTTCGCTGATCGCTCGGCATCGGCTGCATCTGTCTTGCCCCGCTTCACGAAAGGCTTCACATAGACCGGTGGCATCAACCGCACCTCGTGACCCAGCGCTGCGATCTCGCGCGCCCAGTAATGCGAACTCCCGCAGGCCTCGATACCAACCAGACATGAAGGCCGCCTTTCGAAAAATCGCAGCACCGCCGCCCGGCGCAGCCTTCGGTTAAAGACTGGAAAGCCGTCAGCATCGGCGCCGGGAACCTGAAAAATCTGCTTAGCCAAATCCAGCCCGATAGTGGTAACTTGTTTCACGGAGCGGCTCCTATCTTGTGGCGTTGAGACAACGACCACGTTTAGCACTGAGATGCTGTGATGGCGGGCCGTTCCACCTCATCACATTTGATCGGGCGACAACTCCGGATTGGATGGTGTGCGGCTGATAGAGTAGCCGCATGTTCATGTAGCGTTTTGTCGACCAAGCCGAGTCTGCGATATAGCGTAGCCTGGCCGCGGCCAGATTGAGGTATGACTGTCCCCCGGGAACGCCCCGACCTCCGTTAGTGTCCACAATCTTTCGCATTTTTTCAGGAGACAGCCCCGGTTTGGATGGCTTGCGACTGGTGGAGCGGCTGTATGTTCATGCATCGCTTTCTCGACCATGCCGAGCCTGCGATGTAGCGGAAGGCCGACCAGCCCGACTTGTCTTCCTTGGCCCCCTCGCAGATGCCCAGAATCTCCCGAAATCCCTCCGCATTGACCGCGCTTGGCCACCAGCAGTGAGGCGTTGCGATCCTCGGCCGCCCAGCTCAGCTTCATATCGCAATAAAAGCTGACAAGGCCGCTGCAACGGGCCGACCGCGGCTCAGGCTTGTGGCAGGGCAGGGATCAAAAATAGGCCTTCTGAAGCGCGGCGACCACGCCAACCGGCGCAGATTCGGCCCGAGATCCAATTTTCCCAGGACGAAAGCTCAGCCGCCGCCCGAACGGTGCCTTTACGGAGTCTAAGTAAGTAATTGATATCATAAACGATGTAACGGTCGCCCTAATGGTGTAGATTCACTGTGTGTTCTAAAAGCTTCGGTTCGATCGGTCCAGTCCCTTCGAATCTTCATGCAAAGGCGCGCAAACCCTGGCGTCGGAAGACTGCTCAATTCAACGCATGCCTGATACGATCTCATGAACGCTCAGTCTCATATCTTGCGGCATACCGCGCTGCATTCCCTTGTTTTCGTAGCGCGGCAAGCGGGTATCGATTTGTCGGTTGAGCAGCTTGTGCACGACCATGCACTCGGGGCGCGTGAACCTACGCCGGCGGAATTCGTGCGGATCATCCGTGCCTGCGGCATGAGGGCGAAACTCGCCAAAGTGAAACTGTCCGATCTGCTGGATTTCGGAGGCGCGTTTCCGGTACTCGCGCGGCTGAAGGATGGCAGCACGCTGATCGTGCTGGGCGTCCGGAATACTCCGACGGGCAACGAGATCGGCGTTGTCGATCCGGTCGCCAAAAATCCTGAAATTATCATCCTTCCGCCGCAGGAGTTCGACGATCAATGGACGGGTGAAGTCATCTTCGCCAAACGCGTGACCCGCATCACCGATTCCGACCAGCCGTTCGGTCTCGCCTGGTTCGTGCCGGAATTGCTGAGGCAACGCGGCTTGTTCATGAGCGTCGGCCTCGCCGCCATCATGCTGCTCGCTCTCGGGCTCGTCGTGCCGATCTTCTTCCAGATCGTGATCGACAAGGTGCTGCCGCATCACAGCTACGCCACGCTCTACGTGCTGGCGATTGCCGTGGCCCTCGGCATCCTTTTCGAGGCGATATTCGGTTTCCTGCGGCGCTTCTTGCTGCTCTATGCGACGAACCGCATCGACATGCGCACGACGGCGCGCACCTTCGGCCGGCTGATGCTGTTGCCGGTCGGATTCTTCGAGCACATTCCAGCGGGCATTCTGATCCGCCACATGCAGCAATTGCAGAAGATCCGCGAGTTTCTGTCCGGCCGGCTGTTCCTGACGCTGCTCGATTCGATCGCGCTCTTCGTCTTCCTGCCTTTCCTCTACCTCTACAGCGCGACACTGACGGTTCTGGTCCTCGTATTCTCGCTGCTGATCGCCGGCAACATCGCGCTTCTGCTGCCGGTTCTGCGC
>JBAUSV010000210.1:0-9488 GCA_049581885.1 Gammaproteobacteria bacterium | reverse complement strand
GCCAATGCGCCGATCGCACGTCACGATCCCAGCGCACACGCAGAAGTCCTGGCCCTGCGCCGCGCTGGCGCACGTTGCGGCAACTACCGTCTGCCCGGCGCCACTTTGTACGTTACCCTGGAGCCCTGCGCCATGTGCGTTGGCGCTATTATTCAGGCCCGGCTGGAACGCGTGGTCTTTGCTGCCGATGATGTACGCGCCGGGGCCGTGAAAACTGTTTTCAATCTTCTGGATCACCCCGAGTTGAACCACCGGGCCACTTGGACGGGCGGTGTTGAGGCGCAAGCCTCCAGCGAATTGTTGCAGGCTTTCTTCCGCGCCCGCCGTTAGCGAAGCGCCGGTTTATTCAGAGGTTAAGGGATCCCTGCTTTATTGTGAGGCGGGACTGGTATTGGCGGCCGCGGCCGCCTGCAGTGGGTCGATCACTCCGGCCGGCAGACTGTTCTGCGCCGTGCGCCATTGCAGAACGCGGTAGTAATCCTTGATATGGGCCACATAGAGTACGGCCTGCTCGCCGTTGGCATAGCCGAAACTGGCGTGATGGTAGTAGCGCCACTGATTGAGTAGTGGCAGCGTCTTTTTCACATCCGCCCAACGGTTGGGGTTACCGCCCTGGCTGGCGGCCAGTTTCCGCGCATCCATCACATGACCATAGCCGACATTGTAGGCAGCAAGCGCCATCCAGAGGCGATCCGAACCTTCGACTTCGGGCGGGAGCTTGCGCAGCAGCATGGCCAGGTAGCGGGCGCCGCCAATGATGCTCGAATGCGGATTGTCGCGGTTGTGTATGCCCAGGCGCGAGGCCGTCGGCGTGGTCAGCATCATGATGCCGCGCACCCCTGTGGGAGAAACAGCGCCGGCATCCCAGTGTGATTCCTGATAGCCCACTGCAGCCAGTAATTGCCACGGCAGACGGGTGGCGGCGGCGGCTCGGTCGAAGCTGCTCACGTAGGTGGGTAAGCGGTTGCCAACGTCGTTCAGGAAAAGTTGTGCGCTGACCTGATCGTAGGCATCCAGATCGCCGTAGTAGCGGCTGAGCAGGGCCGCAACCCTATGCGATGCCTCGGAATGGGCAAAATAGGCGGTGACAGCTTGGTATAAAGTGGAATCGCTCTTGCGCGCTACCGCCCAGGCGATGGGTTGCGGTTTGCCGATTTTGAGTGCCACGCGTAACTGTGGATAAAAGCGGCGGCTTATCCGGAATTCGTTCTCGTTCACGATGGTGTAGTCGATACGGCCCTGAGCGAGATCGGCCAGCAAATCGTCGGGTCCGCTTTCGGATGCCACCTGCCAGTGAATGCCGTGATGGCTGGCTTTCAGGTTTTGCAGCAGGGGCGCATATTCGGGTGCGACGGTCAGTTTAAAATCCGAATGTGCCAAGTCATCCATACTGGCAGGCACGATCTCACCCACGCGGTATACCAGCAGCCGCGAGACCATTTGGTAGGGGGGGGCGAAATGCAGTCGTGGATAGTGCCGGGTGTTGACGGCTACGCCGGGTGCGGCAATATCGGCCCTGCCATTTTCCACCGCTTGCATCGCATCATAGCCATTGGCGACTTCAAGCACTTTGAGTTTGACACCCAGGGAGTGTGCCAGACCGCTGGCCAAATCGTAATCCGGACCGGTAGCGCCATAGGGTCCAAGATAATACGTTGTGGGGCTGTTGGGCGTGGCCACCACCAGAGTGCCAGTGCGCTGAATACGGCTCAGATTGGACGGTGACCACGCACACGTGGCGAGGATGGCCACGGCGGTTGCCACCGATCCAAATTTGAGGGAGTTGCCCGTTACTCGCCATAGGCGAGGGTGTCGGGCTAGGCGTTTCAGTTGCACTGGCACGATCTGCGACACCGAGAGTACGGAGCGAGCAGTCAGTATTTTAATCGATTTTGGCCCTGAGTGCGCACTTTCTGGTATCCTTTCCGGCCGCAAGCCACTTGATCTGCCGCCCTTTACGGTAAGGGCCTGGCCTGCAATGCGGAGAGGTGCCAGAGAGGCCGAATGGGCTCGACTCGAAATCGAGAGACCCCTTGCGGGGTCCGGGGGTTCGAATCCCTCCCTCTCCGCCATATATGTCTATGCGGCCAACGGGCTGCAAAGGCATTCGATGGGGTTTGAACTCCCGGAGAGGCTACACAGGGTTCGATAATAAGTGGGGAGGCTGGCGGGATTCGGGGTCTAGTAGATTGGACAATGGAGGCCGCAGGAACGACCGTTCTGGCCTATTCTCTAACGTCTCTCATTCCGGCAGTGTCATCCCCACCGAATGGTAGCCGGCGTCGACGTAAAGCGTCTCGCCGGTAATGCCGCGGGCCAGGTCGGAGCACAGGAAGGCCGCGGCGTCTCCTACTTCTTCCGCGCTGATGCTGCGCCCTAGCGGGGCCGTATTGGCGACGTGTTCGAGCATCTTCCGAAAGCCGGCAATACCTGCTGCGGCCAGCGTCTTGATCGGACCGGCGGAGATAGCGTTCACGCGGATGCCCTCGGGCCCCAGATCCTGCGCCAGGAAGCGTACGGCCGATTCCAGGCTGGCCTTGGCCGGGCCCATGACGTTGTAGTGGGGCAGGGCACGTACGGCGCCCAGATAGCTCAGGGTGAGCACGCTGCCGCCATTTTTTGCCAGGTGAGGGCGGGCTGCGCGGGTCAGCGCGACCAGGCTGTAGGCGCTAATGTCCTGGGCGATACGCCAGGCCTCGCGTGAGGTGGAGTCGGTAAACCCGCCGGCCAGCGCTTCACGCGGCGCAAAGCCGACCGAATGCACCAGGATGTCGATTCCACCCAGCGTCTTTGCGCTGTCGGCGATCAGCCGGTCAATGGAGGCGTCTTCGGATACATCGCACTCAAATACGGCTTCGGTGCCCAGTTCCCGGCCCATGTTGCGGGCGCGGTCGGCCAGTTTTTCGCCCTGGTAGCTGAAGGCGAGCTGTGCGCCTTCGCGGTGCATGGAACGGGCGATGCCCCAGGCGATGGATCGATTACTGGCGAGGCCGACGATAAGCGCACGCTTGCCTTGAAGAAAACTCATAACACGAAAACCCTTCAGAATTGGTTGCGTACATCCACGAACAGAGTCAACCGTTGCCCGGGATGCAGGATGCTGGAGAGCGACAGGGCGTTCCAGCTTGCCAACTTGTGCAGCGATACGTTGAAGTGGTCTGAGATGGACGACAGAGAATCGCCGCTATGTACTACATAGCGGATACGGCGCAATGCGCTTACCGGATAGCGTTTGTTGCGAGAGGCGATCGGCTGGCTTCCCGCAATGCGCCAGATCACGAGTTTCTGGCCGACATGCAGCGTATCGTGCGGCGCCATACTGTTCCACTTGGCAATGTCGGCGACGCTGACGTGATACAGACGCGCGAGACCCCACAAGGTGTCGCCTCCCCGCGCGCGCACCACCACTTTGCTGGAACCGTGACGCTGGTGCTGCGTCTCAGCCACACGCATGGGCTGGGAGAGTACGTAGCGGGTGTAGCGCCTGTGTGCCGAAGGCACCATGAGCGTATGCCCGGCGCGAATCATGGTGCCGCGCAGATTGTTGCGGTGCTTCAATTCTGCAATCGTGGTGTGGTAGCGACGCGCAATGGTCCCGAGGCTTTCTCCGGCACGTACACGATGCCCTATCCACTGTACCTCCATCTGTTTTTTCATGCTGTCCAACTTGGACATGAAGGCGGCTTTGCGGTCTAGCGGAATCAGCAGAGTAACCGAGTCATCGGGTGGCGTGGCCCAGCGGTTGTAGCCCGGGTTGAGCAGATACATCTGCTTGAGGCTGATACCGATCAGGTTGGCGGCCACGGCGAGATCGATCTGGCCGTCCAGCGGTACATGCGCGAGGTAGGGCGAGTTGGGAATCGCCGGCAGGCTGATGCCGTATTTGCTGGCGTTCTGAATGAGGTCGCGAACCGCCAACAGGCGCGGTACGTAATTTCGCGTCTGGAGAGGCAGATTGAGGTGCCAGAAATCGGACGGCCGACCGTGACGCTGGTTGTAGCGAATAGCCTCCTCGACCGTGCCGCCCCCGGAATTGTAGGCGGCCAGCGCGAGCAGCCAACTGCCGAAGCGGTCATGCAGGCTCTGCAGATAATCGAGCGCGGCATTGGTGGAACCCACGATGCCGCGGCGTCCGTCATACCACCAGTTCTGATGCAGTCCGTAGAGTCGCCCGGTGGATGGGATGAATTGCCACAGGCCGGCGGCCCGGCCGTAGGAGTAGGCGAAAGGATCGTAGGCGGACTCGACAATGGGCAACAACGCGAGATCGAGCGGCATGTGGCGCTTCTTGATCTGCTGCACGATGTAATACAGGTACGGCTGTGCGCGGGTGGCGGTGCGGACCATGTACCCCGGATGCCGGCGGTACCAGTCGAGCTGAACCTCGACCCGGTGCTCGTTGCCATCCGGCAGCGAGAAGTTCTTGCGCAGGACGGTCCACAGGTTCTGGGGCGGCACGGGCTGGCTGATTATGGGCTGAAAGCTGACGACCGGGTTGTTGTCTGTGGCCTCCGGCGGAGCGGATTCGGTCGCGCTGGTACTGGCGGCGCTTGCCAGCGTGACCGAGGCGGTTGCGGCAGTTGCCGTGGTTGCCGTGGTTGCCGTGGCGGGACCGGGCGTCTTGTTCGACAGCATGGCACAGCCGGTGAGCATGGCCGCTGCGCTTAGGGTGAGAGCAACAAAAGGCCCCCTGAATGTCTGCATTCTCATCCTGTTACCTGTTTGGAACCGATTAAAACTGATCCTTCCACCTGCGCAGCGCGGCAAATACCTCGGCCTTGCTGCTCAGCCTCTCGCCGCAGTGCTGTTCCGCCGCGGCACGCACTGCCGGTTCGCCGGTGCGCAGAAAAACGTTGATCTCACGCTCTCTGGCTACCGTCGTAGGCAATGTCTCCTGTGCATTCTCCCTTATTTTCAAGGCATTTGCCAAGGCTTTTTCAAGTTTCACATCCGTCGGCAGCACGGCCCGCCCGAAGCGCAGGTTGGCGACGGTGTATTCGTGAGCAGGGTAAACCCGCGTCGCAGCGGGCAAATCGGCGAGGCGGGACAGTGAGCGATGGAGTTGATCGGCGCTGCCCTCGAACAGGCGTCCGCACCCGGCGGAAAACAGCGTATCGCCGCAAAACAGCAGGTTTTCAGTGCGGTAGGCGATGTGATCCAGCGTATGACCGGGCACTTCGAGCACCTCGAATTCAGGAAAATCAGGCGCAGGCGTAACCCGATCGCTCTCGCCCAGTGCCTTGTCGATGCCGTGGATGTGGCCTCCGGCGGGGCCGAAAACCGGCACTCGATGCGCGCGCTTGAGCGCACCGAGCCCGCCCACATGATCGTGGTGGTGGTGGGTGACGAGAATGGCATCCAGTTGCAGTGCTGCGTCGGCCAGCCAGCATTCGACTGGCGCGGCCTCGCCGGGATCGACCACGATGGCGTGATTACCGGTGCGCAAGGCCCAGATGTAGTTGTCGCGAAAAGCGTTTAACGGGACTATTTCCAACATAGGACAATCCTAACCTGTGTGACGTCAACGATACAGCCCGGACGGTGCTTCAAGCGGTTGCGGGCGCAGGCTACAATGCGGATACGAAGAACGGTTTTATGCGTGTCATGGCGACGCTTAATGAAGACGCGGAATCTCGCTTGCAAGCGGAAGCGCAAGTGCTGCGGGGAATGCTGGCTCCCCTGGCCGGCCGCGTGGCCGTGCAAATCGGTACGTGCGGTTACGATGGCGTGCCTCCCGGCCGCTTTGCCGAGACGTTTTGTCTCGATCCGTCCGAGCCGAAAGCCGGGATTAGGGCGCATGTCGATGCCCTGCCGTTGATGAGCGAGAGTGTGGACATGGTATTGATGATGCACAGTATGGATCGGGCCGGCCCGCGCAGTGCGTGGGTGGCGGAAGCCGCGCGGGTGCTGCGTCCGGAGGGCCACCTGATTGTGGTGGGCAGCCGGGTCTGGCGGGGCGAGTGGTTGCGTGACGGGGTAGCCCCGCTCGGGGTGTGGCGCTTGCGTGTCCTGACTGGCCGCCATGGCTTGAGCTGGGAATATGCGCGCGGATTGAAAGGCGCCGCGGGGGTCGGACATGGGGTGTACGTTGCTGTGGTGCGCCGCCGTGTGGCCGGAGTAAAACGGATACGCCCTGCGTGGGAGCAAAAGAAGACGCGCCGTTCGCTGGAAGTGCGGGGAGCAGGCCGTGCAGGTTGAAATTCATACCGATGGGGCGTGCCTCGGCAATCCCGGCCCCGGCGGCTGGGCGGCGGTTCTCGAATCCGGTGGGCGCCGACGCGAATTGAGCGGCGCCGATCCCTCAACGACCAACAACCGCATGGAACTCGCTGCTGCCATCGAGGCGTTGAAGGCCTTGCGCCGGAGCTGCGAGGTGGTGCTCTATTCGGATTCGCGCTACGTGTTGCAGGGCATGACCGAATGGTTGCCGCGCTGGCAGCGCAAGGGCTGGCGCACGGCGTCCGGTAAGCCTGTGGAAAACCGCGACTTGTGGGAGCAGCTGATTGCCGCCGCGGCGCCGCATAGCATTCGTTGGGAATGGGTACGCGGTCACACCGGGGTGCCCGGCAACGAACGGGCGGATGAATTGGCACGGGCCGCTGCCGAGTGCGTCTCCTCTGGCGCCGGAGTGCGTTGAGGCATGCGCCGGGTCGTACTCGATACAGAAACCACGGGTCTCAATGCACAGGCCGGACACCGCATCATCGAAGTGGGCTGTGTTGAACTGGATGATCGTGCCTATACCGGACGCACGCTGCACCGTTACATAAACCCAGAGCGCGAGATCGAAGCCGGTGCCCAGGATGTCCACGGCATTACTAATGAGCAACTAGCCGGTGCACCGCTGTTTGCCGAGGTGGCCGAGGAGTTGCGCGAATTCATCACCGGGGCCGAGCTGATTATTCACAACGCGCCTTTCGACGTGGGCTTTCTCGATGCCGAATACAAACGCCTCAATCCTGCGCATGTCACGGTGAACGAGTGGGCGAAGGTGCTCGATACGTTGCTCTTTGCGCGCGAAACCTATCCGGGCCAGGCCAACAGCCTGGATGCGCTGTGCCGGCGCCTGAGCGTGGACAACAGCGGGCGCGAGTATCACGGTGCATTGCTCGATGCCCAGCTGCTCGCCGAGGTGTATCTGTCGATGACGGGCGGCCAGGTCACGTTGGGGCTGGAGGCCCGCAGCAAGGCCGAAAAGGAGCTTGAACGTAAACGCACGCATGTGAGACAGGGGCCGTTGCCGGTGGTTGTAGTAAGCGCGGAAGAGCGTGCGGCTCACCGGGCCAGAATGGAGGTGATTCGGGAGGCGGCCGGGGTGTGCTTGTGGGATAGAATCGCCACAAACTGAATGCCAGCGCGGCATCTTTCTTCTACAGAAATCGACAAGGAGTTTGCATGGAAAACGTTTCTGAAATCCGGGCAGAACATGTTTTGCTGGCTGCTGCCATCATCCTGGCGGTTGGTTCGGTTCTCGGCTATATCGCGCGCCGCCTGCGTATGCCCGATATCGTCCTGTTTCTGCTGGCGGGGATCGTGCTCGGGCCGGAAGTTTTTGGCTGGCTCAATATTCCGGCGACTTCCACTCTGTCCTGGGTGATTCTGATCTTTACGGCGAGCTACATTCTGTTCGACGGTGGTGCGGGGCTCAATCTTCAAGTATTGGGCAAGGTATGGATATCGCTGGCGATCATCGTCACCGTCGGTGTACTGATAACAGCCTTCGTTACCGGGTTTGCCGCACACTGGGTTCTGGGGATCCCGGTGACCGTCGGGCTGCTGCTCGGCGCGGCCATGGCGGCGACCGATCCCGCCACGTTGATACCGGTATTCAAGCAGGTGCATATACGCGACAAGGTGGCGCAATTCGTGGTCAGCGAATCCGCGCTCAACGACCCGATGGGGGCGATCATTACCTTCGTGTTTCTGGCTCTGGTGACGGTCGGCGCTACCGGTGCGACCGGCGGGCACATTGCCGTCGGCAAGGATGTGCTCGATCTTGTCGAGCAGGCCGGTATCGGCATCGGTATCGGCATCGCGCTCGGTTATGCCGGTTCGTTTTTCGTGGCGCACGAGCGTTACGGGTTTCTCATGGAATATCTGCCGCTGGTCACCTTGATCGCCGTGATCGGCGGCTTTCTCGGTGCCACGGGTCTGCACGCCAGTGGTTTCATGGCTGCCTTTGTCGCCGGGGTGGTGATGGGCAACATGCATTATTTCAAGTTGCAGATTCCGCAGGAGGATCGCGAGCGATTCGACGATTTCGTGGGCACGACTGCGCTGATTTCACGCATGTTCATCTTCATTCTGCTCGGCTCGCAGGTGAAGCTCGCGCTGATTGCCGAGTACTGGTGGCAGGGCCTGGTGGTGGTGGCAGTGCTCATGTTCATTGCCCGTCCGCTGACGGTGTTGATCAGCACATTGCCGGATCGGCGTGCCCGCTGGACTTGGCGTGAGCTGACCTTTGTCTCATGGACCCGCGAAACGGGCGTGATTCCCGGCGCACTGGCGAGCATCCTGGTAGGCGCACATGCGCCGGATGCTGATGTGCTCGCGGCGATCATTTTCATGGCCATCCTGATCACGATCATCCTGCAGGCAACTACAGCCAAGTGGGTCGCGGGGCGTCTCGGACTGTTGGTGGACGATCCACGGCTCAAGGCCTGACATGACATTTCAGGCGGTAGCGGCGCTGCGACGGGAATTTCTCGGCACAACGCCGGACTGGTACAAGGCGGCGATCATTGCCGCGCTGATCCTGAATCCCTTGCTCTATTTTCTGGCCGGTCCGTTCTGGGCCGGCTGGGGGCTGGTGTTCGAGTTTCTCGGCGTACTGGTCATGTCGCTTGCCTGCTATCCGCTGGCGCCGGGCGGGTTGCTCGCACTGGAGGCGGTGCTGCTCGGGCTGGCCTCCCCGGCGGGCGTGTACAGGGAAGTCAGCGCGAACTTTCCGGTGCTGCTCCTTCTCGTGTTCATGGTCGCGGGCGTTTATTTTCTGCGCGATCTGATCGCCCGCGGGTTTTTTTTCCTGGTGCTCGGTGTACGCAGCCGCCAACGGCTCGCGCTGGCGTTTCTATTGGTGGCTGCGTTGCTGTCTGCGTTTCTCGATGCGCTCACGGTCATGGCCGTTGTTATCACCGTCGCGCTGGGGTTGTACCGCTCGCTTCATGAGTATCTGAGCGGGCTCGACGAGGCGGAGCAGGCGCGTTTTCGCAGCTGGCTTGGCGGACTGGTGATGCAGGCGGCGATCGGCACCGCACTGGGCGGCGTGATGACGCTGGTGGGCGAGCCGCAGAATCTCATCATCGCCAAGGCGGGTGGCTGGCATTTTGCGGGTTTTTTCCTGAATATGGCGCCGGTAACGATCCCGGTCTTTGCGGCCGGGGTATTAGTTTGTCTCGTTCTGGAGCGCTGGCAGTGGTTCGGCTATGGGGTAGCGTTGTCGCCCGAGGCACGCGCTGCGCTGGAGACGCGGCGCGACGCCACGCCAC
>JBAUSV010000209.1:0-3025 GCA_049581885.1 Gammaproteobacteria bacterium | reverse complement strand
GGCGGATTCCGATGACCTGCATCTGACCCCTGGCGCAACGGCCTCGGCACGCTGCCGACCGGGGTCGGTCCAATTGGCATTCAGCGCGCCCGTGCCGGCGTCGACGCTGGCGGCGGTGCACTGGGATCCCGTGCCCGTGCCGGCGGACAAGCTCGCCGAGGCCTGGAGTGACTACCCGCGGTGGTGGCTGGGCAGCCTGTCCGACAGCGGAGGCGGGAGCCACGACTACGCTTCGCAACTGCCGTTCGAGCTCGCGCCCATGCAGGCCTACACCGTGTCCGTGCCCGCCGGGGTGACAGACCGCTTCGGCCGTACCCTGTCGACCGCCGCGTCGATGTCGTTCGCGACCGGGCACCTGCCGCCGTCCATCGATACCAGTGACGCCGGCGGCGTTCTCGAGCAGACGCAGGACACGATCCTGCCCGTACGCTTCGCCAACCTCTCGATGCTGGGCCTGGATTACCACGTGCTGAAAGCGGGGAGCCTGGAAGCCGGCGCCGCAGCCAGTGCACCCGCGCCTGCCACGGTCTCGCTGCTCTCACCGTTCGACGACCGGCCGCCGGTCGACCGCCATCTCACCGTGGCGCTGGGTATCCGCGGCCTGCTCGGCGGTACATCGGGCGTCGTGTCGGGCGCGTTGCATTGGTTGCCGCATACCAGCCGCTGGGACAAAGGCAAGAGCGAGGTGTTCGGGGAAGTCTCCCCGTGGCAGGCGTTCGCCAAGCTCGGTCACTTCGGCAGCCTGGTGTGGATTACCTCGCTATCCACCGGGGCGCCGGTCGCCGGTGTGAACGTGCGCCTCTACCGCGCCTGGCCGAAGGACCTGGCCGGCATGGCGCCGGTTTCGATCACGGCGCGAACCGGCCCCAACGGCCTGGCCGTGCTGCCCGGCACCGCAGTGTTCGGCAGCGACTGGACCAGGCGCTGGAACAATGACACCAAGAGCTGGTACCTCGGCGCCACGAAGCAGGGGGCGATGGCGCTGCTGCCGCTCGACTGGTCGTACCGGCGCAGCGTCGGCGACGCCAGCGACTACAGCCTTTACAGCGATACCGAGGGGGCCAACGGCCACATGCGTGCCTGGGCACTGACTGCGCAGGGCGTGTATCGGCCCGGCGCCACCGTGCATTACGCGGCCTGGGTGCGCGGCGAGGGCAACACCGCGTTGACCCCGGCGCCGAAACTTCCCTACACGCTGACCATTACCGATCCCACGGGCAAGACCGTGGTGAAGCGTGAGCACGTCGTGCTCTCGCCCTTCGGCGGCCTGCACGGCGACCTCCCGATTCCGGATACGGCCGCGACCGGCTGGTATGACATCGAGCTGGCGTGGCCGGTGGGCGGGCGCATGCAGGACCACGAGGCCGGACGCTTCCTGGTGACCGAGTTCGTGCCCGCGAGCTTCAAGGTGCGCACGCTGCTGGCCGGCTCGCTGTTCGGTCCGGGTTCGAAGGTCAAGGCCGAGGCCCAGGCCCGGCTGCACGCGGGCGGGCCCTACACGCAGGCGGCGGTGCGCTTCGACGTGCGCGTGCAAGCGGAGCCCTTCATGCCCGACACGCCGGCGGCGGCGGGCTTCAGCTTCGACACCAACCCCGAAAACGCGCCCGACAGCGTCACGCTCTACCAGGACAAGTCCACGCTCGACGGCAGCGGCAATGCCGATGTCGAGGCCACGCTGCCGGACGACACGCCGATCATTTACGGGCGCCTGCGGGTGCAGAGCGCGGTGGAATCCCAGCGCGGCACGTGGGTGGCCGACCGGGCCTCCGCGATCTATGCCGCGCGCGACCGCTTCGTCGGACTCAAGTACGACGGCTGGCTGCTGCATGCCGGCAAAGCCGGGAAAGTGCATTATCTGGTGACCGACGCGCGGGGTACGCCGCAGGCGGACAGCCCCGTCAAGCTGGTGCTGGAGCGCCAGAAGATCACGGTCGCGAACGTGGCGAACGGCAGCGGCGGCTTCGAGACGCAGCACCAGACAAAGTGGGTCGAAGAAGACCACTGCACGGCGACCTCGGTGACCGCGCCCGGCACCTGTGAGCTGACGCCGCAGCATGCCGGCACCTACCGCCTCGTCGGCACGGTGACCGACACCCGGGGCCGCACCCAGCAGAGCACGCTCACGACCTGGGCGGTGGGTCCGGGCACGGTGCTGTGGAAACCGGGCGCGCACGTCACGCTGGTGCCCGATCATGACAGTTATCAGCCCGGCGATACCGCGCGGGTGCTCGTGCAGAACCCGTATCCCGGCGCCCGCGCGCTGGTCACCGTGGAGCGCTACGGCATCTTGTGGAAGAACGTGGTGACGCTCCAGGGCTCGACCCCGGTGCTGGAGGTTCCCATCCAGCCCGATTTCTTCCCCGGCGCCTACCTCTCGGTCGCCATCTTCTCGCCGCGCGTCGCCAAACCGGGCAAGAAGGCCGATCTCGGCAAGCCGACGCTCGCGCTCGGTTACGTGGCGCTGCCGGTGGCGGGCGCGGGCAGCTCGCTCGACGTGGCCGTCACGCCGGCGCGCACCGAGTACAAGCCGCGCCAGACGGTGGATGTCGACGTCGCAGTTAAAGATGCGGACGGCAAACCCGCCGCGCACACGCGCCTGGTCGCGGCGGTGGTGGACGAGGCAGTGCTGGATCTCCTGCAGGGCGGTGCCGGTTACTACGACCCGCGCAAGGCGTTCTACGCGCCGCCCGACGGGCCGGATATCCTCAACTACAGCCTGATCAGCAAGCTGGGCACGACCAAGAAGGCCAAGGTAATGGCATTGATGGCTGCGCCGCCGCCCGGCAAAAAAGGCGTGACACCCGGCGGGGGCGGCGGTGCCGGCAGCCTCTCGGTGCGTTCCATCTTCAAGTACACGGCGGACTGGCAGTCGGCGCTGGAAACCGACGCGAAAGGCACGGCGCGCTTCCACTTCAAGCTGCCCGACAACCTCACCGGCTGGCGCATCGTGGTGATGGCGCTCACGCCCGGCCGGGCGATGGGCGTGGGCGCGGCGACGGTGCGCGCCAACCTGCCACTGCAGCTC
>JBAUSV010000208.1:0-12007 GCA_049581885.1 Gammaproteobacteria bacterium | reverse complement strand
GGCGGCAACCGCCGCTGTCATCGGCACGGCTGCACTGGCCGCGTTTGCAGCGGTACACGAGGCGCAAGCCACCCAGGGGTTGGCAATGGCCAACAGGTTGCCGCCGGGTCCGGTCACCCTTTGAATGAAATACGGCCGCACCAGAAAACCGCCGTTCGCGAATACGGCATAGCCACGTGCCATTGACAGTGGAGTCAGGCTTGCGCTGCCGAGCACGAGGGTGAGGTTATGCGGCAATTCTGCGGACGTGAAACCGAAGTGTTTGGCCCAGTCGATGGCGGGTACTATGCCGATTCGCTGCAGTATGCGTACCGAGACTATGTTGACGGAATGCACCAGGCCTTCGCGCAGTCGCATCAGGCCGGAGGTCTCGCCTTCGTAGTTATGCGGGCGCCACAGGTCGGACAGCCTGCGGTTGGCAATCGAGACAAAGGGGGCGTTGGACACCATTGTTGCCGGCGTCATACCGTGCTCGAGCGCAGCAGAATAGACAAAGGGTTTGAACGAGGAGCCCAGCCCCCGATGAGCCTGAATGGCGCGATTGAACTTGCTCTGGTTGAAGTCGAAACCGCCATCAAGCGCGACGATGGCGCCGTCGTAGGGGTCGAGCGCAACCAGGGCGCCCTGCACCTGCGGCAATTGCCCGAGTTGCCACTGTTTACCTTCGGCAACGGCATAGATCAGATCGCCGCGCTTGAGGAAATCCCCTGCCGTGGTGGATTTGCCGGCAGCCCACTGGAGGCCGGACCAGTCGATCCGGGCCGCGCCGTGTCCCTTGAGATAAACGCTGATGCTCTGCTTGGTGACTGCGCTCACCACCCCGGGGACCAGGTTGGCTACGTTCGGAACCGTGGCGACCGCCACTGCCAGGGTGACCGTGCTGGTTGTCGCGGGCAGCGTCGTGTGGGCCAGCGGGCCGCGCCAGCCCTGGTCGCGGTCGAGCCGTTCCAGGTCTTTGATGAGTGCGTGCTGAGCTGCTTGTTGAAGCCGTGAGTCGAGGGTGGTAATTACCTGAAAGCCGGCCGTATAGGCGCTGTCACCGTACTGATCCGTCATGTAATCGCGGGCCATTTCGGCCATGTAGGGGGCCGAAATGGTCACCTGCGGGCCGTGGGGCCGGGCGGTAATGGGGGCCGTCATGGCACGCGCGTAGGCGCTCTGGTTAATGAAGCCGAGATCGTGCATGCGTCCCAGCACATAGCCGCGCCGCTCCAGGGCGCGCTGCGGGTCGGCCAGCGGGTTGAATGCGGAAGGCGCCTTGGGCAGCCCCGCTATCATGGCCATCTGGGCCAGGCTCAATTGCCACACGGTTTTGCCGTAATACAGTTCGGCGGCGGCGCCTACGCCGTAGGCATGATTGCCGAGGTATATCTTGTTCAGGTAGAGGCGCAGGATGTCTTCCTTGGACAACTCGTGTTCGATGCGCTGGGCCAGAAAGATTTCGCGGATTTTGCGGATGTAGAGTTTCTTGCGGGTAAGAAAAAAGTTGCGCGCCACCTGCATGGTGATGGTGCTCGCCCCTTGCGATTTACGGCCCGTTTCAATCAGGTTGATGGTCGCCCGCAGCAGGCTGCGGGGGTCGACGCCGGAGTGCTCGAAGAACCGGTCGTCCTCGGCGGAAATGAAGGCTTCGGTCAATAATGGGGGAATCTGATTGTATTCGAGGGGGATGCGGTATTTGGAACCGAAGACCGCCATCAGCTTGCCATCCCGGGTGTATATGCGTAGCGGAACCTGCAGGTGAATGTCCTTGAGCACCCCGACGGAAGGTAGGCTGGGCACCACGTAAAGGTAGATCCCGACGAGGCCGATCAGTCCGGCCAGAGCTAAAATGGCCATGCTGACCAGAGAATAGCGCACGATTCGGCGGCGACGGGTCATCGGATAATTCCTACACTTTTGGGCTAATTTTGCGTCACTTGCATTGACTTCTTCAACCAATGCCTTATAGTTGACGCAGATTCCCTGGGGATTGGGGCTCCGCGCGGAGCGGAACTGCGGAAGACATAGATTATGACACGCAAACAACGAGCTAAATCCGTACTTGGCTTGGACATCAGCACATCTTCGGTGAAGATGGTGGAATTGGCCAGGGCCGGTACATCCTATCGTGCACTGAATTACGCGGTCGAGCCGATGCCTGCCAACGCGATCGCCGACAAGGTTATCCTGAACGTTGCGGATGCCGGCGAGGCGGTGCGCCGGGCCTACAAGCGGTTACATAGCCGTTTGAAAGATGCTGCGGTTGCCATCGGTGGCGCTACGGTCATTACCAAGACGGTACAGATACCGAGCGGATTGAATCCTCGCGAACAGGAAGAGCAGATAGAACTTTTGCTGCCGCGTATTGTGCCCTTCTCGATTGATGACGTGTCTTACGATTTCGAGGTCAGGGGGCCGTCGAAGACGGATCCTGACCGCACGGATGTTCTACTAGTTGCGACTCGACGCGACAACATCGAGCATCGCCAGGCCGTGCTCGAGTTCGCGGGATTGCGCGCCCATATCGTTGATTGCGAGGTTTTCGCCCTGGAAAACGCATTCAAATTGCTAGACGGGCGTTCAAATGCCGGCACGGATGAGATCGTGGCGCTTGTCGATTTCGGCTCCGCGACGACTTCTTTCAGCGTATTCGACAAGGGACGCATTATTTATACCCGCGATCAGGCTTTCGGTGGACGCCAGTTAACGGATGAAATAATGAACCGCTACAGTCTTTCCTACGAGGATGCAGGCAGAGCGAAGCGGCGGGGCGGGTTACCGGAATCCTATCGGGACGAGGTGTTGATCCCTTTTGTTGACGATATGGCTCATCATGTAAATCGAGCGCTTCAGTTTTTCTATGCCGCCACTACCGAACATACCAACGTGGATCAGGTGTTTATTTGCGGTGGTTGTGCGGCTATCCCCGAGGCCGCGGAGCGTATTGGCGAAAAGGTGGGTACGCCGACGCGCGTTGCCAATCCGTTCGCTACTCTCAAGGTGAGCGGAAGGGCGCAAGCTCAGGGTATAGAGCAGGATGCACCAGGGCTGCTTGTAGCCTGCGGCTTGGCGCTCAGGAGTTTCGACTGATGGCGCGCATAAATTTACTGCCGTGGAGAGATTGGGAGCGGCGCCGGTTGCGCCAGCGCTTTTTGCTTTCACTGGCACTGGCATTAGTTGTCGGAATTGTCATCATCGTATGGGCGGCCTTCATGGTCGAGGGGCAGGTGAGTAGCCAGCAGGGGCGCAATCAATACTTGCGTGAGCAAGTTGCCCAACTCGACACCAAGATCAAGGCCATAAACCAGCTTAAAAAGACACGTGATGAGTTGCTTGCGCGCATGAAGGTTATCGAGAAACTGGAACAGAGCCGGCCCTTGGTCGTACGTCTGTTCGATCAGCTTACCCGGACAGTGCCCGATAGCGTCTACATTTCCTCGGTCACCAACAAGGGGGGGGACTTGACCATCGAAGGGGTCGCGCAGTCGCCGTCAGGAGTCTCGGCCTATATGCAAAATATAGCCAATTCTCCGTGGTTGGCAGACCCCAATCTCAAGGTTGTAAGAACCAAAAGCGACGGCAAGGTACGGCGCAGCAGCTTTACGGTGACTACCCGGCTGATGCAGCCACAGGATAAAAAGGACGCGGGGCAATCGGGGGGTGGGTCATGAACCTGGAAGACCTGAATAATCTGGATCTGCGCGACATCAATTTTTCCGCGGTTGGAGAGTGGCCGTTGGCGGGTCGTGTGGCGGTCATGGCCGCTATTGTCATTATTGTGCTCGTTCTGGGCTATTTTCTGGTCATACGAGGCGATCTTCAAGATCTGCACTTTGCACAGCAGGCCGAAGCCTCCCTGAAGGTAAAATTCGAGGAAAAGCAACACCTTGCGTCTAATCTGTCTGCCTACGAGCAGCAACTGAAGCAGATGCATGAGGATTTCGGAAGTCTCCTCCGGCAACTGCCCAGCAAAACAGAAATAGATGCTTTGCTGCGTGAGGTGTCGCAGACGGCGCAGGAGGATGGACTTGCACAACAACTTTTCCAGCCGAGTGCGGAAAAGCGCGAGGGTTTCTACGCCGAAAAGCCAATCGCCATGGCCTACACGGGCAGCTATCAGCAGCTTGCTAAATTCGTGAGCGACGTTTCCAGCCTGCCGCGCATTGTGACGATTCGGGATTTCAAATTGCACCCCGTCATCAAAGGCGACGGGAGTCAACTCGACTTTTCGGTCACGGCATATACCTATCGTTACCTCAGTGCTGAGGAGGCGGCCACCCACAAGGGCAAGAAAAAGCGGAGGACCAGGCAATGACAAACTCCGCGTGGTCACGAGCGATTCTATTGGGCGCGATGTTGGGTCTGGTGCTACCGCTTGCCGGTTGTGGAGGCCAGTCGGATTTGCAGGCTTGGGTGGCGCAAGTCAAGTCGCGTCACGGCGGCAAAATTTCTCCTGTACCCAAGCCGGAACCATACGTGGCTTATGTCTACCAGGCGAGCAGTCTTCGTTCTCCGTTTCTGCCCGCAAGCAAACCTGGCAGCGGAGTGCGTCCGAATATTCACCGTAAGAAGGAATTCCTGGAGCAGTTCCCGTTGGATTCGCTCAAGCTGGTGGGAGAAATTGCCATGGGGGGCACTACCTACGCCTTGATTCAGGATCCGCAGGGTCTGGTACACCGAGTAACCAAGGGTAATTACATGGGGCAGAACAATGGACGCATTACGGCGATTTTACCGAATGAAATCAGGTTGACCGAAATTGTACCGAGCGGCAATGGTGGATTTCTAAAACGTCCCGCTTCGCTCTCGATGGCGCAGCAGTCTGGAGGCTAAAATGAGACAACATATTTTTAATGGCTTGATTGCCGTGATAACTGCCACCGTGCTCATTGGTTTTGCACCGGGGGCGGCACGAGCCGATCAGAGCCGGGCGCTGACGTCGATCAAGACGATCTCGCTTGCGGGGGGCGGGGTTGAAGTCGAATTGACGCTTAGCCAGGCGGCCCCCAAGCCCTTGTCCTTCAGCGTCGATCAGCCGGCCATGATTGTGCTCGACTTGCCCGATACGAGTCTTGGGCTCGCGCAGACGCAGCAGGCGGTTAATGTGGGTGGCCTGACGAGCGTTCAGGTGGCAGCGGCCAATAATCGCACCCGGGTTGTGCTCAATCTGGATGCGATGACACCCTACCGGACACGCGTCGAGGGTCAGCATCTGTACATTACTTTGGGCGGTGGATCGAAGCAAGTTGCCCAGTCCGGCCCAAGCTCTGCGGAGGAGAAGACGTTCGGACCCAAATCGGGAACCAGCAGTGGATCGGTCAGCCAGCAAACGGCCTCCAAGGTGCTGACCAAGGTCGATTTCCATCGGATGCCCGATGGTGGTGGACGGGTCGAAATCGGACTGCCGGGACCGGGTGTGAGTGGTAACGTAAACCAGGTAGGAAACCGCATCACCGTCAGTTTTCCTGGTGTAACCGTGCCCAAGAAATTGCAGGAAGAGCTCGGTGTGAGCGACTTTGCCACGCCGGTGTCCACCATCGTTACGCGCAATACAGCGAACGGGGCCGAGGTGGTTATCACGGGTTCGGGGAATTTCAACCAGATGGCCTTCCAGGCAAATGACACATTTGCAGTGGAACTCAAACCGGTGACACTTGCCGAACAGGCGGCGGGACCCAAGCAATACAAAGGCAAGAAATTGACTTTGAATTTCCAGAATATTCCGGTGCGTTCCGTGCTGCAGATACTGGCTGAATTCACCGGCAAGAATATTGTGGTTTCGGGAAACGTCAACGGCAATATCACGCTGCGTCTGCACGATGTACCCTGGGACGAAGCGCTCAACATTATTCTCAAGACCCAGGGCCTGGCGATGCGCCAGAGCAACGATGTAATCATGATTGCTCCGGCTTCGGTCTTTGCCCGCCAGGAACAAAGTCAGCTCCAGGCGCAGAATCAGATCGAGAAGCTGGTGCCGCTGCAGACCGCTTACATCCAGGTCAACTACGCCAAGGCCGCCGATCTGGCCAGTCTGATCAAATCACAGAAGACCTCGCTTTTGTCCGAGCGTGGTTCAATTACCACCGACCCGCGTACCAACATGCTGATTGTCCAGGACACCAACTCGCATATCGCTCAAGTACGAAAATTGGTGCATGTGCTCGATGTTCCGGTGAAACAGGTTCTGATCGAATCGCGTATCGTGATTGCAAACAACGATTTTCAGCGTTCTCTGGGTGCGCGCTTCGGAGTTACCGGAGTACAAACCGGTGCGAACAGCACTATCGTGACCACGGGCAGTTTGACCGGCGCCAATCAGATGTTGGCTGGACAAACAGCTGGTTCTCCGGGGCCGTACCCAGTACCCAGCAATCTTAATGACATGTTGAATGTTAATCTGCCGGCTGCGCCTGCGCAGGCAGGCGGATCGGTAGGCCAGTTTGCATTGTCCATCCTGACCAGTAATTTCCAGATAGGCTTGGAACTTTCTGCCTTGCAAGCCGAGGGTCGGGGTGAGGTGGTGTCCAGTCCACATGTAATTACAGCTAACCAGCAAAAGGCACACATTGAGCAGGGCGTGGAAATTCCCTATCAGAATGCGGCTTCGAGTGGAGCCACTACAGTACAGTTCAAGAAGGCGGTGCTCAGCCTCGATGTAACGCCGCAGATTACGCCCGATAACCGTGTGCTTATGGACATCGAAGTACACAAGGATTCGGTCGGGACGACGGTTGCCACTGCAAACGGCGGTTCCGTACCGAGTATCGATACGCGTGTGGTGAATACACATGTACTCGTCGACAACGGCGATACGGTTGTGCTCGGCGGTATTTACGAAACCACGGTAAATCACTCGGTGACCAAGGTACCCTTCCTGGGCGATATCCCCTTGATTGGTTTCCTGTTCCGGCAAAAATCGGAGACCAACAACAAGAATGAATTACTCGTGTTTGTTACGCCGAAAATATTGTCAAACAGTCTGTCTCAATAGCCGTGTCCGAGCCGAATGTAATGAATAGGTGCCTTCTCATGAAGAAAACGTTTGGGAATATTGCGATTTGCTGTTTGGTTGCCCTGCTCGCGGGTTGCGGGGGTTCAACGAATTCAAGTCTGGGTGGTGGCAGCAGTGGAGGCGGTGGTGGTGGAACGAGCCTGACCGTCGCGTTAGGCAGCGGGAGCGGCTCTTCCTTCCAGCAGGGGGTGTTGGCTGTTGCCGTTGCCAACCTGTCGGCCGGCGGCTCCACGACCATCTCCGCAGCGCTGCAGAACTCCGACGGTACGCCTTACACGCAATCGGCAACTATCACATTTACATCGGTGTGCTATCAGAACGGGTTGGCGATTTTTTCGGAAAACGGCACGGCGACGAATACGGTTACCACCACGACGGGACAGGCGAATATCACCTATACCGCCAGTGGCTGCAGCGGCTCGGACACCATTACCGCTACCACCTCCGTGAATGGTACGACATTGACCGCCGTGGGCACGGTAACGGTAGCATCTGCCAGCGTCGGTGCCATCCAGTTCGTTTCGGCTACGCCGCCTACTATCTCCCTGCAGGGCAGTGGTGGACCCAGCACCTCGACCGTGGTGTTCAAGGCCACCGATTCCTCGGGCGGACCGGTACCGAATGCCAAGGTGAGCTTTTCTATTGATACCACCGTGGGCGGAATTACGTTTTCCCCAACCAGTGCCACGACCGGCAACGACGGGCAAGCGCAGACGGTGGTGCAAGCGGGCACTCAGCACACTACCGTGCGGGTTACCGCATCGGTAAAGACCGCCAGTGGCCAGACAATTTCAACCCAGTCGCCCGGCATCGTCATCAGTACCGGCATTCCGACGGAGCACAATTTTTCTTTGTCATTGGCAACACATAATGTGGAAGGCTTCGATGTCGACGGCACCCAGGATACCGTTACCGTGCGTATGTCCGACCGCTTTTTTAATCCGGTACCGGACGGCACGGCGGTGTCCTTCACCACCAACGGCGGGCAAATTCAGCCTTCTTGCACGACAACCAACGGCACCTGTTCCGTGACCTGGACGAGTGCTAATCCGCGTCCTCAAGGCGGGCCAAATTCGGTTTTGGGTCATGCAGAGATTCTGGCCTATGCGACCGGTGAGGAAAGCTTTACCGACGTCAATGGTGATGGGGTGTTTGACGGTCCTGATCAGTTCAGCCTGTACACAGGAGGAACCGGCGACAATTTCTTCGGGTCACCCGGTCAGGACGACATTGGCGAGGTGTATCTCGATCAGAACGAAAGCGGCCATTACGTGAGCGGCGATTACTTCTTCGACTTCAACCATGACGGCGTTCGCAATCCGCCCGATGGGAAGTACCACGGTGTGGGTTGCCAGGGTACGGCTACTGTGCAGTGCGGAACACCCACCGTGGGTATCGGCTTGCAGGATTGTATCGTCATGTCGACATCGGGTGTGACGATCACCGGTCCGGCTTCTATCCCTGTCGGGTCTAGTGCAACGTATCTGGTCTCCGACGAAAACGGCAATGTGCCACCGAGTGGAATGACCTTTTCCATTATTTCCAGCGGTCCCAGCGTCAGCTTGCTGCAAACTGCCGTGCCGGACATCGGGTGCAAGAATTCGCCGCCGGGGAGCAGCTCTTATCCCATCACGGTTAGCGTGTCTTCTCAGTCGCAGAGCGGTAGTTTCGTCATAGTGGCCAAATCACCCGTATCGAATAATACTCTCAGCTACAGTCCGACGATTAACGTCCCATAAACTGTTTTTTGCGAGAAGACGATTTGCATCGGACGTGCGGCGAGCATGCGCGCCGGAGAGACGCTCGGGGTCTGCTGTGGATGAAACCGGTTCGAGAACCGCTCCTGCGACCGGCGCTCGGCCGATCGTACTGATCGGTTTGCCGGGCAGCGGAAAAAGCAGCGTCGGGACGACTCTGGCTGCCTTGCTGGACCGGGATTTTGTGGACACCGACCGGGTGCTCCAGACCCGATTCGGACACACTGTCGCGGCAATTGTTGCACAACGGGGATGGCAGGAATTCCGTCGCCTGGAAAGCGAAACCTTGCTGCACGCTCTCGATAGCCCGAGAGTCGTAATTGCAGGCGGTGGCGGCGTGGTCGAGTTGCCCGCCAACCGGGAGGTCATCGCGCAACGCACACAGACGGTTTGGCTGCGGGCAGCACACCAGCAATTACTGACCCGCCTGGCTGCCGACACTACCGAACGGCCTTTGCTTCACAATCGTGCCGGAGAGCGCCTTGCCGAACTTGCGCAAGCACGCGAGCCGTATTATGCGGAGCTGGCCGATTATCGTATCGACACGGACAAATGCAGCGTGCATCAGGTGGCCCAAACTATCGCACGAATCATCGGCGGCAACACGGAGCAGGCATACCTTGAAAACGCTGACTGAAGCCGGTGTCGGCTATCCGGTGTGGGTGGGCGGCACGGAAGCCGCAATTTCATTAGCCGCATTATGCGAAGATCGCGATGTGTTGGTACTGAGCGACGAAAATGTGGCGCCGCACCATCTGGAACCTCTGTGCGCGCAACTGGGCACGTCATCCCGTGTCGAGCAACTGGTGATGCCGGCTGGCGAGCAGAGCAAGTCGATGGCGGGCTTGGAGCGCGTCCTGGATACGTTGATTGCGGGTGCCTTCCATCGCGATGCCGTGTTGGTGGCATTGGGTGGTGGGGTGATCGGCGACCTCGGTGGCTTTGCCGCGGCCTGCTACCAGCGTGGCATCGACTGGATCGCCGTGCCCACCACCTTGTTGGCCCAGATCGATGCGGCGATCGGTGGCAAGACGGCCGTCAACCATCCCCGCGGCAAGAACCTGATCGGCGCCTTTCACGACCCGCTCGCGGTATGGTCCGATCCCGCCCGGTTGAATACCCTGCCCGAGCGTGAGTACCGGTCGGGACTGGGCGAAGTGGTCAAGTACGGCCTGGGCTTCGATGCCCGGTTCTTCAACTGGCTGGAAGAACACGCGGAAGCGCTGAATGCGCGGCATAAGGAGGTGCTTGCCACGGCCATCGAAACCGGCGCCCGCATCAAGCTCGGGATCGTGGCCGCGGACCGCACCGAACAGGGGCGGCGCGCGCTGCTCAATCTCGGACACACCCTGGGCCATGCTCTGGAGACGGCGCTGCAACACGGCACCTGGCTGCATGGCGAGGCCGTGGCCGTGGGCCTGGTGGCGGCGGCTGAATTGTCCGCGCGTCGCGGCAGGTTGCAGGCCGGTGACGTGGCCCGTGTGCGCCGCCTGCTCGAGGCCTTCGGACTGCCGGTCAGCGTGCCGTCCTCGGTGACGGATGCCGCGCTTGAGGAGGCGCTCTCGCTCGACAAGAAGATCGTCTCCGGCACGCTGCGTTTCATCGGGCTGGATGCATGGGGCGAGGCCGATGTCTGGACCGATGTGGGCCGGGACGAATTGCAGGCCGCCATCAGCGCGGTTCGCGAATGACTGCCTTCCCCCGGCTGATAAAATGGTCGCCGCTTTTAATGGGTGCCTATCGTGCCTCACATGGATCCGCGCGACCGCCTGATCTTCGCCCTCGACGTGCCTTCGATAGGCGAGGCCGAGCGTTTTATCGCGTCGCTGGGGGAGGCCGTCACCTTCTACAAGGTCGGGCTGGAGATATTTACTGCCGGTGATGGACCGGGGCTGGTGCGCAAGCTGAAAAAGGCCGGCAAGCAGGTGTTCGTCGATTTGAAACTGTTCGACGTGCCGGCGACCGTGGGTCGTGCCGTGGCCCGGCTTGCCGCGCTGGAGGCCGACTTCATCACCGTGCACGGTAACCAGTCGATGATGGAGGCTGCCGCAGCAGCCAAGGGCGTGAGCCGCGTGCTCGCGGTCACGGCGCTGACCAGTCTCGACGAGGGCGACCTGCGCGACCTCGGCTTCGAGTGCGACGTGCCGACCCTGGTGGCCTCGCGTGCTCGTCGCGCCCTGGAAGCGGGGCTCGATGGCGTGGTGGCCTCGGGCCGCGAGGCGGCGATGCTGCGCGAGCAAATCGATCGGCGCCTGCTGGTCGTGACGCCCGGCATTCGCCCGGTGGCCAACCGCCCCGAGGACGACCAGAAGCGCGTGCTGAGCCCCGCCGAGGCGATCTCGGCAGGCGCGGATTACCTGGTCGTGGGCCGCCCGATTCGCGATGCCGCGGACCCGCGCGTGGCGGCGGAGACCATCGTGAAGGAAATCGAAATGGCGGTCAGTCGCGCATGAGCCGCGAGCACGACCTGGTACGGGCCCTTTACCGGAAGCCGGTGTCCCGCCGGCCGGTGTGGATCATGCGCCAGGCGGGGCGCTACCTGCCCGAGTACCGCGCCATCCGCGAGCGTGCCGGCAGTTTCCTGACGCTGATGAAGACGCCAGAGCTGGCCTGTGAGGTGACACTGCAGCCGCTGCGGCGCTTCGACCTCGATGCGGCGATCCTGTTCGCCGATATTCTGACTATTCCCGACGCCATGGGTCTGGGGCTGGAATTCGTGGCCGGCGAGGGTCCGCGGTTCCGCAACCCGATCGAGCGCAGGGAACAGGTTTCGGCGTTACCGCCGCTCGATCCCGAAGCCGATCTGTCCTACGTGCTCGACACCGTGCGCGCGGTGTCCCGCGAACTGGACGGCAAAAAACCCCTGATCGGCTTTTCGGGCGGGCCGTGGACGCTCGCCGCCTACATGCTGGAAGGCCGGTCCGGCGGCGGCGAGTTCCGCCGTGCACGGGCGGCCCTGCATACCGACCCGCAATTGGCCGAAGCGCTAGTCCAGCACCTGGTGCCCGCCATCACGGCCTACCTCGCTGCCCAGGCCCGCGCCGGCACCAACGCGCTGATGATATTCGAGAGCTGGGCGGGCCTGCTTACGCCCACGGGCTTCGAACATTACTGCCGCCTGCCGCTCGGCGAGATCGTCAAGGGCCTGAAGGCCGATCCGGTGGCCCGCGACAAGCCGCTGATTGTCTTCCCCAAGGGCGCCGGCCAGCACGCCGCGGCACTGGCCGACCTCGGCCCGGAGGCTCTGGGCCTGGAC
>JBAUSV010000207.1:0-4992 GCA_049581885.1 Gammaproteobacteria bacterium | reverse complement strand
TCGTTGCGCCTGAGCGCTGCGGCGGCCTGCTGGGCCGCTCCGCTCAGCTCGGGGACGTTCATGCGTTTTTCCGGGCGCGCTGCCACGCGGCCTGAACATCCCGTTTCAACTGCTCGACGA
Source organism: Gammaproteobacteria bacterium (assembly GCA_049581885.1). Lineage (GTDB taxonomy): Bacteria > Pseudomonadota > Gammaproteobacteria > JAKDMP01 > JAKDMP01 > JBAUSV01. The sequence goes on along the minus strand of JBAUSV010000207.1, from coordinate 4,872 downwards.
GCTGCGGAGTCATGCGGAAGCCGTGGGGCAGGTTGGGGTTTAGGCGGATGCCTGCGCCCTCCGGAGTCTGGAGTATGGCCCATGCGCTGTTGAAGGCCTGATAAGGTTCGAACTGTCCATCCTGAATGAACTCCCGGCAGAATTTTTCGGCATAGGACGGGCGGGTGAACACGGCCAGCATCGGCTGCTCGACGTTGTCGCCATCGGACACGATCAGCAATGTGTGGCCGAGCGGAGGTGGCTCGCCGCCGCTCTCCCACGGCGGGCTCACTGCCAACGTCAAGGGTTCGGTCGCGAATGCAGCGAGGAACTCCGCAAAACCTTCCGGGTCGCTGTCGGAGTCCTCGAATGTATCCAGCAATTGTTCCAGACGATTAGTCGTTTCGTTCGTCTCTTCGTTCATGCCTTGCCAAAGATCGTATTGGAGGATGCGCCATTATAATCGGCGATCAGCAATTCAGCCGCCTTCGGGTTCTGCAAGGCTTCGCGCAGCGGCGCCAGATGCCGCTCGAAACGCCGCCAGCGGCCGTGGGCGCTGCTATACACGGGCTGGCGCGCCTGCCACAAGCTGGCCGTGCGGATCACGGCGCGTTCCCGGTAGTGTTCCAGGCACCCATCCTCCCAGGCCAGGCCGAGCGCGGCAAACACTTTGCGCAGCACGCGCTCGGGTTCGGCTATCAGGTCTTCGTATTGCACTTCGATGAAGCGTTCCCTGCCCATGACCCGGTACCAGTGCGCCATGAGCGTTTCGTAGAAGCGGTAGAACTCGCCCATCGCGCCCAGATCGTTACTGAAGGAATGGCCCTGGCCGAAGGCGGTCGCGAAGCAGGAAAAACAGTTGTCGAGCGGATCGCGGCGCACATGCACGATGGCGGCCCGCGGGAAACACACATGCACCAGGCCCGCCAGCATGAAATTCGTGGGCATCTTGTCGGTCAGGTGCTGGTTATCGGGAGCGAGCGCAATGAGCCCCTGTTGCCACTGCGCGGCAAGGGATGACAGCTGCGCATCGGTGCTTGCTGCCAGCCATGCTCCGACCCGTCGGGTAGCGTTTTCACGCCCTCCGCTGCGGCGCAGTAAGTCGTGGATCCAGTGCATCTCGCCGCCGGCATGTATACGGCTGTGCGCGGCGAGCAGGCTCTCGGTCAGGGTGGTGCCGGAGCGCGGCATGCCCAGCACAAAGATCGGTTGCGACTCGGGGTTGCCGATGTGTTCTGCGCGGGCCACAAAACGTTCGTCGAGGTGCTCCACGATGTTACGGAAGTATTCGATCTGGGTGTCACGATCATAGGTCATCTCCCGGGCGCGGCGCCGGTTGCCTTCGGCGTAGGCGTCGAAGGCGGGATCGTAGTTACCGCCGGCCTCCAGGCACATTCCCAGTGCGAAATAAAGCGGTGAGGCTTCGGGATCGTCGCCGGCGCTGCGGGTAGCCGCACGCAGGCCGGAAATCAATTCCGCAGCAGACCGGTCACGCTGTCCGAGCACCCGATTCAGCCAGGCTGCATAACACTTCGGATCGACTTCCAGCGCCCGGCGCACCAATTGTTCACCGGTTGCAAAGTCGCCGCGCTGATTGGCGATCGAGCCCAGGGCGCAAATGGCCGATGCACACTGCGGGTCACGCTCCAGCGCCTGGCGGTAACTAGATTCGGCCGCATCCGTCTGGCTCAGTCGTTCCTCGACTTCGGCACGGTGCAGCCACGGCTCGGAGTCAGAGGGCGCGATCTCGGCGGCCCGTGCATAGGCGGCGAGCGCGGCGTCCCAATCTGCGGCCTGCTCGTGGCAGAGCCCGCTCAGCGTCCACAGTTGCGCCACCTGCGGATAGCGCTCCAGCAGGCGCGCGAACGGCTCGCGCAGTTCGTCGGCGCGTTCCTGTGCAACACGCATCAAGACAAGCTGGATCCAAGCCGGTGGATGCAGGGGGGAGAGTTCGAGTGCCCGCTCGATATGGTGCTCCGCCGCCTCGAATTCGCCGCCTTCGCGCAGCATGCGCGCGAGGTTGGTGTGGATGGGGACCTGGTTCGGGGCAAGTTCGGCGGCGCGTTCGATGAACCGGCGCGCCATGCGTGGATGGCCCCGCTCGTAGATCAGCAAGGCGTAAAAATGCCAGCCCTCGGCGGAGTTCGGGTCAGCCCGCAGCAGGCGCCGGTAACCCGCCGCCGCGCGCCGCCACTGTCCGGTGCGTTGCCAGTGCGTCAGCCGTTGCAGGCTGTCCCGGTTTCTCGTACTCATCCCGGCGGTCGACTCAAGGTATCAAGGGGCATAATGATAGCCGCTTTGGCGTATGTTGCATGAATACAACATATTGAGAGCTGGTAACCTGGCTAGTGTGCAATCCTCGGTTGCACTGGCGGCGGCAGGGGCACAGCGGCGGCTGCGGCTCTGTGGCGACAACGCCACAAAAGTGTTTGCAAAACTTTTTTTTTGTGCTACGCTTCGGTCACCATCCGGCGCAAAGCCTTGTGCGTGTGCTCGTATCGAGCGATTTGCAAGGGATGGGCGGCACTTCGGTGCCGGGGTATTTTGGCCAATCCTCTACCTCTTAGCTGGGAGGCTTTTAGAATGAGTACAGAAGCTTTATTGAGACAGGCTGTACGCGGCGCCCTCGCCGTGGGTGCAGCCGGATCGATGGTCGGGGCGGGCGTCGCGCTTGCTCAGACCGCCCCGCCGGCGGGAACCGCTGCCGGTACCACCAAGCTGAGCAACATCACGGTGACCGGTTCGCACATTCCGCAAACCGCGATCGCCAACGCTCAGCCCGTAATCAACATTTCACGGCAGCAGATCGAGACCTCCGGTTACACCACCGTGGGCAATCTGCTGCAAGGCCTGAGCGCTGCCGGTCCGGCCCTGAACCAGGCCTACAACAACGGCGGCACCGGTCAGGTGTTTTTCGACCTGCATAACCTCGGTTCGCAGCGCGTGCTGGTTCTGGTTAACGGCCAGCGTTGGCTGCCCACCCTGGGCGGCAGCGTCGATATCAGCACCATTCCGACCGCGATCGTGGATCACATTGAGGTGCTGATGGATGGTGCTTCGGCCATTTACGGTTCCGAGGCGATGGCCGGTGTCATCAACATCGTCACCATCAAGAACTACAACGGCGCCCAGGCGAGTGCCTACATGGGCATGTACGACGGCCACGGCGACGGCGGCGGCTGGGACGGCAAGACCCAGAACTACAGCTTCACCGTGGGTACCGCGGGCGATCGTTCGGCCGTATTGCTGTCGGCGGGCTACCGTAACAACGGGCCAGTCTGGGCCGGCCAGCGCACCATTTCCAAGGAACCTTACATCGGCACCGGTACGGCCTTCGGCAGCTCCGGCACACCCGATGGCCGTTTCGTGTTCTACGATCCGAACTGGGCCAGCCGCGGCAATACGAACGGAGCATGTGGCTCCTCGGCTGCATTCGGTTATCCGGGTTGCGATTTCACCGGGCCGATCAATTCAACCAACCCGTTCGGTTCGGCGCCGTTCACTCAACATTTCAACTATGCGCCGCAGAACTATCTGTACACGCCGCAGGAGACGTGGTACGCCTACACGCAGGGCCATTACGACCTGACGGACAACGTCACCTTCAATTTCACGGCCGACTACGACCGGCGTAATTCTTCGCAGGTGCTGGCGCCGAACCCGTGGTTCTTCGGTCTGGCGGGCAGCGAGTTCGTCAACGGTCATGCGATCGGCGTCGCTGCTAACAACCCCTACAACCCCTTCGGCGTGGATCTGGTGCCGGGCTTCCCGTCTTACGGAAACGGCCAGTATTTCTGCCAGAACTACGGCTCGCCGACCTGCTCGACCAACTACGAGACGTTGTTCTTCTACGGCCGCCGCCCGAACGAGGTGGGTAACCGCGTGTTCAACCAGAATAGCCAGACCTTCTACTTCAACGGCGGCTTCAAGGGCTACTGGCAGATGTTCGGCAACCAGTGGACCTGGAATGCGAACTACATCTACGGTCAGACGCTGGTAACCAATCTCACGACGGGCCTCGCGAGCACGGCGAGAATCGCCAGCGCGTTGGGTGCCGGCTGCACCAACGATCCGAGCTGCGTGCCACTGAATATTTTCGGCGGACTGGGCACGATCACGCCCGATCAGGCCAACTATATTCTGTTCAATGCCCATAGCGTCGACCAGCAGGTACTGCGCGATTACAACGCCAATATCGGCGGCAGCTTCTTCAACAGCTGGTATGCGGGTCCCTGGGGTGTTGCCGCGGGTTACGAGTACCAAGAGTTCGACGGCTTCTTCCAGCCGGATGCGCTGGTTGCCGCCGGCAATACCGTGGGTAACGCAACGAAACCGACTTCGGGTCGCCAGGCCACCAATGCCGAGTACGCGGAGTTGAGTATTCCGCTGGCCTCGGATCTGCCGTTTGCCAAGGCCCTGGGCATCGATCTGGCCAACCGCTGGTCGCAGTTCAAGTTCGACGGTATCGGCTCGAAGTTCGTGAACGGTGCGATCGTGAACTATCCGGCAAACGGGCGGGCGCATGCCTCTACCGGCCGGGTGACGCTCAAGTGGCAGCCCATTCAGCAATTGCTGTTCCGGGCAACCTGGGCCGCGGGCTTCCGTATTCCCTCCATCAGCGATCTGTTCGGCGGTGCTTCGGATAACTTCCCGGGCCTGAGCGATCCCTGTGCTGGGGCGAACCCGGCACAGTATTGCCCCGGACCGCATGCGCAGCCGAACGCACAGATCCACACCACCATTGGTGGCAACCCGGATCTGCAGCCGGAGAAGTCGATCAGCCGCAGCTTGGGTTTTGTATGGAGCCCGAGCTTCGCCGAAGGCCTCGATATCAGCGCCGATTACTACAAGATCGAGGTGGTGAATCAGATCACGCGCAAGGGTGGCCAGTAC
>JBAUSV010000206.1:0-4110 GCA_049581885.1 Gammaproteobacteria bacterium | reverse complement strand
AGTCAAAGGTATACGAAACTTGCGCCCTGTAATCTGACAGATAGCTGCCCGAATAACGCACATAACTCCATTCCCCGCCCAGATCGACCTTGCCCGGCAGGTGGAACGTCAGCCCGACGTTCCCCATCGGCAGGCAGATAGAGCCCCCGGCGGACGCACTTTCCTTTTGGGATCCCGTCGGCCCAAGAACCGTACCCGTCAACGGAACATACAGGCTCAGCCAGCGAGCCTCCAGCCCTAACCGCAAATTGACCACGGGGTTATCCAACGGATTCCAGAAAGCCTCGATACGAGCCGTCTTCAAATCAATCTGGCTCTGCACCCGCCCATTCGCCAAGTAGGTTTTGCCCTGCCAGGTAATCGTTCTGTTCAGGTACGTGTCGCCATCATTGAACACATGATCGGCTGCCACCAGAAAGTCAGGGAGAACAGGCAGATCATGCCGCCAGATGAAGTGCACGCCGCCCGTCCAGTTGCGCTGCATATCCAGATCGCTCTGCATATCTATGGTCGAATTCTGGCCGCCACCCTCGGTACTGGTGCCCTGTCCCGATGCCTGGGCATTCCAGGCGGAAACCCCGAACTCGAGAGCGGGTGATGCGCAGGCGACGCCGGCCCATCCCAGGCACAGCAGAATCCCCGCCTGCACAAATTTCAAACTTCTCTTGTTCATGGCCAACATCCTCTTAGCGATCCTCAATTAAAGTGAACGGGTTCGGGCACCCATCGTGGCAATTTAATTTTCGCAGAATGAGGGCCTGAATTCGCGTCAGAGCTTTCCGACACGTGAAAAAATATCCGCCACCTACTCAACGCGCACGAATTTGAGACACAGCGACGGCAGGCAACAAAAAAGGGCCCGGGCATACGCCCGGGCCCTCAAGATTACCGACACTCAATCGCGCTTATGTTCCGGTTCACCGGTCACGGGATCGAGGAACAAGCGCCGCACGCCACGGTCGTGATCGCGCTCATGCCCGTGGCCGAAGTCGAACATGGGTTCGATGCTGCCGGCCTTCGCGTCGGCCGACTGGTCGCCGATCTGCGGCAAGTTCCAGTTGGTTTCTATGAAGCGCAGGATCGAACTCTGGTCGGTCACGTTATGGGCTACGAAGTTGCGCCGCGCCCACGGTGAAATCACCAGCAGCGGCAGGCGCGGGCCGTAGCCGCAGCGACCGATATATCCGCCCGCGAGATTGCCGCCGCAGCTACCGTCGACCAGGGCATCGTAGGCGCTATCGTTCGATTGCGTCACGATCGGCCCCATCACGTGATCGTACCAGCCGTCGGAATCGTCATAGGCGATGACGACCGCCGTGGACTTCCACGAGGGCAACCGCTCCAGCCGGTTGATCGTCTCGACGATGAAGTGCTGTCCATCGAGCGGGTCGGAATAGCCGGCGTGTCCGTCCTGGTAACCCGGTGCCTTGAGGAAACTCACGGCCGGCAAATTGCCTGCGTCGGCCGCCGCCCAGAAGTCACTCAAGCCGTATTGGTGGTTGGCCTGGTCGGTATGGCCGATGGCCGCCACCGAACTCGGCGGCAGATGATGCGGGTTGGCCGTGGAAGCATAGTACTGGAAGGGCTCGTGGTGCGGGATGTAGTCGCCCACCGTCTCTCCGCCAATGTTGGTATGCGTGGATCCACAAACGGCAGTACCGCCGCTGTTGCGGCTCGTGGGTTGGAAGCCGCCCTCGAACCAGCCCCAGGTGATGCCGGCAGCATTGAGCAGGTTGCCCACGTTTTCCCCGCTCATGCTGAGCGTAGTGCGACTGTGATTGGAACAATCGTCGTACGTGGGATCGGCGTCGCTGATCACGGTCCCGTTGTCAACCAGTCCGGTCACGTTCGCGGGCGTTGCGCCGTGCGTCTGTCCGGAAATGAGGTTCAGCGCGCCCGGCGTCGACGGGCCGAACACGGTCCCGAAAGAATCATCGCTCATGGCGAAGTGCTGCGCGTAGTTCCACAGGGCGGTGACGGTATTGCCGTCGTAATAGTCCATGACCAGGTTGGGGCGGGTGAAATTCGGCGGGCTGCAGCCTTCACGGTCCGTGTAGAGCACGAACTTGTCCATCAGGCCGCCGCCGAACGCCTTCTGCTCGGCCGTGTAGCCGTGATCCTCGTCGCAGGTCAGCGCCTGCGAACGGTCAAGCCTTTGTGGGTTAGCCACATTGCCGTTCGCATCGTGATTGGGGTTGTTCGTCAATAGAGCCTGGTCTAGCCCGTTAACCGCAGGCGTATGCGAACTCGCGTGAAAAGGCGGTTCCCCCGAGGGGTTTTCGGCACGAGGATAAGTCCCGAAATAGTGATCAAAAGACACGTTCTCCTGGAAAATGACAACCAGATGCCGGATCGGCGTCTGCGTCCTCTGACGATGCGGGTTCGCCATGGCGAATGCCGGCATGAACACCAAAGCACAGTTCAAAACAGCGACAGATATCATCGCTTGCGCACGTAATTTCATCTCATTAACTCCTAGAGTGATTGGAAACAGTGCTACCGAGGCGGTACGGCAAGACGCTCGCTTCGACGGCGAGATGAGAGTGCACGAACAAGGTTAAGAGACAGTGAAGGTTTCATGACGTGGTGTCATGAACAGGCGCGGCACTTCACAGCCTGCCATCGACGCCGGAAGATTCCTGAGACGCTGAACGTCTGTTTCGAACCCGACTCGGATTTTGCGAACTATTCACGACCCCGATGCAATACAAAGGCCGGGATTTATTCAGAAACCGGAATGGGGGCTCGAGTCCTGCCGGGTCACACAGGACCGATTCGACTGCGGCGCAGATAGCGGTACTCGTGCCAGGTCAAAACGATGACCACCAGATCCACTGCCGTGACGAACAACAGCGCCAGGGAATGCGTTTGACTGAAACGATAGAGCTGGTAGACCACGAACAGAGCGAAAACAACGAGCGCAGTGGGGTAATACCAGAGTCGCACCCGCAGCAGCCCAACAACCAGCCACAACTTGATGATCCCGTGGGCGAGGAGATAGATGGCGGTGAAGTGCCGGGTATTGACCGAAAAATGCTGCACGGCATGGCGCAGGGAATTGGCGAAGAAGTCGTTCGGATCCTCGTTCAACTCTCCCTGGGTAATAACATTGGCCGCATGCACTAGAAACATCCGTGTCACGAAAAAAGCGACAACACCGCCAGCGATCTCGGTCACCGCGAACACGGCCTTGAACCAGAGACTGATCCGAAACGCAATCCGGATATAGCGCTCATTCAGAAATTTTTTGATGGATGCATTCCCTATATCAACAACATCCCTGTACACATTATGCGCCTCCGCATTGCCGATTTTATTGTCCTATCTATTAAACGGCCCAGGCACTATCGGGTCAGAGCATCGCCCAAAGCAGTAAAATAAAATTTCAACGCTTGAATATTCGCACCAGTCAGATCCATGCAATTTCTCATCAAGGTCCTTGTTTCGGCACTGATCATCGCAGGCGTGGCCACCTTGGCCCGCCGCTACACGATCGCCGCGGCGCTTCTCGCCTCCCTGCCGCTGACTTCGCTGCTCGCGATCATCTGGCTTTATGCGGACACGCGTGACACGGGGCAGGTCGCCGCGCTCACCTATTCCATCTTCTGGGCCGTCATCCCCTCGTTATTGTTCTTCATCACCCTGCCCCTGTTCTTGCGTGTACTTTCCTTCGTCCCCGCCCTTCTAGCCGCCTGCGCCGTAACGATGGCCGGCTACGGCATCTACATACTCGTTCTCGGCCGGTTCGACATCCGCTTCTAGTTCACCGCGGACGTTTTTCTCTGATAACCAGGGCGATGCCGCCGAGGATGGCGATGGTCGCGGCGACGAGGCGCAAGCCGAGCGGCTCACCCAGCAGGAGAACGCCGCCGAGCGCCGCGATCACTGGGACGCTCAACTGTACGGTCGCGGCCGTCGTCGCCTTGAGCGCCGGCAACGCCGCGTACCAGATCGCATAACCCAGGCCCGAGGTCAGCGCCCCCGAGGCGAGCGCATAGCCCACGCCGGTCACGTCGAACGACGCCTGCCGGGCCATCACGATGCTCAACACCAGGGCGATGGGCACCGTACGCAGGAAATTCCCCGACGTCACCCGGATCGGGTTGCCGG
>JBAUSV010000205.1:0-2033 GCA_049581885.1 Gammaproteobacteria bacterium | reverse complement strand
GGGGACATGCTCGGGAAGCGCTGGCTGGAAGGCGTCGTACGCAGGGTGGAGGCCCTTCACCCCGACGTCATCTTCATGACGGGCGACCTCGTGGATGGCGACGCCGGACCGGTGGAATCGCTCGTTCCCGCCCTGAAAGAGCTGAAGGCACCTCTCGGCGTGTGGGCCGTGACGGGCAACCACGAATTCTATGCAGGACGGAAACGCTCGGTGGCGCTCTTTGAAAGGGCTGGCTTTCACGTGCTGGAGGACCGGTGGGAAGCCGCCGCTCCAGGCCTCGTGATAGCCGGCGTCGACGATCTCACGGCCCGCCGCCAGTTCGGTTTGAACCACGACCCGGTTGGAAAAGCGCTGGAAGGGCATCCGGAGACCGCCACCATCTATCTCTGCCACAGCCCCCTGCAGGTCAAGCGGGCGGCCCACCTTGGGGCGGACCTCATGCTTTCGGGCCACACGCACGACGGCCAGATCTGGCCCTTTCAGTACGTGGTCCGCCTCTTCTATCCTTACGTGGCTGGACTTTACCGGGTCGGCGGCATGGTCCTCGTCGTCAGCCGGGGAACGGGCACGTGGGGGCCGCCCATGCGTCTCTTCAAGCGCAGCGAAATCGTCCGCCTGATCCTGGTGGGCCCACGGACCGACGCTCGCACGCACTCATTGCAGACCAGATAATCACCTCGAATCGGATTTTTGACCTCACGGACCCCGTGTCACACTATGGTGACGCTCACATTCACCATTCTGTGACAAAAGTTGGCACCTTCGACTAAAAGAGCCCGCGTGATACGATATTTCATATTGGCACATAGATTGCTGGTCATCGGGTAGTAGAGGGAGTGAATGTGAATAAGCAGAGCGGATTCACTTTGGTTGAGTTGCTGGTCGTTTTGGCGATCATCGCCATTCTAATGGCGATCATGGTCCCCGGCCTGTTGTCCTCTCTGGCACGCGCCAAACAGAAAAGGGCGATGGCCGAGATTCACGGCATGGCCATAGCTTGCAATTCCTACAGTACGGACCAGAACAAATTCCCCATCGGGAATGCCGATTGGACGGACACCGATTTGGTGATTCAGGTCGGAGAACTAGCTCCCTATTACATTCACGCCCTGCCAAACCCGGATCCGTGGCTAAACAAGTATCAATATGCATCCACCGAAAAGGGCGAGCACTTTGGACTTCGATGCCTGGGGCTTGATGGCCTTCCGGATTCCGGTGACCTGGCCTCTTTGATTGGCACTCCTCCGGTCAGAACCCAGTGTTTCGAAAACGATATCGTTTGGCTGGACGGAGCATATCTTCATATTCCCGAGGGCAAGCAGAGAAAATGCAAGTGACGATGCCCCGCCGCCCGGCTCTTCGCCTGGCAAATATATCAATCGAGTCTGGACGGCGCTGCGTCTCTGATGTTCTCAGCCTATGGCCCGCGGATGCGTCATGTTGTCCGGGTCCAGAATCTCGTTGAGTTTTTCTTCGGAAAGCAGTTTCTTTTCAAGAACCAGATCCCTGACCGGGCGGTTCGTCTCGAGGGCCTCTTTGGCGAGGTCTCCGGCGGCTTCGTACCCGATGTAGGGCACCAAGGCCGTGACGAGCGTGATGCTGTGCTCCACGAGCGACCTGCAGCGGACCCTGTCGGCGGCGATGTCGACCACGCAGCGGCTCCGGAAGGTCTCCGCCGCGCTGGCCAGCATGTTCAGGCTCATGAAGAGGTTGTAGGCGATCAGGGGCTCGAAGGGATTGAGCTCGAGCTGGCTGGCCTCGGCGGCCATGGAGACGGCCACGTCGTTCCCGACCACCTGGTAAGCCACCTGGCTGATGACCTCCGGAATAACGGGGTTCACCTTGCCCGGCATGATCGATGAGCCGGGCTGTCTGGGCGGTAGCAGGATCTCTCCAAAGCCCGCCCGCGGCCCCGACGAAAGCAGCCTGAGATCATGGGCGATCTTGGACAGCTGGACGGCGATGCGTTTCAAGATGCCAGAAACCTCGGCAAAGTCTCCGCTGTCCTGGGTCGCCTCGACGAGGTTGACGGC
>JBAUSV010000204.1:0-4450 GCA_049581885.1 Gammaproteobacteria bacterium | reverse complement strand
GCGCGAGGGCAGCGCGCTCCAGCGCGTCCCGCATGGCCAGCGCCGCGCCCGCGCCTTCGGGGTGGGGCGCCGACATGTGATACGAATCGCCGCTTTCTCCGTAGCCGAGCAGTATTGGCGCCGCCTCGGCACCGATCGCGTCGCCGGGACGTTCGAGCAGGGCGAAGCCGGCGGCCTCGCCGAGGTTGATGCCGTTGCGCTCCGTGTCCGCGGGCCGGCAGGGCGAGGCGCTGACCAGTTGCAGGGCGTGAAAGCCGTAGAGTGTCATCAGGCACAGGCTGTCCACGCCGCCGACTACGGCCGCGCGGCACAGTCCCGATTCGATGTAGCGGGCGGCGGTGGCGAAGGCCTTGGCGCTGGAGGAGCAGGCGGTGGAGACTGCCAGCGCGGGGCCGGACAGACCCAGCGCTTCGCGCACGAAGGCGGGCAGCGCGAACATGTCCTGGCTGTGGCTGTAATCGAACCAGTGCGCGAGCGCACCCGATTCGTCGCGCTCGCGGTAGGCGTGTTCGGTGTGTTCGATGCCGCTGGTGCTGGTGCCGAGGAAAACCCCGACATGGGCCGCGCCATGACGCGCCCGCGCTCGCTCGCAAGCCTCGCGGAACCCGTCCTGGCCGAGCGCCAGGTGCGCCAGGCGGTGGTTGCGGCAATCCCACGGGGCCAGTGCGTCCGGCAGTCGATACGACTCCAGTCCCGGCACGCGCCCGATCCAGGTATCGAGGTGCGCATGTGGGAAGTCGCAGGGCGTGAGGCCGCCCCGCCCGCTACGGAAGGATTCGAAAGTGGCGGCACGTCCACGGCCCAGAGGACTGGTGACGGTCCAGGCGGTAGCAAGCAGAGGATGCATGGCGGCCGGGGTCATGGGCAATAACGACAAGATTCTAACCAAGGCCGCTACTATGACATGACTTGCTCCCGCCGACGGACGTCGACGGGACCGTGAATGGGGCCTTAAAGAGGTCGGAGACGCTATGAACGATTCGAACGAACCGGTACGCGTGCTGTACGAAGGCGAATTCCTGCGCCTGCTGCGCCGTCGTCACTGGGAATACGTGGAACGCGCCAACTCCAGCGGGGTGGCGGTCATCGTGGCTGTGACGGCGGAGAACGAACTGCTGCTGGTCGAGCAATACCGTCTGCCGGTTTCGCAACCGGTGATCGAGTTGCCTGCCGGTCTGGTAGGCGATATCGAGGCCGATGAACCGCTGCTCGAAGCGGCGCAGCGCGAACTCATTGAGGAAACCGGCTATCGTGCCGAGAGCATGGAAGTCCTGGCAGAAGGACCGACCACGGCTGGGTTGAGCAACGAGATCACCACGTTCTGCGCCGCCCACGGGCTGACCCGCGTCGGCCCCGGTGGGGGCGATACGAGCGAGAACATTGTCGTGCACCCGGTGGCTCTAGGTGAGTTGCGGGAGTGGCTGAAGGACCGGGAACAGCGGGCCGCCATCGACCCCAAGCTCTATGCCGGGCTGTGGCTAGCCGGGCTTATGCCCCTGATCGGCTCGTAACCGGTGCGCCAGCGGCTTAAAAGGCCCTCAGCGGCATTTCAAAATGCGCCCATGCCGCCTGCGTTTTGCATCCCGACTCGATCAGAAGCGCCTAACGCGGCTTGAAACCGCCGCCGGCACCCCCCAGTCCTACGCTTTCCTGCCCCGGCACCACGATCGAGGAGGCCTGTTCCCGGCGCAGCTCGCGCAGTTCTTCCATGGTGTGTTCCAGGGCTTCCCGGGCGGTGTCGGGATACTTTTCCAGTGCCTCAGAGAGGGTTTCGGCCTCGATCTCGAAGTTGAGCGGCAGGCTTCCTGCCGGCGTCATCAGGCTGGTCGAGCCTTCCCAAACCACGGGCCGCGCCGGATCCTCCGATCCGTCGGCATGCACGGGATGGAGCTTGCGCAGTGTGCCCATGCGGCGATCGGTATAGGTTTCTTCCCGGTACAGCCGCCCGCTGTCGAGGCGAATCTCGGGCATCTGGGGTTCATCGGCCATGATCAAACGCCTTGTCGTCGGGTTGTCGTTCAGGATAACAGCATGCTTGCGCTAAAGTCAGCATCTATGAATCGAGTCACACCAGCCGACGCCCCCGGGGGATACAGCCTCGGCCGCGATGCAAGTATTCCCAATACGTTGCGGGTTCCCGCGCGGGCCCGGTTGCTGGCTCGGCTCGAGGACGCGGCGGCCCTGCCGCGGTTGCTCGCCGGGATGGCGGGCGAGCCCCTGTTTGTGCTGGGCGGTGGCAGCAACGTGTTGTTCACGCACGATTTCGACGGCGTGGTGTTGCAAATGCGCAATCGCGGGATCGAGGAACGCGGTGACGGCCGGGTGCGGGTCGCCGCCGGCGAGCGCTGGGACGCCCTCGTGCGCTGGTCGTTGAACGCCGGTTACGCGGGGTTGGAGAACCTGACCCTGATTCCGGGCACGGTGGGTGCCGCGCCGATCCAGAACATCGGCGCTTACGGCGTGGAACTAGCCGAATTCGTCGCCAGGGTGACGGCATGGGACCGTACGCGCACGCGATTTGTCGAACTGGCGCCGGTAGATTGCGCCTTCGGTTACCGCGATTCCATGTTCAAGCACGAGTCGGAGCGCTATCTGGTAACCGCCGTCGAATTCGACTTGCCGCGTACGCGCGATCTCATGCTCGACTATCACGGGGTACGCGAGGAGTTGGCGGAAATGAGTATCGATGTGCCCACGCATGCCGACGTGGGCCGTGCGGTGGAACGGCTGCGTCTGCGCAAGCTGCCCGACCCGGCGCTAATCGGCAATGCCGGCAGTTTTTTCAAGAATCCGGTGGTCGACCATGGCACTGCCGACATGTTGCGCGCGCGTTTTCCCTACCTGCCGGTGTATCCGCTGGCAGACGGCCGGGCCAAGCTCTCTGCCGCCTGGTTGATCGAAAGCTGCGGTCTCAAGGGATACCGGGCCGGTGATGCAGGCATGTCCGATCAGCACGCGCTCGTGCTCGTCAATCACGGCCGGGCCAGCGGCGACGAACTGCTCGCCGTGGTGCGTACGGTGCAGGCCGCGGTGGAAAGACGGTTCGGCCTCATCCTGCAGCCGGAGCCTAAAGTCCTATAATTGATACTGGAGGCCGCGCGTGAGATGGGTGTGTCGAAAGGATTGCGATACGGATTGGTGCTGGCGGTGCTCGCGATAGCCGGCGCGGGTGGTGCAATGGCGGCAAGCGGCGGCGCGCAGGCGCAGGTAAAAGCCGCGTCGCGTTTCGCGTTGACCCAGGCGGACATGAAGCCGTTCGCCGCGCGCCCGACGTCCCCGACCGCGGGCGGGATTCCTGTCGCCGGCCCACCGCTGGCCGTCTTCTTCGATGCGCACTTCGACGACCCCCTGCGTCGTGCGGAGCGCTGCGAAAATCTGTCCAAGGTCCGCCCGCCCGACTACTATTCGCTGCACGTCGAGCAATCGGGGCTGAAGACCTTCGGCGGCATCCGGATCCCCTTCCGCCCGTGGGCGGCCTACGGCGTCATGCCCAATACCGGGGAACGCATCAGCGACTCCGTCGACATCTACCTGCTGTGCCTGCAGAATTCACGCCACTGACCGCATGTCGCAGATGAGGACGGAAGCGACCATCCGGGCCACTTACCGCCTGAGTTGCGAAGCCGACGAAACGGAGTCGCTGGCGCGGGCGATCGCCTACGAGCAGACGGTCGAAGTGCCCGAGTCGCTGATCGAGGGGACGCCGGCTGCGGCCAACGTGGGGCGCATCGAACGCATTGAGCCCGATCAGGATATGGACGGAGCCCATCGCACGGTCATTGCCTACCGGGCGACACTGGCGTCAGGGCAACTGGGCCAGTTGTTCAACCTGCTCTACGGCAATATCTCGATGTACCGCGGCGTGCGCCTCGTCGGACTCGAGTTGCCCGGATCCTTGCTCGGCCAATTCGAAGGGCCGCGCCATGGCGCGGACGGACTGCGCCGCCTGACCGGGGTCTACGGGCGGCCCCTGTTGGCCACCGCGGTCAAGCCGCGTGGCGCGTCCACGACCGAGTTCGCCGGGATCGTCGAGGCCTTTGCCCGAGGCGGCGGCGATATCGTTAAAGATGACCAGAACCTCGTTCACGCCGGATTCGACGCATTCCGCGACCACGTGGACGCTTGCGCCGCCGCCGTCGAGCGCGCCAATGCGCAGAGCGGACGGCAATGCCTGTACCTTCCCCACTTGTCCGGCCCGGACGAGGAATTGCCCAGACGCGCCGAATTCGTGCGCCAACGTGGCCTGCACGGGGTGTTGATGTGCCCGCTGGTCATCGGACTGGACCGCGCCCGGGCGCTGGCCGAGGCGTACCAGTTGCTGTTTATGGCTCATCCCGCCTTGAGCGGCGCGTATACCGGCAACGAGCGCGAAGGCATCGCGCACCACATCCTGCTGGGGACGCTCTTCCGGCTGGCGGGTGCGGACATCTCGGTATTCCCGGAGCCCGGC
>JBAUSV010000203.1:0-2998 GCA_049581885.1 Gammaproteobacteria bacterium | reverse complement strand
GAACGGAGAGGCTCTGCTCATGAGTCACGGCGAACTTGCGGCGGTGGCCGTGAGCGGCATCGACCCCGGCGCTGAAACGCGGGCCACCGATCTCGGTCAACGCCTGAGCAGCGGCCGGCTCTCGGCGCTCGGTGCGGGACGCCGGCAACTCATCGTAGGCAAGGCTCTGGCCGATACGCTGCATTTAAAGGTGGGCGATGCCCTGACGGTGCTTACCGCGCGCACCGGTTCCACCGTGTTGGGCTTCGCGCCAACTCTGCAACGTTACCGGGTGGCCGGCATCTATCAACTCGGAATTTACCAGGTGGAAAAACATCAGGTGTACACGGATCTGGCCGATGCGCACGCACTGTTTCCGCGTGCCGGACCGCCCACACTGGCCCTGCGTCTGCACAATCCGCTCGCGGCCCCGGCCGCTGCTGATCGGCTGCGCACGCAACTCGGTCCGCGCTACGTGGTGACCGACTGGACCGAACGCCAGGCCAATCTGTTTGCCACCATCGGTCTGGAAAAGCGCATGCTGTTTATTGTGCTTGCTGCGATTCTGGCGGTGGCGGCCTTCACGGTGGTGGCGACGCTGATCGTGGCCGGGCTCGATCGTGAAGCCGATATCGCGATTCTCAAAACGCTCGGATTGACACCGCGTCGTATTGCCGCCGTATTCATGACGCAGGGGTTGCTGCTGGGCGTGGTCGGAGCCGTGCTCGGGCTGGGTCTGGGTGCTGCGTTGGCCTTGAACGTCAATCGTCTGCTGGCCGGCCTGGACCATGTGTTCCACACACAGTTGCTGCCGCCTTCGGTGTATCTGATCAGCGAATTGCCCGCACATTTCCGCTGGCAGGAGATGGTGGCCACAGCCGGGGTGGCGTTGGTGTTGTGTCTGCTCGCGGCGGTGTATCCCGCGTTGCGTGGTGCGCGTTTGCCGCCGGCCGAGGCCCTGCGTCACGAATGAGCGGTTGGGGTAGAGGACGTTACCCCCGGTTGGCCGTGTTGGCCCTGGCCTGGGTCGGTGGCGGCACATTGGCGCTGGCCGGCGCTACATTGACTCCTCTCTGGGTTTTGGCTCTTGCAACTGCTGTTGCTTTGCTCGGTGCGTTTCGATTACGACCCATGCTGATCATCGCCGTGGCATTGGCTGGTGGTTTATGGACGACCCAGGCAGCGCATCACGGACTGGCCGCACGCCTGCCGCACGCGCTCGAAGGACAAAACCTCACCGTGGTCGGTCGCGTGGCCGATCTGCCGCGTAACGAGCCGCAGCGTGCACGCTTCACCTTGCGGGTCGAGAGCGCCCACACGGCACAGGGAACACAGGTTCCCGGGCTGCGGCGGCTCGGTCTGAATTGGTATCGCCCTCCCGCGGTAACACCCCGCGTCGGCGAACGCTGGCAGTTGCAGGTGCGTCTCAAGCGGCCCCGCTCATTGAGCGATCCGGGCAGTTTCGATTACGCCGGCTGGGCCTTTGCGCACGGCATCGATGCCACCGGCTATGTGTATCACGATCACGCCACTCGCCTTGCGCCCGCCGGTGCCGGGCTGGGGCCATTGCGTGCGCGCATTGCAGAGGCCGTGCATCAGGCGTTGCCCGCCAGCCCGTGGGCGGGGTTGGTGGCAGGACTTGCCGTGGGTGCCCGCGGCGGCATAACGCAAGCGCAGTGGCGGACTTTGCGTACGACCGGCACCTCGCATCTGCTCGCTATTTCCGGGTTGCATCTGGGTCTGGTGGCAGCCCTGGTTTTTTTACTGACGAGCCTCATTGTGCGCCGCATTCCCGCGCTCACCCGGCGGGTTCCGGCTCGCTTGACAGCCGCCGGTGCGGGTATGCTCGCCGCGCTCGTGTATGCGGCATTGGCCGGGTTCAGCCTGCCCACGCAGCGCGCCCTGATTATGCTGGCTGCGCCGCTGCTGGCGTTGCTCTGGCGCCGCCGCCTGGGCGTAGGGGTGGCGGTGGGTCTGGCCGCCGTGGTGGTGACGCTGATCACGCCGCTCGCCGTGCTCTCGGCCAGTTTCTGGCTCTCTTTCGGCGCCGTAAGCGTGCTCGCCTGGGGGCTCGCTGGTCACCACGGACGCGGCTGGTTGCGCCCGCAATGGGTGGTCTCGCTGGGCCTGATCCCGCTGCTGGCCCTGTTTTTCGGACGCATTCCCGTGCTCGGGCCGCTGGCCAATCTGGTGGCGATTCCGGTTGTGGGCTGGTTGGCAGTGCCGCCGGCGTTGGCGGGCGCCCTCGCCGAAATGCTGCACGCGGGCTGGGGTGCGCCACTGTTTCATGCCGCGGCTTTTGTGTTGGCCCATTTTTGGCCTTTCCTCGAATGGTTGCAGACGCGCAGCTTTGCCACTGTCGCGGTTTCGCCGGCACCGTGGGCGCTGGCCGCCGCGGTGCTGGGCACGATCTTGCTGCTTGCACCCCGCGGTCTTGGTGTGCGTCTGGCCGGGCTCGGTTTACTGGTGCCGCTGTTCTGGCCGCCCGTGCCGGGGGTGCTGCCGGGCAACTACCGCGTGACAGTGCTCGATGTGGGGCAGGGCCTGGCCGCCGTGGTGCGCACCCGACATCATGTGCTGCTGGTCGATACCGGCCCACGCTGGTGGGGCGGCAGCGATGCCGGACGCAGCATCGTCATTCCCTATCTGCGCGCACGTGGTTTGGGCGAACCGAGCGAAGTGGTGCTCTCGCATGCCGATTCCGACCACTCGGGCGGCCTGGCCTCGATCGAACGACAATGGCCGAACCTGTTCGTGCTGTCGGGAGTATCCGGCGCCGCGCATCCCTGTCACCGGGGAGAACATTGGCAGTGGGACGGGGTTGCGTTTCGCATTCTCGGTCCCGACCAGGGTGCGCAGGGTTCGCGCAACAACCGTGCCTGCGTGCTCAAGGTCAGCGGTCCCGGCGGTAGCGTTCTGTTTCCGGCCGACATCGAGCGCGACGGCGAACAAAGCCTGTTGAACGATGGTGCGGAACGTCTTGCTGCGCAGGTATTGATTGCGCCGCACCATGGCAGCG
>JBAUSV010000202.1:0-2626 GCA_049581885.1 Gammaproteobacteria bacterium | reverse complement strand
GATCAGCATTGGCCATGTCGTCCCCGAAGAAGATGTCACGCCATGCGTGCTCGCCCTTGTTCTTTGTATGCAAGGATCCGGTCTTTGCCTTCCCACTGAGAACGACTGGGGCTGCCACGAACGAGGTGGTCGACAGGCCGAGCAGAATCCAGAGTCGTGACGGGATCTGGAGCGCCAAGGGATCGTGACTGCCCCAGGCCGCATTGACCATGCCCTCAGTAAAAGCCGCCGAAATGACCAGGAGGGTCCACAGGACGAGCTGCAACTGGGACAGGCTCATTTTGTTTCTTTGGTCGACCAGGACTCTTCTCCAGTCTCCACCGGAGGAGCATCCAGCCGCCCCGGTCGGTATTTCTCCAATCATCGCAAAGCACAGAACCATGATAGCTGCCGTGACACCCCACGGCAGTAGAATCAAGCCGCCCGCCTGCGTCTGTCCGCGTATCAGAAGCCCGGCCCCGAGGTCGACGACCACAAGGAGCGCAAGAAGGAACGCGAACCGTATCCAGGGCGGGACGCCCAGATAGGTCGAAAATGTGGGCTCTTGCCGCTCTGCAGTGCTCACCGTGGATACCTCGACCATGGTTACTCTTCCCGATGCTGCCACACCGCGTCACAAGGGACAGACGCGCCACGCAGGAAGACGAAGCGGGTCAACCCCGGACATGACGGCCAGATCAGCCTACAAGGGTCACTGCTGCGCAGTGGGCATGGCATGACCCGAATGCGCCGGCGCCCGCATGCTGCCACCTTTCGCTTCCCGTGCTCCGAAGGACAGATCCCGTCAGTCCTCCATCTCGGTCCCATGGGCAGGCGGAGTCTTCGGCGTGTGCTTGTACCGCCCGACGACATTGACCGTCACATGGGGAAAGACGTAGGGCTTGAATGTACCGCCGCCGTTGAACGAGATCAGCATCCTCATCAAGATGGTTTGGGCATAGGCGAGATAATCGAAGTTTTTTCCGTCTTTTGAGAGCAGCCAGTAGTCCGCCCGGTACGAGAGGACCTCCGCCTTGCGCTGTTCAAACGGGATGTTGGTGACGCTTCCCTGTCCGCTCTTCAGAGGCTCGGTCGTGACCTGCCAGTGGATGTAGTGGGTGGGATTGATCGCATCCACGAATTGACGAAGCGGCTCGTTGGGATTCAAGGTCCATGCAGGATTTGGATTTTCGTAATCTTTATCCGTAGCCGGGTCGCCGTCCCCGCGGAGGCGAGTCTTGTACCGTTCCGGAGAGATATCCCCCGGGGTAGGAAACGGCCTGTGGGCATCGGGAATTACAGGCTTATCTTCGATAACGTAATTTCCGTTGCGCTGATCGACGTGGCCGAGGGCGAGAATCGAGTTGCCGTGCGGGACGGACATCTGCTTGGCTATTACGACGTCCGGCGGTTGCGGCGCGATCGGCCCCTTTTCTGCACCCGTCAGCCCAGGATACGGGCCGATGGTTTGCGGGGCGGGCTCGAGAAACAGCCATGATCCGTTCTCGACATGCACGACCTGGGCCTCGTGGTTGACCTTCGGCCCACGCGGTCCCTCGGCGAACTTGACCTGCTGGTCGTAGAACAGCGCGTATGAGTCCTGCTCGTAACTCCCGCCGCGGTTCGGTGCCATGGCGGGCACGGCAATGACCTCACACGCCTCCTGATCAGTCCCCCGGCCCTGGTCGCCGTCCGCGCCGGAGCGGCCGGACAGCGTCGACGCGGAATTTCCGTTAAACCGGACTTTCTCCGTGTATCTGAAGTTTTTCAGAATATAGCCCTGATAAGCCAGGGTTGGGGCCGTTGGCGTTGGTTGCTTCGACACCTGGGGGAGCGGCATGATGTTGTAGGAATACTGCCCGTCGGCATTTTCCGGGCAGTCCTGGTTGGTCCAGGTACCCTCCAGACATGTCCTTATGTCGCGTAGTTTGGCCATCCTCGTCTGATTCGACGTCTCGACGCCGGGCGTCACTGTCTTTGCCACCACGCTGCCCCCTTGTTCTGATATCACATCCGTTTGATCGTTATACTTTTGGTAACCTACCGTGAGGGATCCTGCGTGTCTACACTTTTCTTCTGACGTCGGCACGTTCTTCTTCGGGTCAGTTGTTCGCGTTATGATGGTATTCATTTCTGGCATCAGGACGATATCCACGAAATTTTTCAAGTATCCAATCTTGTTTTCTGGGTAAATAAGCGTGTCGATACGTGATCGATTGTCGGATTCAGAGGCGAGCTCCGAAACGAGATATGGGTTCTATGTTACACTAGATTTAGTCGGAGAATATTAACTGATCCAGCGGTGGAATCGGCAATTCTTATTTCTGTAGCCAACATCTATCCGGAAGTGACCGCGCAAATAGATTTGTCCGCAAACCATAGAGCCGGTCAAATGATCCGGGCCGCCTTGTCGTCCTCAGCCCGGTGAACTGGATCTTGATGCTTGCTGTATGCATATTTCATCAGTTTTCGATCACGCCGGAAACCGGGCGGGAACGCCGGCGCACCGCCGCGCGACGATCTCGCGGACGGATCCCGTATCGCCCGCGCTGGTAGGCCACGGACGGGACTGGGCGCTGTCGTAGGGACGTCCTGCCGCCGCCTCATCTTCCGGGCTTGCGGGCGGGCGCGGGATTTGCTCCATCCC
>JBAUSV010000201.1:0-1569 GCA_049581885.1 Gammaproteobacteria bacterium | reverse complement strand
CAATGTCGGGGTCAAAACGGGAGGCGCCACAGGCGGTTCCACATTGTGGGAAGCGGTCAAGGCCGTGGCTTCCGGGTATTCCGACTGTACCCTGGCCATGGGGTGGGAGCGCATGGACGAGGTTCCCACGGATGAGGGGAACCATTTAATCTCCTGTGCCGCGGACAAGGATTGGGAAACCCCCCTGGGCCATATCTATACCGGCTACTATGCCGTGATGGCCCAGAAATACTGGCAGGTATTCGGGAAAGAGGAAGAATCGTTCCGCCGCACCCTGGCGGAGATCTCCGTCAAGCACCACGGATACGCGCGATTCAACCCGTATGCCCAGGCCCCCATGAAGATTACGGTGGATGACGTGATCAATTCTCCCGTGGTGGCCTACCCTCTTCGGGCGCTCGATTGCTGCCTCATGAGCGTCGGGGCCGCTTGCGCCATCATCTGCGACGAACCCACGGCCATGGAACTTACCAAGGGCACCAAGAACAAACCGCTGCGCATCTGGGTGTCCGCCGGATCACACACCCTAAGGCCTGCCTGCAGACGGGATATGGAAATCCCCCTGCTCCCCAATGAGAGCGCCGACCAGTACGCCGACCTTGGGGAACGCTTCCCGGGAGGAGACCGGTATCCCGGCTTTACGGGATTTTTGGCGGCAAGGATGAGC
Source organism: Gammaproteobacteria bacterium (assembly GCA_049581885.1). Taxonomy (GTDB): domain Bacteria; phylum Pseudomonadota; class Gammaproteobacteria; order JAKDMP01; family JAKDMP01; genus JBAUSV01. The sequence goes on along the minus strand of JBAUSV010000201.1, from coordinate 902 downwards.
GCCTACTACGGTTACCGCATGGCGGGAATCGTGGATCCCATGGAAGACCTGGACGTCATAGAACTTCATGACGCCTTCACCATCAGCGATGTGCAGACCTATGAAGATGTGGGTCTCAGACCGTATGGATACGGCAGGGATTATGTGGAGTCCGGAGACTGCTATCACACCAACCCGAAAACGGGCGAACCGGGGAAGCTCCCCTCCAACCTCTCGGGCGGTCTCATAGGCTGCATGCACGCCGTGGGCGCCACGGGAATCATGCAGACCTTTGAAATTGCCTCTCATATCTGGAATCGATGGGGCGAGCTGCATGGAGATCCCAAGGTCTGGGAAGCGTTCGGCCGGGAAAAGCCCGACGACTGGACCGATCTGCAGGTGAAAGGCGCAAAACGGGCACTGGCCATCAGCCACGCAGGGGTGGGATCGCACGTTACGGCAACCATCCTGATGGATCCGGATCATCTCTTGAAAGAGGACGCATAAGGAGGGAGGAAAAAATGAGTATATTTGGAACAGTGAGGGTCAAAGACGGAAAATACAGGATAAAGGGCGATTTTCATCACGTTACGCCCAATATGCCCATACGAAATGAGGACGAAGGGTGGAGACTCATGGGGGTGACAAACCCCAGGGAGATGACCTATATCCATATGTACGGCGGAGAAGCCCCCTTCTTTGAGAGCATTTCGCAGGGAAAAATATTGGGCACGCGGTGTGACAATGGGGACTGCGAAAACAAAGGGACGGTCTATATACCCTTTCGTATCCACTGTCCCGACTGCCTTAGCAGAAACACGATTGTGGACTTTACGGACATCTGCAAGGAGTCGGCCATAGTTCACACCTTTATGGTTTGCGAGCGATCCGGTGCTTTTAATACCCTCGACAAACCGATCAAA
>JBAUSV010000200.1:0-62305 GCA_049581885.1 Gammaproteobacteria bacterium | reverse complement strand
TTCGTCGCCGTGCTGTGGTGGATCCGTCTCATCGAGAGCCTCGGCGGATGGGATTGGGGCCAGCTGGGTATCCAGCCGCATGTCTTGTTCGGCCTCGTCGGGATCGTCTTCGCACCGTTGCTGCACGCCTCCTGGGAGCACCTGCTAGCCAATACGGGGCCGGTGCTGATTCTCGGTACGGCCTTGCTCTACGGATACCCGCGTGCCAGCCGTGTCGTGATTCCCGTAGTGTGGATAGGCACCGGCATCGGCGTGTGGTTCACCGGGCGGCCCGCCTTTCACATCGGGGCGAGCGGGTTGGTGATGGGCTTCATCGTCTTCCTTATCGTCGCCGGTATGTTGCGCCGCGACCGCACGTCGGCCGCCATCACTTGCGCTGTTGCTTTTCTTTACGGCACGGCGCTGGTCGCAATCGTGCCCAACGGCGATGTGCATATCTCCTGGGAATCACATGCCTGGGGTGCCATTATGGGACTGATCTGTGCGCTCACGTTGTTCCGACTCGATCCGAGACCACCGCGCAAACGCTACACTTGGGAAGTGGAACTCGACGACAGCGAAGATCCTGTTATCGGCGATCTTTGGCAGCGCCCGCCGTCGCTGAAAGAACAACATACGCAGCCCCACGGCGAGACGGAATGGGAACGCGAGCAAGAAGATATAGATAAACCGCCGCGCCTGCATTGAATTTTTTGTTATCCGGACTAAGTGGTAGGGATTTTTCACATTCAGCGCTGGAAGATATCAATTTATATCTCGGATTATGTGGTAGAACCACCTCTGGCTCGGCGCAGGTCAAGGGGAATCCGACTGTCTGCTTTATCGATGGCCGAACGGGTAAAACCGACCCAAAGCAGACGTAGCGATTGGCCAGAATCGGCCATTCGGAACACCTTGTCGAGTATCGCGGTAATATGCCTTAAAACAGCAACAACAGAGCGGGGTTGCGCTGATGAAAGAGCGTTGGCGAAAATCTGCCGTTCTGGTAGCCATTACAGCGACTTTAGTTGTTCTGGGCGGCTGTGCCGGCGACGCTGACAAATTCGAATCCGGCAAGCCCATCGATCTGATGACGCCCGCCGAGCTATTTTCCGACCCGGGGCTGAGATCCTTAGCGAGTGCCGCCCAGCATGGAGACACCAGGAAGATCGACACCCTGATTGCGAAAGGAGTGAACGTAAACGGTACAGGACGGTTTGGAGAAACACCGCTGTTCTCGGCTTTTCAGGTCCGAAATAAAAGAGGCTTCAAGGCGTTACTGGAGCATGGGGCAAATCCGAACTTCATCGACGATGATGGGCAGACGCTACTGAATGATATTGCGGGTTATTCGAGCAAAGATTTTATGGGACTTGCATTGAAATATGGTGGAGATCCTAATCTAGTCGCGCCTCGGTCAGGTGAAACACCGCTGTTTTTTGCGGTTCGGCCCGACGGGAAGCAGAATATAGCCTTGCTCATTAAAGCGGGAGCAGATTTGAATCATCAGGACGATGAAGGTGAAACTGCGCTTATGGCAGCAGCTATGCTAAATCAATACGATGCGGTATATGAATTGTTAGAGGCTGGAGCCAATTTTCGTCTTCAGGATAAGTGGGGGAAGGATATAAGGTTTTCTGTAGGCCTTTCTGAGAAAACCATGGCAAAATCAGGGCATTTGTGGAAATCTCTGCAAAGAGTAGTCGATTTTCTCAAAGCTCATGATTTTTGGCCTCCTCCGAAGTCGCAGCAATACCATTGAGACGGTTTCGGATCTGTTTGACTGGCTTATGACCACTTTGAGCGTATTATTTGAATGGCTGAAATTGGCCGAATAAGGCCACACGTAGCCTTCCTTAAAGGCAGACGTAGACGATGATGCTGTACTGAGTTATCTTGAACCAAAAGACTGGACATGTGCATAGCAAGAACGCCGGAGATTTCTTCGCGTTGGTTGCCAGTTAAGTAGCGTGCGGAATATGCACGGGATAGGAGAGCAAAGATGCGTATTGCGCTCAAATACCAGTGGGCAGGTAAGCACAGACGAAACCTCGCCCTTTTACTCGCAATTGTTTTCGCAACAAGCGCATGTACTTCGCCTCGCACCGGCAATACACCAGCTTCTGGTGGCGCTGATGGCAGTGTTAAACCCCTGGTTAGAATCGCGCCAATCTATCCGCTAGTGGCAGAAGTCAGGAAAGATAAAGGTGTTTGCGTGTCCACCCAGTTCACGCTGACTACATCGGGACGAGTGGCAAGCCTCAAAATCGTAGGGGCGTATCCGACGATCCGCCACGTCCAGAAGTATGGATACGTCAGCGCCATGCGCCACGCAATGGAGGGGTGGCGCTTCGCGGCGCAGCCTAAAGCTGGAGACGTTAGCTCAACACCGAAGATCCTTCAGAAAATGATATTTATAAGGATCCCGCCGGGAACCGTGAGCAGCGATATGGCGCTCCACCTGGTCTGCAGACAGCCGTATCTACTAACCCCGGGACCAATATCCATTCTGTCGGATTCTGCGCCGCAACCGGGCTTGTCCGAAACGACCGATGAAGCCGCGCATAAAACAAGAGCTGGGACCGTCACGGGGACCAGCGTCAGCATCCCTCTTACCATGCACAATGCAAAATCCTGGCAAGGGGTCGAGAACATCCAGGCGCGATTCTGCGTTGATCCACAGAAACGTATAGCCAACGTCGTTATGAAGGGAGGCACACTGGATGGGCGGGCGGTTGCACTCGCTGCGCTTGATGCGTTGCCGACCGTATCGGTAAGAGATCCGAAGTCAGCTAGCCAACCGCAGCATTTGGCAACGATAGAAGTGACTGGATCGACAGCGGGTGACGAGAGCGTTTTCGATCGCATAATCCCGACCGAGAATAAAGTGAGAAAGGCCGGAATTCCGATATGGGCTTGTGGCCTGAGAGTCAAAGTTCGTCTGTTAGCTAAACCGCAGGGTCGGACTATCGGCTTGATCAAACGCACGTCGTCTGGCCAGCTCTCAGGCGAATCCAATATGCCGCCTATCATTGCCTCCCATAGTCCACATCAGAAGTTAGTTGTACCGACTGGCGAAAATTTGCCTGATAAGGCAAGGATTGAAGTGGAGTTCTGCATTACCCCTGGCGGAAGCCCGGTCATGGCACATGTGGTGAGCGCCAAGCCTGCGAAAATCTTAAACCATGCAGCTCTCGAGGTGGTCGCGGGTTGGCGCTTCGCTCGCCGCGGCCACAGGATGTGTAATGTCTATCAGCAGGTCGGGTTCAAAATCCCCCATCCCACGGGGGGCGCGTGACATCATGCAATATGTATGAATGACCGTTTAGGAGGAAAGTCTGGAATGTCTTTAATTGGCCGGAAGTTACCCTTCGTGATAAGGGACGCAATCCGGACTCTCAGGTTGCCCCTCAACGGTTAGTCGTCAGTCGCGTTAAGATCGCCTAAGGACCGATAGTTGCAATACAGCACAAAGCCGACAAAAGTCGAGCAACGCGCGCGGGGAAGTGCATAGTGAAGTATCTTATTCTGAGTTCCGTTTTGGCGCTAACTGCGGGGATTATCCTCTTGGAATTGCGGCCTAGTGGGGATCTTTTGCAGTCATGCCGTGTTTGGGAAGGTCTCTGCATCCCCGAAGAGGCGCATCCTGTTTTTGGAAGAGATTTTTCTCCCGGGCATACACCGCCAGGGCCATGGGCGCGTTTATTCCAACGGTTGCCAAGGACAGATGTTGAGACAGTGCCGAGCGCAATCTTCGATATTTCCGCGAATTCTGTGGCGAGAGCCATACCTGGGTTCCAGGCCCACGTTCATGAAACTCGTCCTTTCCCGTATACCTACAACATGGGCCTCGTGGTATCAATTAAGCCGGCTAAATTGGCTCACGAGGAGATGATCTGGCCCTTCGATCGTGTCTTGTACCACTTGCACGGGACCAGCGTGGATGGTGACTACACCCATGCATCCGTCACGAAGATTGCTAACCTCCCTTACTACAAAGTCGAACCAGTATTTCCAGGGACGGAAACGCCCACTGGGTCGTGGGAATTGGTTAGTTTTGATTTAAGAACGACTGATAACCGCCCTCCTATCAAGCCGCTCACCTGGGAAGTCGCGGATTGTTATGACACGCCGGAGAGTGGTCCCAAGATGTTATTCACCTGCAACCGAACCCTAGTCGATCCGAGTTTCCCGTATTATGTTGAGTACCCCATTTATCCGCCAAACCTTGCTCTAATCCCACAAGTGGATGCGTTCGTTGAGAAAAAGATATTGAGCTGGCGTAGGAAGCGCTGACGCACCGTTTTTATGAAATTTCTATCAATGAAAATATCTTCGAATGTCCGCTATCGAGACGGGTTGCGAACGTCCGTTTCTGGCCGAACTAGGGCGGTGAGTCAACGCCCCGAAGGCTGTCATTCAAGACTCTTTCCAACCAAAGCGTTCAAATGCTCTCGTGGTGTCAGACAGAGCAAATCCAACCAGATAATCCGGATACCCTGATTTTTAGAGCGACCCCCGGCTCTTATCGAGCGGGTAGAAGGTGCCGCGCCATTCCAGGCCGCCGCGAAGGCGGATTCGGATGGCGGCGTTCCATAACACCACCACCATGACCATCGCGCCCAGAGGGTAGGCGAAGCCGTAGAGCGGACAAAAACGCAGTCGATGCGCGCCCAGGGCGCCGAGCGCGAGCATCACGCCCGTGGCGCCGCCGTCCAGAGCCAGGGCCGTGCCGTGCAGCAGGAACAGGCCGGCGATCGGCCACAGGAAGAAGCCCAGGAGTTCCAGAGTGACCAGGAACACGAGCGTCAGCCGGTAATTGAAATAGGCGAAAGTACCTTTTTCCAGACCATGGACGAACTGGGGCAGTGTCCGGTACCACTGGACCGACAGCGTTCGGCTCGCTATCAGGCAAAGCTGACGGAAGCCGGCGCTTTTCATTGCCCGGCCCAGAGCCAGGTCGTCGTGTGGCGCGTCGGCGAATTTCTTGTGTCCGCCGATCGCCGAGTAGGCCGTCTTGCGTACCAGGTTGAAGGCGCCGATGCCGACATAGGCGCGGCTCTTCGGATCGGCGGCCCGCCAGGGACGCTGCGCCAGCGCGAAACACAGCGAAAAGACGGGCAGTGCCACCTTCAGCGCGGGCGAGGCGCCCGTCAGCCGCGGTATCGCGGTCACGTGATCGGTGCCGGTTTGCGCGAGCGCCGTGGCTGCTCGACGCAAGGTGTCCGACGCAAAGACCACATCGGCATCTGTGAACAGCAGCCAGTCACCGGTCGCTTGTCGGGCACCCAGATGCAGGGCGTGGTTCTTGCCGAGCCAACCCGCCGGCAATTCGCTGACGTGCAATACGGTCAGCCGCGGATCGTCGAAGCCGTCCAGCAGACGGCCCGTGCCGTCTTCCGAGCGGTCGTCGACCGCCACGATGTCGAAGGCCGGGTAATCGAGCGCCAGCAGCGATCGCATCGCCGGGTCCAGAGTATCGGCCTCGTTGCGTGCCGGCACGATGATGGTGAACGTGGGCAAGCCGGGCGCGTCGGTGGCCGGGGGAAAGCGATCCAGTCGACGGAGCTTGCGGTTGCCGTTGATCATCTCGGCCCCGGCGGCCAGCCAGACTAGCAGGACACCCAGTGACAGCCAGAGCATGGGGTATATAGCCGCTCAGAACTGGCGGATGTCGGTGAACTGGCCGCTGTCTATGCGCTCGGGCAGCTTTTCGATAGCATCGGCGATCAGTCGCGACGCCTCGACCGGTTCGGGCATTGCGGTCGTGTTGCGCGCTTCCTTGAGGCGCTTCACGGAGGGGAAGCGCTTCTCGTCGACTTTCTCGTAGATGTGATCCTGCATGGCCGTGTGGATCAGACCGGGGGCGAACGCGGCTACATGCGTATCCGGCAGGTCGTGGGCATAGAGCTGGGCGAGCATGTTGAGCGCCGCCTTGGACAGCGCATAAGATCCCCAGCCCTCGTGGCCGGTCACGGCGGCGCCCGAGGAGATCAGCACGGCTTGGCGCGGCGCATGATGCGCGGCGAACCAGTCGAGAATGACTTTGTTCGCCCAGACGTTGACGTCCATGGCGCGGCGCAGCTCGCCGAGGCCGATCTCGGGCATCGGCTTGAATTCACCTAGCAGGCCGGCGTTGAGGATGGCCAGGTCGATCCGGGCATCGCCGATCAGATGATCGAGGACGCCGGGGATGGCGTCGAGATCGGCCAGGTCCGCCCTGGTTTCGTGCAGGTGTTCGTGCTCGAATCCGGCACCGCGCCGGCTCAACCCATAAACCGTATCGCCCCGTTCCAGGTACTCTAGGGCAAACCCGCGGCCCAATCCGCTCGATATGCCGGTAATGAAAACATTTCTCTTCATGAACCACCCGCTCCTTAAAAATCAAGGATAACAAGTATGATCGATTGTGGGCATTCAATATCGGAATTGGAGTGCCCCCGGTCAGGTGGTCACTATCTTGCCTCACGCCTAAGCTCGCTCCAAGGTTTTCGGAATCAAATTTCCAACCAGAAACCGACGACAGGAATGGGCTGATAGTTGCCAAGTCTAGAATTGGCCACAGCCGGTCTTCCACTCCCGAGCCCCATTCCCGTCATTAAGCGCTTGCCGACCTCGGACAAATCGCAGAGCCGTCTCCCGGTGGCTATGGGGACAGATCGGACGCTGCCCCATCAATCCTTCAGCATGGCGACAACCCGACGATGTAGATCCGTAATATTGGATACTTGTTGCGTCGTGGGCGTTGCCATCGTCGATGAATTGCCGTCGGCGCCACCGTAAGAAGCGCCGTAAAGGGAGTTGTACTGATGCACGAGTTCGACATTCAGTTTCAGCAAGGCGGGTTTCTTCTCGCCCTTGGCCTTTGCTCTCTGCAACGCCGCATAGGTCCGGTTCATGTCGCCCGCAAGCTGCATGGCCAGTGTGAACTGTTCCTTGAGCCCGGCCATGGGCTTCTTTACCCGCGGGTCCATGCGCACCGTAAGCGCTCGGGTGTAGGTGTGCCCGTTCACGGTGAGCTTGACGGTGTAATGTCCAGGCAGTGCCGTCGGTCCCAGCGGTCCGATGGGAGAGTTGTGCAGGATCACCGAGATTGAGGCGGTCGGGTCCAGAACGTGCGGGTTTGGATAGTGTAGGTTCCAGGCGAACCGGTGCATGCCGGCCTTTGCGGAAAGCACGCGGGGCGAACGCAGCCAGTAGGTCGGAAAGTTCAGCTTGTCGGGATTCATCGATGTGAGCTTGTCCATTGAAGAATAGCGGCGCACGAGCTTGCCATCGGAGTTCAGGATCTCGAGCGTCACCGGTCCCCTTGCGGCGGATTTCAGGTAGTAATCAATGATGGCGCCGCTGGGCGGGTTCTGGCCGGCCGGAAACTCCGGTGGAAGCTGCGTGTCGGTGTAGGTGTCACGCGGTATCTGGTAGGCGGCCTCGGGTTTGTAGAGGAACGCTTGATCAGCGGCTGACGCCGCCGCGAGCTGGCGTAGCGGCGTGATGTCGTCGAGTATCCAGTCGGAACGGCCGTGGGTCGCGAGCACCAGATCGTTATCGTGAACGACTAGATCGCGCATCGAGGTCACGGGCAGGTTCAGTTGCAGAGATTGCCAGTGGTCCCCGTCGTCCGTGGAAAACCATACGGCACGTTCGGTGCCGGCAAATAGCAGTCCCTTGCGCACAGGGTCCTCTCGGACTACGTTCACCGGCGCCATGTCCGGCAGCCCGTTCACGATCAGTTTCCACGTCTTGCCGCCGTCGTGAGTCCGGTAGATGTAAGGCTTGAGATCGTTGAGACCGAAACGACTGATAGAGGCGTAGGCCGTCTGATCGTCGAAGTGAGAGGCGACGAGCTGCGTCACCTTGCTCCAAGGGGGCATGCCGGGAGGCGTCACGTTGTTCCAGCGCTTGCCGTCATCATGGGTGACCCAGATAAGGCCGTCGTTGGTCCCGATCCAGATCGTGTTCACGTTCTTGAAAGAGGGACCGATGCTATAGATCACGCCGCGATGATGGAGCGTCTTCATATGGGCGCCGAACGGGCCGAGGTTACTCGGTGCATTAAGGTTTGCACGAGAGAGATCGGGGCTTATAACCTGCCAGCTATGGCCGCCGTTAGTGGTTTTGAATAGAACGTTTCCGCCGAGATAAAGCACATGCGGGTCCACCGGGGAGAACAGTATAGGACAATAAGGACTGAAGCGGTACTTCCCATTGAAGCGTTTGACCTGGGGGCCAACAAACTGACTCTCTCCCGTAACCCAGTTATAGCGAACAACATGACTGGAATAAATAATGTTCGGGTGCAGTGGGTCAGGCGCGATATAGCCGTCTTCGTCCGAGCCGACCGGATGCCAATCACGGAAGGTTATTTGACCGTCGTTGCTTCGGCTCAGGATGCCAAACGAGCCGCTGTCCTGCTGTGAGCTGAAGACACGGTAGGGGAATTGATTATTGGTGATGACATGGTATGCCTGGGCGGTGGGCTGGTTGTACCAGGAACTCCACGTTTTACCTCCGTCGACACTCACCGTGGCACCCTGGTCGACGCCTACGGCCATGACCTTGGGATTGACGGGGTCAATCCAGACGTGGTGGTAGTCATTCCCGCCGGGGGCACCCCTGATCGCGGTAAAGGTATTGCCGCCGTCCATGGAACGGTACAAGGCAGTCTGGCTGACATAGAGTTCGTTTGGATCGTCAGGCGCAACCGTTAGGAAACCACGGGCGGTGCGCCGGTCATGGCTGACGCTGTGGAAGGTCAAACCGGCATCGTCGGAACGATAAATCCCTTGATAAACGCTGGCGTAAATGCGGTTGGGATCGCTGGGGGCAATAGCGATCCTGATCCGTCCAAGGCCTTGGGCTACGGTCGGCAGTCCCGTGCCGATCTTCCGCCACGTAGTGCCGCCATCGGTGGATTTGTACAAACCGCTACCCGGGACTTTGGACAAAGGCACACGGCCGGTCACCATCGGCGCGTTGCGTGCCGCCCACAGCACGGCGTAGACAATTTTCGGGTTGGACGGATCCAGTGCAACTTCCGCGGCACCGGTATTCTCGTTCTTGTAAAGCACCTTCTGAAACGTGTGTCCGCCGTCTGTGGAACGGAAGACACCGCGTTGTTTGTTCGGTCCGTACGGGTGGCCCAGTACGGCTACAAACAGCCGGTTGGGATTGTGCGGATCCACCACGATCGAGGCAAGCTGCTGGCCGTTGCGCAGGCCAAGATGTTGCCAGTTCTTTCCGGCATCCGTGGATTTGTAGAGGCCGTTCCCGATCGACAAATCCGGCCGCATCGTGGCTTCGCCCGAGCCGGCATAGATGATGTCGGGATCCGAAGGCGCCACTGCAAGCGATCCCAGTGAGTCGTTTTCGTCTCCCTTGAACAGCGATACCCAGGTCAAGCCGTAGTTGTCCGATTTCCATACCCCGCCATTCTCAGCGTCCATATAGAACACATTGGGCTGGCCTGGCACCCCGATGACCGCCGATACACGCCCGCCGCGGAAGGGACCGATGAGCCTCCAGCGCATCCCTCCGTACAGGTTAGAGTTCGTCCCGGCCAGGGCCGGCAACACAAGAAACGCCGACACAATAACGGCCAGCAATACGCTCACTCTCGATCCGATACGCCTGGCTGATTTCACGAGAATATTTCCTGATTGCCCACATTAATTAACATCGTAAGCGAACGTAATGGAAACATCTAGCATGACGACCAACCCTCCTTTCGGTCGCGAGACATTTGAACTGCCCCGGGTTTCCGTAGACTAGCGAATACGAACCACGCTGCCAAGAGGCCCTTCCGCCGAGGCGCCTACCTATTCGTGATGGGCTGTGGGTGGACACCCACAGCCCGATAACCGGTACACGCTATAGTTAACGCCCCATACGGGCCGGCAGAGGTATTGAACCTCCGCCGGCCCGTACAGGGATCAGTTGCCGCAGGTGCTGCTGTTCATGCTGTCGGTGCACTTGGGATAATGCGGTTGCGGCGGGAACGCCGGCATCCACGGCGGCGGCGGCGGCAGGTGCCGCGGTGAAGCCTTGATTTTTTTCATCAGGATGTTCACGGCGGTCTGCAGCTGGGCATCGTAGCCCCGGTTGAGCTGGCCAGGATCGTCATGCACGGTCACGTCCGGCTCCACCCCAATGTTTTCCACCACCCACTTCGAATCCATCGAGTAGACCGCGTTGTCGGAAACGATCTGATCGACGCCGTCCAGCAGCGTGAACGGGCCGTCATAGCCACGCACGCCGGCCCAGCTGCGATCACCGATGACCGGGCCCAGGTGTGCGGTCTTGAACATGTAGGGGAAGATGTCGCCGTTGGACGCCGAGCCCCGGTTGAAGACCAGCGCCTTGTAGCCATAGAAGGCCGTGGGGCTGACCGAGGTCCAGCCGTAGCGGTTGGTGGCCATGTGGACCGGCTTGCGCGCGATGCGCGAGAACAGGGTCATTTCCAGCGCGCTGGCACCGCCGAGGTTCCAACGGTCATCGAAGATGATCCCCTGTTTGGTCATCTGGCTATAGTACTGGCGGATGAATTCATGCGCGCCGGTGGGTTCGAAGTCATTCAGGTAGACGTAACCGATCTTGCCGCCGGAGAGCTTGCTGACCAACGCGCGGTTGTGCCTGATCCAGGCCAACAGGTGCAGCTTCATGGCGTTGGCGATCGGCTTGACCCTGATGGTCCAGGCATCACGGCCCGAGGCATGCCGCGACAGGCGCAGGCTGACGGTGGTGCCGTAAGTGCCGTTGAGCAATGCGTAGGGGTTCATCGGCGCTTTCAGCGGCTGGCCGTTGATTGCCAGCACGTAGTCCCCGCTGGACACCTTCAGGCCCGGCTGTGCAAGCGGTGCGCGGTAGCCCGGAATCGTGTTGTCACCACGGTAGATGCGCGACAATTTGTAGCGTCCTGACTTTGCATCAAGCGAGAACTCGGCCCCCAGGTCGGCCGTCGTCGTCGCCGGACTTCTCCGGCCATGGTAGGGGCTGCCGCCACGGACATACATGTGGCTTTCACCAAACGTCCCCATCATGTTGGCGATCAGCCAGGTCACGTCATTGCGGCTGGCGGCCAGCGGCAACAAGCGCCGGTAACGCTCGCCGATGGTGGCCCACCGGGACTCGATCAGCTCTGGATTAAGGAAATAATCTCGGACGTGGCGCCACGCTTCACCGAAGCTGGTGGCCCACTCGGCGCGTGGCTGGACCCAGCGCCGCAGGTGTGACAGGTCCGGGGTCTGCGTCTTGGCCTTCTTGGCGAAGGTGGCCGGTCGCAGCACCCATTTACCCTTGGACTGGAAAAGCAAGGTCGAATCATCCGCGGACAACATCAGTCCCTGACCGCCTGCATCCAGGGTGCGGTCCTTGCGCTTCTTCAGGTCGTAGGCACGCAACTGGGGTTCCAGTCCGGTGAGATGGCCTCCGATGACATAGTTGGGCCGGGTGGTGTAGTAGACCACCCCCTTGGCGGCGACCACGCGATTGATGTTGGCCGCCGGTACCGGCAGTTGCACGGCACGCGACATTAGCCCAGCCAGGTCGATGTGCAGAGGGCCGGTGTGTTCGGACGTGCTCTTGCCGTGGTCCTTCATGTGCTTGCCTGGGGATGTGCCGGCGGCCTTGGGTTGGCGCGGCGCCAGTAGGGAGGGCGTGCTCTTTGACAGTGTCGCGGCGTAGAGGCCGCTGCTATCGAGGTTGGCCGTGCTGCTCAAATCGTCGTCGCCCCAAGTCAGGTTGACCAGACGGTTGGACGCAAAGAAGAGGTATTTGCCGTCTTTCGAGAAGGCGGGCGAAAAATCGTCGAACTGCCCGCTGCTGATGCGGTGCAGGCTGTGGTCGGTCACGTGGTAGAGAAACAGGCCGCTCTTGCGATCCTTGAGCGTACGCGAAAAGGCAATCCAATCGCTGCCGGGCGACCAGGCGACATCCTGGAAGGCGTAGCGGGTGCTGCGGTCGGTCGCCACCTTGTAGCGCTTGCTGGTCTTCACGTTCTGCAGCCAGAGCTGGCGCGCGGCGTTGACATAGGTAATCCAGGTGCCGTCGGGGCTCCATGTCAACGGTCCCTGGTAACTGATTTTCGAATCGTGGGTCAAAAGCTGCGGCGGCCCACCAGTGGCACTGCGCAGCGCGATTTCGTCGCTGCTACCCTTGGCGAGGATGTAGGCAATCTGCTTGCCATTGGGAGACCACGCTGGATCGCGCTCGTCGGCAGCGGGGTCTCGGGTCAGGGTTTCGGTGCTGCCATGTTCAGCGGGCACCGTAAAAAGGGCACCGCGCCCCGAGAACACGGCCAGCTTGCCGTTCGGTGCGACAGAGGCGCTCGAAATGTGCTTGCCGGCATCAAACCAGTGCGGTTGCGCAGCGATGCCGTTGAGCGGCACACGCACGTTGATCTTGTGCAGTTGTTGATCGGCAAAGCTGTATACGTAGAGGTCACCTCCATCGGATAGGGCAATGCCATCGTTGCCGAGCGTCGGCGAGTCGACATCGTAGGTATCGAAGTGGGTCAGCTGGCTGAAGTGGTTTTTGGTGAACGAGTAGGACCACAGATTCTGCACCCCATGGGGGCCGCGATCGGAGGTGAAATAGATGGTGTTATCGTGCCACATCGGCCACACGTCGGCGCCTTTCCAGTGTGTGATCTGGTGACTCTTGCCGGTCTTGAAATCATAGGTCCAGATGTCCTGCGCCTGACCACCGAAGTAGTGCTTGCGGTGGTACAACCGATACACCCGGGTCAGCTTGTTGTAGGCCACTTCGGTGCCTCTGGCATTGAACGACAGGGGGCCGGTCCAGGGCAGCGGCAACTGCTTGGGCAGGCCGCCGCTAACCGGCACAGTGAAGGCATGCATCACCTGCGGATTAAAGCTGCTGCGGCGTGACAGAAAGACGACGTTATTGCTATCTTGCGTCCAGCCCAACACGATATTGTCTTGAATCGGGCGTAGTTTGTCATGACCGATCTTTTCGTTGATCGAGTGATAGGTCAAGCGCTTGACCGGACCGCCTGCTGCAGGGATCACATAGACGTCTGTGTTGCCCTCGTACCAGCCGGTAAAGGCAACCCATTTTCCATTGGGTGAAAAATGCGGCGCCATATCGAAGCCACTGTCGGAGGTCAGCTGAGTGGCAACACCACCACTCAGTGTCGTTTTCCACAGATTGCCACCGGCCTCGAAGACCACGGTATTGCCGTGCATTGTGGGGTAGCGGATCAGCACCTTGATCGGGCCATCGCTTATGGAAGTCGGTGCCGCATGCTGCGCCGCCTTGATTGCTGGCGCAATGGCAACGCATGCGCACAGGGTGAGAAAAAGTCGTCGCATCATGACATCTCCAAGTGTGTGGGATCAGGATAATGGCCAGAAAAACATTTTCTTTTTTTCATATAATCGACGCTGTTCCATTTTGCAGATCTTGGCGGATTCAATGACTTAAAAGGATTGCATTATACCTATTGGGTTTTTGGAAACGTCTTGAATCCGGACACCATTGCCGGAGGCATAGAGGCGGCCGAACAGAGGAAGCAACTACGTCGCTTGGGTTGCCGCTATATGCAGAAATTTTATTTTGCGAAACCCATGCAGGCTTCGAACCCGGAAAACTTTTAACGAGTCGTTTGTCTTTCATGCGACCGGCGTCACTATCGCAGATGTTTATGAACTATGAAGGGTTAAATTTCGGCTAAGCCCTGCGTACAGCACGGGTGCCATCCACAATGAACTGGCGAGAGCGACAACGAGTCCGCCCATGGCTGCGATGGCTAGCGGTTGCAGAAGTGCGGTGCCGCGCCCAATACCGATTGCAAGCGGCAAAAAACCTAGTACGTCAGCCAGCATAGTCATGACAATGGGGCGGAGTCGATGTCTTGCCGCCCGTTCGACATGGCTTGAGTCGGGTGTGCCTGATGCTCTTTGGCGGGCAAGAGTAAAAATCAATATTACATTATTGACAGCAATCGCAAACACCAACAGCACGCCGAGAAACGCGCTGCTGTCGAGAGCAATGCCGAAGATGCGCAGTGCGAGAAACGAGCCGCTACCGGCCAGGGCTACAGAGACCAGTGCGGCTATTGCGCCGCGTTGTCCTCCAAACTGAAATCCGAGCAGTACCAGGAGAATCAAAAGTGCCCCCGCAAGGATGGCAGTCATCTGGCGGAAACCCTGTGATTGTTCCCGGTAGTAGCCTCCGACTACAACGCTCACCCCCTGGGGTAGATTGATATGCCTAATCAGGCGCTTGAGCCTGTCAGCGCCCTTGGACAACCCGATACCGTGCCGTGGCGTTGCCTGGATATAAGCATAGGGAACCAAATTATCATGGGTCACGTAAGGAACCGCACCGACTAATTTGATGTGAGCAAGCTTTTTCAAGGGCACCCATTGACCGTTCGCGAGACGAACTGGGTAATCTTTGACTGTCCGTGGCCCGGACGGTGGAGAGTCGACTCGTACCCGGATTGGGAGAATTTGTTCTCCTCGGAGTAAAAATCCGGCCTCACGGCCGCGGTTCCCGGCGAGGATCTGCTGTGCAATCCTCTTCGGTGTTAGACCCTCAAGCTGGCCACTCTTGGGCAGCACCTGCAATTCGGGGCCAGCGGAGGGGCTTTTGAAGGTGACGCCCACGAAATTGCCGTCACGGTGTATTTTCTTTGCCAGTGATGCCCCGGCCTTGCGCAATACAGAATCATGCTGACCAAAGAGCATGACTTCCAATGGCGCATTCGCGCCCGAGAGGTTTCCCAGTCGATTGGATTGGATTTGGTGCAGTTTGAGTTCTATCAGATTGGGTTGGGCGTTGCGCAACGCATGCCGCAGCCGTTCTATCACCTCCTCTGCGTTTGTCTGGCGGTGTGCGCGCAAAATGACCACCAGATCGCCCTTATTAGAGGTCGCCCTGGGGTTTTCAAGGCTTCTGCCTACTACGGCGGAGACGCGCGCAACAGCCGGATCGTGGCCGGCGATCGCGGCCAGGCGCCGCGCCACCTTCAGCGTTTTTGTGACGGGAGTGCCTACCGGCATCTTGAAAGGCACCGCGATTGCTCCCTGATCCCAAGCGGGTAGAAACGCTGTACGCATAGTCAGTCCGCTCGCCAGACCGATAGCCGCCAGTAGTACTCCAATCGCTACAGCCAACCAAGGCCTGCGCAAGCCTTGGCGCAAGAACTTGGAATACATCACCCGCAACCGTCGGGCCCATCGTTGGTCAGAGCGCTGCTTGGGATGTTGTCCCGCGATCAATGCCGATAATATCGGGGTCACGCTGAGCGCGACAAGCTGAGAGACGACTAGGGAAATGACGATGGCAAGAGCCATGTGACGAAACAGCAATCCCAGTGTGCCAGAGAGGAATACCAAGGGCAGGAACACGATACAAGAAGTCAGTGTCGCGAAAGTCATTGGCGACAGAATGCGCCCTGAGGCGGCAAGAGACAGCATGTGGGGCGGGGAAGCCCCGTTTGGAGACCGCGCTGAACGAAGGCCTTGCTCCATGACCACGATAGCGTGATCTACCAATGCACCGATAGCTGCAGTAATGCCGCCCAGGGTCATGATATTCAGGCCGAAGCCCAGGATCTTCAGCAAAAGAAACGTTATTGCAAGGGAGATAGGCACTACAACCAGGGTGGCGAGTGCGGCATTGAGCCGGCCAATGAAAAGCCACACTACCAGCCAGGCCAACGCGGCGCCCAAGGCCAGAGCGACCCAGACATCATTGAGACTGGAGTGAATCAAGTCGCTGAAATCGTAGACCTTAATCAGATGCACTCCGGTGGGGAGATGCTCTTCAAGCGATCTGATTTGTTGCTGAACTTTGGAAGCTACAGAAGGCACATTGGTATTGGCTTGGGCCGAAATGTCGATCAGTAATGCATGCCGCCAACCGCTGACCGCTGCGCCCAGAATGCGCGGCGGAGGGCCTATCTTCATTGATCCGAGTGCAGACAGAGGAAGTGGATGTGAAGCCGTTCCGGAAGCCCCTGGCAGGTTTATCTGCAAATTTTTCAGATTCGCAACTTCGGTGGGACGGGGCCGGGTGACAAGAAGAAATCGCTGATGGTAAGCATTGATTAATCCCGAGTAGAAGGGGCCCTGGTATGAGTCGAGTGCCCTCACGACTTCCCCGGAGCCAAGATTATGCTCAGCGAGCTTGCGTCGATCCAGATGTATCAGAACTTCGGGCCAACCACGTCCAACGCCCTTTACCTGATAGACGCCGTGGACTGACAGGAGGCTGGGCCGCACCTGAAAAGAGAAAAACGGCCGCATCTCTGCACTGCCTACCGTGTTTGAAACAAGCGCATATTGGGCAAAGGGTTTGATGTGAGGGGTCATCAGGTTGACTGCCACCTTTGCTCCCGGAGGCAGCTTTATATGCGCCAAGCGTGCTTGCACCATCAAGTACGCAAGTTGTGGATTTACATCAGGATCAAAATAAATATGAAGCTTGGACAGACCGATACCTGTTTGTGAACGAACAGTGCGAACTCCAGCTACGCTTTTGGCCAATGTTTCCAGAGGATGGGTAACGGCAAGCAACATGTACCGCACGGGAAGGTTGCCCGCACTGACCACGACCGCGACCCTTGGAAAGTCGACGTCTGGGAAGGTGCTTTCCGGCAAGGACTTTTCCGCCAGCCAACCAGCGGCCAGAAGGGCTATGACCAACAGTGTCAGGGAAGCACGGTTAGTCCACAGCGCTTCAAGATAACGTTTCATGCCCGGGATGAGTTCGTTGCCTGCATGAGGTGAACCCGGATTCCGTTGGAGACCCGGTCGGCGCCCTTCACGATCACTTGAGATGCAGCGTCAAGTGCTCCGGACACCCATACCCAGGAACCTGCAGCGTACTGTAGATGCACACTTGCCTCCCGTGCACGTCCGTGCCGCAGTACGTATACAAAACTGTGGTTACCCTGCATGATCAAGGCAGCACGAGGAAGACGCCAGCCTTTTCCCGGCTTTCCTGGTAATGCAACGTGAATCCATTCGCCAGCGCGTAGAGGTGACGTGATGGGTGGTTGGACAATGACCTGTACTAGGCCGGAAAGCAATGCGCTGTCACCAATGGATGAAACCTTGCCCTCACGACTCCAGTCGCCACGGCGCAATGCGACTTTTTTGCCCGGTTTCAGTTCTCGCACCTGCGAGGGCGGAACATTCACGCTGATCCAGAGCGGGTGAGAAACGTCTACATAGGCGACTATCGGCGTAACATTGGCGTCATTCACAAAGGCGCCGGACGGGAGGCGGTAATAGAGCGTTCCATCGGCGGGCACTCTGAGGCGAGATGCCGCCTGCTTCATTTTCAGAGCCTGTACTCTGGATTTGGCCTCATGGTAGTTATTCTGTGCCTCGTCCAACACGATAACTGCATTATCATGTTTTTTGTACAGATGGTGAGCTTGGCGCAGTTGAATGCTAGCGAGCCTGAGCGCGGATTTTGCAGCACGCAACTGGGCATCGAACCCTAGTGGTTTGATGGTGCCCAAAATCATCCCTACCTTCACACGTGCTCCCTGCTTCAGGCGTGGTCCGCGTAGCCATCCGCTTGTCGGCGCCGTGACCGGAAGGCGACCAAAGCTACTCACTTTCGCCAGGTATTCAGTAGTGACTTTCCAGTGACTTCGGAAAGGATTTACCACTGTTACGGGAAGTCCAGGAGCTGCAAACGCGGGAACGACTGGCCAGGCCGCCAACAGCAGGAAACAGCATAACAGTTGCCTTGACATTCGCACCTTCAGTCACATCTTCCGAATAACGGCAAACGTAACAGTGTTTGTATTTGCGAAACCAAATTGAAGCAAATGCTCTGGCATGAAAACTCTTCTCCGATCAAGGCAAGCCGGCTCTTGGGCCCACAGATGGTCGTCTAGGCGCTATATATGGAATCGGTCCGCCTGTATTTGACAATGGCATTTCCAAGGAGTGCGGTCAAGCAGAGGAAATTGGTGGTACGCAATCCCGAATTGCCTCACGCCGTCTTCTCATTGCACGTACTCATCAAGCTTCCTTGAGGCGCAAGCAGATTATGCACCTGAAACTGCTAATGACGGAAACATTACAAAGCTTTAATGCTTAAGTAGTTGGGAACGTCTGAAAAGACGGATTCCGTATGGCAGTAATGGGTTGCGGATTCAATGGATCGACGCAACACATTAGGCGAAGCGCTCGGCAGGCGTTTGGTAGTTTAGCGTTTTCCTCGGTCGTTCATTCAGCTGTCGAGCGACCGCATTGAGTTGGGCTTGCGAGTAAATGGATAAATCGGTGCCCTTGGGGAAGTACTGTCGAAGCAGACCGTTCGTATTCTCGTTGCTCCCACGCTGCCACGGGTTCTGCGGATCGCAGAAGTAGACTTGGATGTCGGTGGCTAAAGTGAAGCGCTGATGTTGGTGCATCTCCTTGCCATGGTCCCAAGTCAGTGACTTGTCGTAACTTGCCAGTCAGCGCATGGCAAAGCAGACATTTGCAGGCCCTATCCGATGCTCCGCCTGTCTAGGAGTTAGCCAGATCGATCAAACAAGCAGAAACCGAGCATGCAGATCGTTAATCGATGTGTATTCCATGGGGGTTTGAAACACATACCACTGAGGCGCTTCGTCTTGTGATACAACATCCTTTTGAAGGATGTGACTTTGTTTTCGCAAAGCACTCCTGAAAGTCTGCAGTTGGGAAAAGCTGCATCGTATGAAAAGGTTACCTATAATAAAAGGCTTACAAGGGTGCTGGCGGTGGGTTACCTTTGCAATGCGGGTCCTTGCATAATCGGCTGGACGCGCGTACTCGTGACGGGTATTGGCAACTGTGTTTTCAAGGAGAGACGCATGAATGATTCGGTATCCGCTTCCGGTAGAAGCAATGCCCCCCGCTTGACCGGCACAAGCATCTTGGCAATGGTTATTTTGGCGCTGGCGCCTTATGCCATTGCCCGAGCTGTTCCGCCTACCGCCGCCTCTATCGGCGCTGCTGATGCCGACCCCGTTGCGCTGGTGAATCCGTTTATCGGAACCGGCAACGGCGGCAAAATCACGGGCGATGTGGATACATTTCCGGGCGCGGTGATCCCCTTTGGGATGCTGAGCTGGAGTCCGACTACTCTGTCTCGGCCGGAAGGTGGAGATTATTCCTACAAGGACTCGTCGATTCTGGGGTTCAGTCTCACCCATCTGTCGGGTCCTGGCTGTTCCGCGGGCGGAGAGGTGCCGATTCTGCCAACGACGGGGACCATCGGCACGCATCCCGAAAGTATCTCCGAGCCATTCGATCATGCCCATGAAAGTGCCGGCCCGGGCAGCTACGAGGTGACTCTAGCGCCGGGAACGCTGTCGGCGATCAATGTGGCGCTGACGGCGACCGCACGGACCGGAATAGGCGTCTTCAAATTTCCCGCAACGCCCCAGGCCAACTTCCTGTTCAAGGTGTCCGATGCACAGACTGGCAGTTCGGCTTCCGCGGTGCGCATTGTCGGTGACCGTGAGCTTGCGGGCACCGAGACGTCCGGACATTTCTGTGGCTCGGCGAGCGGTGCCACTCTGTATTTTGTAGCCGTTTTTAACCGGCCGTTCCGCGCCCATGGAACCTGGCAAGGGAAGAATCTCAAGCAAGGTTCGGAGGGAAGCGCGGGGTCCGCAACCGGGGCCTGGGTAACTTTTGACGCCGCCCGACAGCGGACCGTCAAGCTCAAGGTGGCCATTTCGTATGTCAGCACGGCGGATGCAAGGCTGAATCTCAAAGCGGAGAACCCGAGCTGGAACGAGCAGATCGTCGCCACGAAAGCGCGCAAGGATTGGAACGGCTTGCTCTCCAAGATTGCGGTGCAGGGCGGCACGCATGATGGGAAGGTGCAGTTCTACAGTGCGCTGTACCATGCTTTGCTGCATCCAAATATTTTTTCCGACGTTAACGGTGCTTACATGGGCTTCGATCGCAAGGTGCATCACCTGAACCGGAGCCAGGCGAATCAGTATGCCAATTTCTCCGGTTGGGACATCTACCGCTCGGAAATCCCTCTGCTTGCGCTGCTGGTTCCGCATCGGGTGAACGATATGGTCCGCTCGCTGTTGAACGATCAGACGCAAGGCGGATGGCTGCCGAAATGGGGCTACGACAATGATTACACGGGCGTGATGAACGGCGATGCCGCCGATCCCGTGATTGCCGAGGCGTACGCCTTTGGCGCACGGGACTTCGATACAAAGGCCGCCTTGGCGGCCATGGTCAAGGGTGCCACCCATACATCCCAGCCGTCCACCTGGTCCGGAGGCTACGTCGAACGTCCGCATCTGCACGCCTACGAGAGGCTCGGCTATGTACCGGGCAATGCCTCCGAGACGCTCGAGTACGCAATCGCCGATTTTGCCATTGCGCGATTTGCAAAGTCCTTGGGCGATACAGCCACGTACCGGAAGTTCCTTGCAAGATCCGGCGACTGGAAGAATGTTTTTGACAGCAAAGCGAAATTCCGGGGCTATTCGGGCTACGCAGAACCCCGCGCCGTGGATGGCTCATTCACCGCGGACGCGGGATTCAGTATAAGACCCAATTCCTACGGGCAGCGGGGGTTCGAGGAGGGAAACACCATCCAGTACACGTGGATGGTGCCCCAGGATCCGAAATCTCTTTTTCGGGCGATGGGAGGCGATCAAATCGCGGTGAGCCGGCTCGACACATTATTTACGCATCTTAATGTCGGTCCCAACAAACCCTACTACTGGGCGGGCAACGAGCCGGCCTTGACGATGCCTTGGATGTACGACTACGCTGGAGCGCCGTTCAAGACGCAGGCCATTGTCCATCGACTGATTTCGGACGTGTATTCGGATACGCCCGGAGGCGAGCCTGGCAACGACGATCTGGGGGCTATGAGTTCGTGGCTCGTGTGGTCCTACCTGGGAATGTATCCGGAGACGCCCGGTGCTCCGGTGCTGGTGCTCGGTGCGCCGGTGTTCGCGCACGCGACCTTGTATTTGGGTAATGGACATCGGGTGACGATTTCCGCTCCGGGCGCGTCGACTCACACCTATGTAACAGGACTGATGGTCAATGGCAGGCGATGGGGGAAGGATTGGCTACCAGCCTCGTTGCTGACGGGAACGCACGTCCTAAGCGGACAGAAGAAAAACGGTGTTACGGATCTGGTATTCGCGATGAAAAACACCCCGAGCACTACATGGGGTGCAGCGCAGCCAGAGGAGCCGCCATCGTATTCGGCGGGACGAATTGAATCCGATGGCGGCTGAGTAATCGCTGGCCGTTTGCAAAGGCGTAATACGTTCTAACGTATTCGTGTCCCGATTGAAGGGAATGCTAGTATTCCAGCCTTATATCCGTTTGGGAAAGCGTGGATATGGCAAAAGGCAGCCACGATTACGTCAATGATCCGCGCAATGTGGATATCAGGATCAATATCGACGGCACCCTGTATCCGCGTGGTGAGGCTAAGGTCTCGGTCTTCGACAGCGGGTTCATGCTGGGCGACGGCGTATGGGAGGGCCTGCGCCTGCACGAGGGCGGCCTGCCGTTCCTGGATCAGCACCTCGACCGGTTGTACGAGGGTGCCAAGGCGCTCGATTTCGATATAGGGCTCGGGCGTGGCGAACTGACGGCGCGCATCGTGGAAACGCTGCGCGAAAACGGCATGCACGACGGGGTGCATATCCGACTGATGGTCACGCGCGGGGTGCGGGCCACGCCCTACCAGGATCCCCGGGTCATCGTCAGCCCGCCGACGATCGTGATCGCCCCCGAGTACAAGACGCCCCTGCCGGAAACGCTGGAGACAGGCATCCGCCTGTACACCGTGTACGTGCGCCGCGGCGCGCCAGATGTGCAGGACCCGAAGCTCAACAGCCATTCCAAGCTCAACTGCATCCTCGCCTGCATCCAGGCGACGAAAGCCGGCTACGACGAGGGCCTGATGCTCGACCCGCACGGTTTCGTCGCGACCTGCAATTCCACGCATTTCTTCATTGTGCGCCGGGGTGAGGTCTGGACCTCGACGGGCAAGTACTGTCTCGGCGGCATTACCCGTGCGAACGTCATCCGGGTGTGCCGGGAGCAGGGCATTCCCGTGTTCGAGAAGGACTTCAGCCTGACCGACGTCTACGGTGCGGACGAAGCGTTCGTCACCGGCACCTTCGCCGGCGTTGTGCCCGTACGCGAGGTGGACGGGCGCACGCTTGGCGCGGGCACGCGCGGACCCATGGCCGAGCGCCTGCAGCGTCATTACCGTGAACTGCTGGTCATGGAATCCGAAAACGGGGTTCGCGTTTGAGTGGGGAAAGCCTGTCCGAGCCGATACGGATCGCGATGTGGTCGGGGCCGCGCAACATCTCCACGGCGATGATGCGCGCCTGGGAGAATCGCGGGGACACTGCGGTCACGGACGAGCCGCTGTATGCGCATTACCTTCTGGCCACCGGAGCGCCCCATGCGATGCGCGAGGCTGTAATCGCCTCCCAGGAGAATGATTGGCGGCGCGTGGCGCAGTCATTGTGCAGGACCGTGCCGGACGGCAAGGCTGTGTGGTATCAGAAACACATGGCTCAGCACGTCACGCCGGACATGGAGTTGGACTGGCTGGGCGGTCTGACCAACGTCTTCCTGATCCGCGATCCCGGCGAGGTGGTGGCGTCATTCGCACGCTGTCGCGAGGAGCCGGCCCTGTGGGAACTCGGTTTCGAGATGCAGGCGCGCCTGTTCGACACAGTGGCCGGGAAGGCGGGCGAGGCTCCACCCGTGCTCGATGCCCGCGAAGTGCTCGAAGATCCTGAAAAGATGCTGCGGAACCTGTGCCAGGCCGTGGGCGTGTCCTTCAGCGAGCGCATGCTGCACTGGCCGCCCGGCTCACGTGCAAGCGACGGCGTCTGGGCGGAGCACTGGTACGACGCCGTGCGGGCCTCGACCGGCTTTGCGCCGTACCGCGAGCGCAACGTGACGTTGCCCGACGAGCTGCGGCGTCTTGCCGATGCCTGTTGGCCACATTACGAGCAGCTTTACCGCCATCGCTGTGTCGCGTAAACCGTTGCCAGTGAGCTGGACCGATGGCAACCGGTAGGCTGCGCAGGGAGGCGGGACTGGTCGGCCTGCTCCTTGCGGGCGTCACGACCATGATCGGCTCCGGCTGGCTTTTCGCCCCGCTGGCGGCGGCGCGCAGTGCCGGGCCGCTCAGCATCGGTGCCTGGATTACGGCCACGGTCGTAATCGCTTTGCTGGCATTGGTCTATGCCGAACTCGCACCGATGTTCCCGAAAAGTGGCGGCCTCGTCCACATGAGCCTCGTCAGCCATGGGCCGCTGGTCGGGCGGGTGTGGAGCTGGATTCTGTTCCTGGCCTATGTCTCGATCGCGCCGGTGGAGGCGATGGCTGTCGTGACCTACGCCGACAGCTACATCCACGGATTGGTTGATCCGCAGACGCTGCTACTCACGCCGATCGGTGTCTGGGCGTCGACATTGGTCCTGGCGGGGATGACCGCGCTCAACTTCATGGTCCTGCGCCTGGTGCTGTTGTTCAACAGCATCGCGACCTGGTTCAAGGTCTGCACGCCGATCGGCACGATCGTGATCCTGCTGGTGTTCTCGCACCACGCCTCAAATCTCGGCGTCGCCGCGGATACCCCGCACCCGTGGGCCAGCATGTTTGCCTCGGTATCGACAGCGGGCGTGTTCTTCTCGCTGTTCGGGTTCCGCCAGGCCATCGATCTCGCGGGGGAGGCGAAAAATCCCGCCCGAGCGTTGCCGATCGCGGTGCTCGGCACCATCGCGATCGGCGCCGTCATTTTCATCCTGCTCCAGTACGCGTTCGTGACGGCCGTCCCGCCCGGACAGCTCGCCGACACCGGGTGGGGGACCCTGTCCTTCGGCGGTGTCGCGGGTCCGTTCGCGGGGTTGGCGCTCGTCATCGGTGCCTCGTTCTGGGCGACAGTGCTGTACGCGGACGCCATCGTCTCGCCGGCCCTATGCGGCTACATGTGGGTGACGACGACGCCGCGGATTCTTCATGCGATGAGTGAGGAGGGCTTGTGGCCGCGTTTTTTCGCCCGCGTGAACCACCATGGCGTGCCGTGGACCGGCGTGCTCGCCACGTTCGCGGTCGGAATCCTGTTCCTGCTGCCTTTCCCGTCCTGGCAGAAGCTGGTGACCTACGCATCTTCCGCTACCGTGCTGTCCTACGGTATTGGACCGGTGGTGCTGCTCGCGATGCGCAGGGCGCAGCCGGAGCTCGCACGGCGCTCCTTCCGTCTGCCGGCGCCGCGGCTCATGGCGTCACTGGCCTTCATCGCCTCCAACTTCGTCATGTTCTGGGCGGGTTATGCGGCGTTGAGTTTCCTGCTCACGCTCATTGTCGGCGCCTTCGTCTGCTATGCCGGTTACCGGCTGCTGCGGCGCCGAGGTGGTATCGGGGATCTTGCCACGTGGCGCCCGGCCTGGTGGTTGCTCCCGTACTTTCTGGGCATGTGGCTGATTTGTTATGCGAGTCCGACGTCGATGGGAGGGACTGGGCTGTGCAACATCTACGAGGGCATGGGCGCGGTAGTGGTGCTGTCGCTGCTCACGCTGCGCCTGGCTTTGACGAACAAGCTGCCCGACGAGCAAATCGCGGAATCCTACCGGGGCATGATCGGTACGGCGGGCGAGTAGGGTCCTAGGAGTCTGCAAGAAGCAGTCGGGCGGCGTTTTCAGCGATCAGGGTTGCGGCGATGTTGGTGTTGGCGCCGATAAGAGTCGGCATCACCGAGGCATCGGCGACACGCAGGTTACGGACGCCATGCACTCGCAGTTCGGGATCGACTACGGCCTGCCCGTCGGTACCGAAGCGGCAGGTGCCGACCGGGTGGTAGATCGTTTCGGCGCGTTGGCGCACGAGCGTTTCCAGTTCGACGTCTTCGATGGGTGGGTTGCGGGGAATGAAAGGTCGCAGCCGCCACGGCGTGAAGGCGGGCTGGCGCAGGATGTCGAGCGCCCGGCGCACTCCGCTTACCAGCGTTCGCAGATCGGATTCGGCCGAAAGATAGCGTGGGTCGATCAGCGGATCGACCATCGGATCCGGACTGGCCAGGCCGAGGCGGCCGCGGCTGGCGGGATAGAGGCCACAGACGTGCAGCGCACAGCCCGCGAAGAACGTCGTGCGGACCAGTTTGCGACCGTGGTCCTGCTGGACCGCCGGCAGGAAGTGGAGTTGGAGATCGGGGCGGGCAAGAGCGGGGTCGCTGCGGATGAATCCGCCAGCCTCGGCGAGATTGCTGGTGAACGGACCCGTCCGGCTGAGCCGGTAGTCGAAAAAGGCGCGGAGCTTGCCCGGCAGGTCCTGCGGGCGTGCCGAGATGCCACCGCCCTTCGCGTAGCTCACCAGGGTGAGGTCGAGATGATCCTGCAGGTTACGTCCGACACCGGGCAGGGCATGTCGGACTTCGATGCCGAAGCGCTGAATTTCTTCGGGTGGACCGATCCCGGAGAGCATAAGCAGGTGCGGGGTGCCGATCGTACCGCAACAGAGAATCACCTCGTTCCGCGCTGAAACGGTGTGCCGGGAATCGTCGCTGCGCTGCACCAGGACCCCGGTAGCCCGCGACCCGGAGTCAATCTCTACCTTGAGCACGCGGGCTTCGGTCAGTACCGCGAGATTATTGCGGTCGCGTGCCGGCTCGAGAAAGGCTCGGGCATTTTCCCAGCGTTCGCCTTCGCGCTGGAATACGGGGTAGAAACCGACGCCGTCGGGGATGTCCACGTTGAAATCGGGGAGAGCAGGGTGGCCCGCCTCGTGTGCGGCTGCAACAAAAGCTTCCGAGATGGGGTGGCGGTAGCGTAGTGGGCTGATTGCGAGCCGGTTCGGATGACTGTCTGGTTCCGCGGTAGTGATGTCCCCCAGCAAGGGTTCGAGCTCGGCCCAGCTCCAGGGGGTACCGCCATACTCCGACCACAGGTCGAAGTCGTGCGCGGGTCCGCGCACGGCGCACATGGCATTGATCGAGGAACTGCCGCCGAGTACCTTGCCGCGGGGCCAGTACAGGCGGCGATTGACGAGTTCGAGCTGGGGCACGGTGTCGAACGCCCAGTTGTAGCGCCGCGAGCGGAGCAACAGAGGCAAGGCGGCGGGGACGCGCAGCGGCCAGGCGTCGTATTCGGGACCGGCCTCGATCAACGCGACGCGGTGGGCAGGATTCCGTGACAGCCGTTCCGCCAGCAGGCAACCTGCCGATCCGGCGCCTAAGATCACGTAATCGAAGTTGTTGCGTCCGGAGGTGTGATTCATGCCCCCTGTACTCGAACGGTTTCCAGGGAATAGGTTACGCGTTTGGAATGGCAGGTGCCGGTATGCCGGCATTCGGGTCCGTCGATATCGATAGGTTTGCGTAAAAAGTATAAAGTAAACTATAAACTTTATTGTTTCTGGTTGGGCCACCATGGGTAAACAGGCAATGCGCCAGATGACGATTGGCCGACTTGCACGCAACGCGGGCGTGGGTGCGGAGACCTTGCGCTACTACGAGCATCTGGGCTTGATCCGACCGGACCGCCGCACCGAATCCAACTACCGTCTCTACGGCCCGGAGGCTGAACGCCGCCTGGTATTCATCCGGCGCGCACAGGTGTTGGGGTTCTCGCTGGAGGAGATCCGCGAACTGCTTTCCCTGCATCACCGCGCAGATGCCGGAGCCGACGAGGTCAAGTCGATTGCCGAAAAACGCATCCGGGAAGTCGAGACCCGCATTCACGATCTCGAATGCATGCGCGACGGGTTGGAGGCGCTGTCTGCCCAATGCGACGGGAAGGGGTCGGCCGATAACTGCCCGATACTCGCTGCCTTGCTGAATGCGGAGCCGGCATGAGCGCGACCCGGGTCGAGTTGGTCTATTTCACCGAATGCCCGCACGTGGAGGCCGCCCGCGAAGCGATTCGGGACGCGCTTGCCGCAGCGGGGATGACGCTCGAATGGCGCGAATGGAATCGTGACGATTCCGCCACGCCCGAGGCATTGCGGGCCTGCGGCTCGCCGACAGTTCTCGTGGACGGTCGCGATGTGGCGCCGGCCGCTTCGGATGCGGCCTGCTGCCGCCTTTATGCGGGCCGGGACGGACTGGCAAGCGCGCCGAGCATGGACATGATTCACTCGGCGCTCAAAGCGTTTTACGTAGAAGGACACGAGGGAAATATGCCATGAATGCAATCCCCGTCTGGCTCGATAGTCTGGCCTGGACTTGGCTCGTGCTGGCGGTCGCTACGGCGGCCGCGATCGGGATCGATATCGCACGGGGACGACGCCAGCCGATGCGGATAATGGAAGCGGTATGGCCGGTCACGGCCCTGTATTTCGGACCGGCTGTGCTGTTTTTCTACGGCCGTTTCGGCCGCGGGTCCGGCGGCGGCGACGAGGCGCCGTCGCGCACGTCCTACTGGCAAAGCGTGTTCATTTCGGCGAGCCACTGCGGCGCAGGTTGCACGTTGGGCGACATCATCGCCGATGTGCTGATTGCCTCATTCGGCATCGTGCTCGTGCCGTTTGCGCTCGGCACTTCCTTCATTCTCGATTTCAGCGCGGCGTACGTGCTGGGCATTCTTTTCCAGTACCTGCCGATCCGGGCGATGGGCGAACCCTCGCGTCTGAAGGCGCTGTGGTCGGCCGTCAAGGCCGACACGCTGTCGCTGATCGCTTTCGAGATCGGCCTTTTCGGCTGGATGGCGCTGGTGCGTCTCGTGTGGTTTCCCGGCCTGGGAGCGGACACGGCACTGTTCTGGTTCATGATGCAGGTGGGCATGGTCATCGGCTTCGCCACGACCTATCCCGCGAACTGGTGGCTGGTGAAGGTCGGCATAAAGCACGGCATGTGAGGTAAGAATGGACGCAGGTACGCAAGACAAGACACGAGCGACCGAGAGGGATCCGGTCTGCGGCATGACCGTGAATCCGGAAACCACGGAGCATCGATCGGAGCACGGCGGCAAAACCTACTATTTCTGCTGCGGCGGCTGCAGGAGCAAGTTCGAGGCTGATCCGGGACGTTACTTCGGCGAAAAGCCCGCCGCGAAACCCGCCGAGGGCGGAACCTATACCTGTCCGATGCATCCCGACGTGAAGCAGGGAGGGCCGGGCGATTGCCCGCAGTGCGGCATGGCGCTGGAGCCGGCGGTGCCGAAGCGTAACGTCGAGTACACCTGTCCCATGCACCCGGAGATCGTGCAGGATCATCCCGGGGATTGCCCCAAGTGCGGCATGGCGCTCGAGCCGCGGACCGCGACGCCGCAGTCCGGCCCCAATCCCGAACTCGTCGCGATGACGCGCCGCCTGTGGGTGAGTACGCCGCTCGCAGCCGTCTTATTGCTGCTCACGATGGGCGACTACCTGCCGGGACTCGATTTCCGCGGCTGGCTGGGGCCGGCGTACGGCTGGGTGCAGCTCGTGCTGGCCACGCCTGTGGCCATTTACGGTGGTTCGGTCTTTTTCCAGCGCGGCTGGCGTTCGCTCAAGGGATTCAATTTCAACATGTGGACGCTGATCGGGCTCGGCACCGGCGTGGCCTACCTGTTCAGCATCGTCGCACTCGTATTCCCGGGATTCCTGCCAGCGGCGTTCCTGGGGCATGGCGGGGAGGTTCCGCTTTACTTCGATTCCACGGCGGTCATCATCACGCTCGTACTCGTCGGCCAGGTACTCGAGCAACGTGCCCGCGAGCGAACCTCGGGCGCGATTCATGCACTGCTCAACCTGGCGCCGCCGCGCGCACGGCGCGTCCGTGGGGATGATACGGATGAGGAAATCGATCTGGGCCGGGTGCAGAGCGGCGATCGGCTGCGCGTGAGGCCCGGAGAAAAGGTGCCTGTCGACGGCGAGGTACTCGAGGGCCGCTCCAGCGTGGATGAGTCCATGATCACGGGCGAGCCGGTGCCGGTCGAGAAGACCGTAGGCGAGATGGTGACCGGCGGCACGGTGAACGGCAACGGCAGCTTCGTGATGCGCGCGACGCGCGTCGGCGACGAGACGCTGCTTTCACGAATCGTCGCCCAGGTCGCCACAGCGCAGCGCAGCCGCGCACCCATCCAGGGGCTTGCAGACCGGGTAGCGGCGTTGTTCGTGCCCACGGTCGTGGCCTGCGCCATCGCGGCTTTCGTCGTGTGGACGGTGGCCGGGCCGGGTGCTTCGGGTCTCGAATTCGCGCTGCTCTCGGGTATCTCGGTGCTGATCATTGCCTGTCCCTGCGCGCTGGGCCTGGCGACGCCGATGGCGGTGATGGTGGGCGTCGGACGTGGTGCAGGCACCGGCATCCTGGTGCGCGACGCTGCGGCCCTGGAGCGCATGGCCGAGGTGGATACCCTGGTGGTGGACAAGACCGGCACTATTACCGAGGGCAAGCCGCGTCTGGAGACGGTGGAAGTGGCCGAAGGTTTTGAATCCGGCGACCTGCTGCGGCTGGCGGCCGGGCTCGAGGCGGCGAGCGAGCATCCGCTGGCAGCCGCGATTCTTGCCGGAGCGAAGGAAAGAAATATCGAACCGGCGCATGCGGACGACTTCGAGGCCGTGACCGGGCGCGGCGTGAGCGGCAGAGTGGACGGGCGCGTGGTGCTTGCAGGTAACGCGGCCTTCATGGACGAGTCAAAGGTCGATGTCTCGTCCTTCGCCACGCGAGCCGAGGCGCTTGCAGCGGAAGGGGCGACGGTGATGCACGTGGCCGTGGACGGACGCGCGGTGGGACTGGTCGCCGTGAAGGACCCGGTCAAGGAGACGAGCCGCGAGGCGGTGCAGATCCTGCACCGCGAAGGCGTGCGCGTGGTCATGGTGACCGGCGACGGGGAGCGTGCCGCGCAAGCGGTGGCTCGTGCCGTGGGCATCGACGAGGTGCAGGCCCGGGCGCTGCCCGAGACCAAGCTCGAGGCGGTCAAGCGCTTGCAGCGCGAAGGCCGGGTCGTGGCGATGGCGGGCGACGGGGTCAACGATGCACCGGCGCTGGCCGCCGCCGACGTCGGCATCGCCATGGGCACCGGAACCGACGTCGCGATGGAAAGTGCGGGCCTCACGCTGGTGAAAGGCGACCTGCGAGGCGTTGCCAAGGCGCGGAGGCTGTCGCACCATACGCTGACCAACATTCGCCAGAACCTGTTCTTCGCCTTCGCCTACAATGGTCTGGGCATACCGATTGCGGGTGGTGTCCTTTTCCCGTTGACGGGCTGGGTGCTGTCGCCGATGATCGCCGCCGCCGCGATGAGCCTGAGTTCCGTATCGGTGATCACCAACGCCCTGCGCCTGCGCCGCGCGCGGTTATAGCCGTCGCGGAGGTTTGTCACGGGATAGGCGGGGCCATCCCATTGTCGAATACAACAGGAGGAGAGAAAATGACTGAATACGGTTTTTCGGTGACGCTCGATTCCGGCTTCGACGAAGCGGTGGAACGTGTTACCTCGGAATTGCAGAAGGTAGGTTTCGGCGTGCTGGCCGACATCGACGTGGCCGCTACGCTCAAGAAGAAGCTGAACCACAATCATCGTCCGTATCGCATTCTCGGGGCATGCAACCCCGGGTTTGCCGAACAGGCGATCGAAGCCGAGCCGGATATCGGCCTGCTGCTGCCCTGCAACGTCGTGGTGCGGGAAACGGAAGACGGACGCGTCACGGTGTCGTTCATGGATCCCGAGGCCGTGCTCGGCATCGTGGGCAACGCGAAACTGGATACGATCGGACGCGAAGTCCGCGAGTGCCTGGAGCGCGCCAGTCGTGCGCTCGGCGCACCCGGCTAAGACAACACTACGGATTTCGCTTGATCATGGCTTACCCGATTACCACTCACGACGAGAACGGCATGAACGTGGAGATCATCGTAAAACCCGCCGGGGAATGATGGCATTCCGACCGTGAGGTGGAATGCCGGAGCAGAAAGGCGCGGGCGTCCTCCTGCGTCTTGCGTTTATGAGACCAGGGTTTCGGGTCGGCGGAGGAACGCGTCGATCAGCGCCGCGGGCTTCATGGTTTCAATGTAGCGCACGCCGAGACCGATCAGGCGCTGCACGGTCACGATGTCCTCAATTTCGAAGCTGGCCCAGTTCCAGTTGCCGGGCCAGATCCCGCCCGCGCGAAGAATCTGCCGGCAGTCGGCGAAGACGAATTCCGGCGCCAGGTTCTCGGCGATGATCCGATAGCGATTTCCCATGGTGGGCAGCACGTAGCCCACGGGATGGCCGTGCTGGCGAGCCATCGCCAGGATGCGCGCATCATAGGAGATGAGCGTATAGCGTCCGGCAATGGGGGTCAGCGCGTCGCCGACCACTTTCAGGACGCGTTCGCGCCCCCGGGTCCGGATGCTTTCCTTCTTGATTTCGACGAAGACGTGCATGCCGGGGATGCCACCCATCCATGCGACAAAGTCCCGGAGGCGCGCGACCGGGCAGGCAAAGCGGTCGGGGTCGAACAGGCCGTGGCGTGCAAGGGTTTCCGCGGTGTGCTTGCGTACGTCGACGGACACGCCGTGCGTGCGTGCTGCAGACGGGTCGTGCAGAACAACGGGTACGCCATCGCTCGTGACCTGGACATCCAGTTCGACATGCGTGACGCCGAGTTTCGCGGCTCCTGCAAAAGCTGCCAACGTGTTTTCCGTGTAATGCTCGACGTCGCCCCGGTGGGCAACGAGTACGGGGCACGAAGTGGGTAGTCCGGCTCTCATTGCATGGCGTCGTTATTCGTAGCGCAAGGCATCGATCGGATTCAGGTTGGCGGCCTTCGCCGCGGGCAGGATGCCGAAGATAATGCCTGTGCCCCCGGCGACGCCGAATGCCAGCGCTATCGCCCATCCGGGCACGTGCGCTACGGAAAGTCCCGGTATCAGACTGACCGCAAGCATCCCCAGCAACCAGCCGAGTATGGTTCCGACGATCCCCCCGAGGAAGGAAAGCACCACCGCTTCGATCAGGAACTGCAGCAGGATGTCCTTGCGGCGCGCACCCAGCGCCTTCAATATGCCGATTTCGCGCGTGCGTTCGGTGACCGACACCAGCATGATATTGGCGATGCCGATGCCGCCGACGAGCAGTGAAATCGCCACAATGCCGCCCATGATAAACGTCACTGTGTTCAGTATCGATGTAAAGCTCTGGGCGGATTGCTTGGCGGTTTGAACCTTGAAGTTGTGTGGGGGTTGGCCGTGCAGGCGGTGGTTGCGCGAGATGACCTGTTCGATACGTCCGACCGTTGCGCTCATTTTTTTAATGTTGTTTACTGTAAGCTGAATCATCAGGTTCGGCGGTTGAGAAGCGCCGAGGATACTGCGTGCTGTGGCGTAGGGCATGATGACGATATTGTCGAAGTCGTTGCCGAACACGGTCCCACGTTTTTTGAGTACACCGACGACGCGGCACCATTCGCCTCCGGCCTTGATGTATTTTCCGAGCGGATTGGCCGGCAGATCCAATTCATCGAGTACGGTGCGGCCGATGACGCATACCCGGCGATGCTGCAAGTTGTCGGTCGGTACGATGAAGCGGCCCATGACGGGGATGGCCTGGCGCGCCTTGGCATAGCTCTTGGTCGTGCCCACGATTTCACTGCTGGTGCTGGTGCCGTGCCATGACACGCTGCCCCCGAATCGTGAAACATAAAGGACAGGTGAGATATTGCCGATGCCGGCGACGTCGTGCTGTACGGTGTACAAATCGGATTCGCTCAGACGTGCGATTTGACCCGAAAGGTATTGCTCGCGAGTCTGATTGGGGTAGATGATGATGCTGTTGGCGCCCAGCCCCTGAAATAGTCCGCCCACGAAAACACCGAAGCCCTGGATCACCGAAACCACGGCAATGACGGCGGCGACGCCGATGATGATGCCCAGCGTGGTGAGCACACTACGCAGCGCGTGGGCGCGGATGGCGGCGAGCGCCGCGAGCAGGCTTTCAAGCAGGCCGAGCATGGTAATCTCCGGTGGCGCCGGTCGGCGCGTCGCTTTCCACGTAGCCGTCGCGCAGGCGCACGATGCGCCGGGTATGCTCGGCAATATCGGGCTCGTGGGTCACGATGACGATAGTGTGGCCACGCGCGTTCAGCTCATCGAACAGGCGCATGATTTCTTCGCTGGTGCGCGAGTCGAGATTACCCGTAGGTTCGTCGGCAAGAATCATGGCCGGCTCTCCGACCAGCGCACGGGCGACGGCGACGCGTTGACGTTGACCCCCCGAAAGCTGGTTGGGCCGGTGGTGCAGGCGGTCGGCGAGTCCCACGTTGGAGAGTGCAGCCGTAGCGCGCTTGCGCCGTTCGCTGTGGCGCAGTCCACGATAGACCAGAGGCTGCATCACATTGTGCAGGGCGTCCTGGCGGGCGAGCAGGTTGAAACTCTGGAAAATAAAGCCGATTTCCCGGTTGCGGATCAGGGCCAGCTCGTCGTCCGCGAGTTTTCCTACGTCGGTGCCGTTCAAGTGATAACTGCCACCGCTCGGATGATCCAGACAGCCGACTATATTCATCAGCGTGGATTTCCCCGATCCCGATGGGCCGATAATGGCGAGGTATTCGCCCCTGGCCACTTCGCAGTCGATACCGTGCAACACGCGCATGGTGGTATCGCCCATGCGGTAATCCTTGGTGATGCCGCGCAGGCTAAGAACGGTCGAACCCGACTTCTCAGCCACTTTGCGGGACCGGTGCCGGAGCCTCCGTTGAGGCTTCGATCTCGCTGCCGTTGGCGAGCGTGTGCAGCACATCGTAAGGTCCGGAGATGACTAGCTCCCCGGCTTTCAGCCCGGATTTGACGACTTGCCACGTATCGCTCGATATGCCGAGCGTGACGTCTACGCGTTTGGCCTTGCCATTATCATCCACAAAGACGTAGGCCCCGTTCGCATTGAACAGGGACTTTGTCTGGCTGGCCTTGTCGGAAAACAGGATGGCAGCGACCGGCACTGCAAGCGTATCCTTTGTGGTCTGGGAGTAAATTTCCGCACGGCACGTCATGCCCGGTCGAATGTCCAGCTTCTCAGGGTGCGTGATACGGATCTTGACCAGAAACCCCTGGCCCTGTTGGCCCGGCATGGTGGTGGCCGCCGGGGCGACAAAGCGCACCGTACCTTTAAGCGCTATGTTGGGGTAGGCCGTGGAGGTGACTTCCGCCGCCTCACCGACCTGGATGTGGGCAATATCCGCTTCGTCCACATTGACTTCGGCGAGCAGGTTTGCCGGATCGCCGATGCCCATCAGGGTGGAGCCCGGGATGTTTGGCGT
Source organism: Gammaproteobacteria bacterium (assembly GCA_049581885.1). Taxonomy (GTDB): domain Bacteria; phylum Pseudomonadota; class Gammaproteobacteria; order JAKDMP01; family JAKDMP01; genus JBAUSV01. Next base: position 28,133 of record JBAUSV010000200.1, on the reverse strand, counting down.
GCCCGGAATGACCGATTCGCCGACCTTGACGTCGAGCTCGGTCACGACGCCGTCGAGTGGCGAGCGGATCACGGTCTTGGCAAGCTGCTCCTTGGCATAGCTGAGCTGTGCCTTGGCCAGCGAAAGCGATTTCTCCGACGAGGCCACGGCCACTTGGGCAAGGTGGTACTGGTTGGTCAGGGTGTCGTAGCTGTTGGCGTCGATCAGCCCCTGCTTGAACAGCTTGGTATTGCGATCCCACTGTTTTTTCAGGTTGTCGAGTTTCAGTTTGGCTTCCTGGATGGCGTCTTGCTGCAACTCCACCTGCGCTTTTTGCTGATCCACATTGGCCTGGTAGGTGTTGGGATCGATCTGCAGGACCACTTCACCCTGCTTGACTTGATCGCCTTCCTGGATTGGCACCGACACCAACTGGCCACTGACCTGTGAGCGCAGTTCCACTTGGTCCTTGTAGGCGAATTGCCCGGAGGCAAGCACCGAACTCTTGACTGAGCGTGGAGCGACTTTCTCGGTGGTGACCTTGAGGGCATTGCTCCCACGATGTGAAACCGCGAGTACCACAATGATGACGATAAGCGCGGCGATGCCAGCGGCGACGAGCCATTTGCGTTTCATCGAATTGGCCTCAGAGCAGGAAAATGAGGCCGTACACGACTATATACGGTATGAGTGCGATGGTGACCGCCTTGCCTGTACCATGTCGGCACCATCGTTTGAGGCCATAGACCACGAGTCCGATCACCCAGAACTGTAGGATCGAAAATTGGGCGAGTTTGAAAAGACGATCCTGCGGTTGGAGGTGAAAGAAAAGCGCGTTCAGGCTAGTGACGTCGCCCTGCGCGAACGCGCCGCTGTGACTCGATACGCCCCAGGCAATCATCGCAGCAATATAGGCGAGCGAGATCGGCAGCCAGGTCCAGGTGGTGAACGAGAACCAGCGTCCGAAGCTGCGGCTGTCGGCAGAAACTATCTTGTCGGCGAGAAACAGGTACAGTGCGTAGATCAGTTCGATAAACACCAACGCGATGAGGCCGATGACTACGCCCAGGATCACATAGCCGCGGCCATGGTTGGAAATAAGCCGGATTGCTTGTTCAGCGTGTTCTGGATTGGCTTTTTTGATGGCAGCGACCATCATGGCGTGCATGGCGGCCAAGTTTATTGTGAGTGCCACCCAAATGCCTATCGCGGCATTGAGGAGCAACAAGATGCCGAGCGGGAGCCACCACATTTTCGGGTGATGATCCGCATAGTCGAGTGCCTGCGAAGGCGCCACGAACAGGTTGGCGAGCTGGGAAAGGGCCGAAGATTGGGAGCCCGCGTCAGCGGTGTTTTCAGTATCGGTCATGGTGGTTAACCCCGTGTGTCTTAGTCAACTATAACACCACGACTCGGCTTTGTGAACCCATTTGCAGGCGGCGGTTATTCGCGTTGCTGTTTGCGCTGGCGGAAAAGTATGCCGGCGAGGGTGATCGCAATCCAGGCACCCTGCATGATGGTGGCGGCGAGGTTGAAGTGGTGCGCGAGAGAAACCAGTATAAGTGCCGAGCCTAGGATGTTGAGCGCAAGGTAGGCGGGGCCGCTCTCGCGCATGCGCTCGGCTACCAGCGCAAAGAAGCAGCCGAGCACCATCAGCACGCCGAGCACGCCCAACACGTCGAAGATCATGACGCCCTGCGCCGTTTGAACGCGAGACGGGCAAGGCCATAGAGGCTGATTGCAAACCAGAAGGCCTCGATGAGTGCCGCCGAGAGATTGAACTTGAAGGCGAGCGAGCACAGGATGCCGGCCGAGCCGAACAGGTTGAGCAGCAGGAAAGACCAATCGCTCCGGGTCAGTCGCTCCAACTGCAGCAACAAATACCCCGCCAGCACCGCAACCGCCCCCAATACCCCAACAACATCGCCAATACTCATCTCTTAAACAGATTTTTGCACTTGGCCCGATTCAGCGGACTCAGGGAGTGTATTGGAGTGACAGGTCGCTTCTGAGCTACTGCGCTCGACAGAGGCTGCACGTGTCCGGTGCTCGGAATGCTCATGTACCACTTGTACACTGTGTTTCCTGCGTTTCGGGCACGTGCAGCCTGCCTTCGTTCGCTACGCTTAGAAGCGACCCGTCAAGGGGCCGTTTCGGCCGCGGCTTCGATGATCTCCTCATCACCCCGTGAACCCAGCGTGCGAACCAGTGCGTCGGCGCGTTCCGCTGCCTCCGGTCCCTGAGCCGCGGCTGTGGCCAGCAACAGTATAACGATGCTGAACGCGACGAGGATCCACATGCCGGTGAAGAAACCGTACACGCCGATGCCGCCCATGGTGCCCGTGGGGCCGAGGTAGCTGATGGCCCACATGCCGACGAAGTAGGGCAGGAGCCACCAGGCGTGCTTCCAGTCCAGTGTGGCCAGGGAACTGCCTTTGCCCATCAGGAACTTGACCATGTGCCAGGCGAGATAGCCCACCACGTAGACGGCGACGAAGATGAACAACACGATCACCGTCTCGTAGCCCGTCCAGTAGATGATCCAGTTGGCCGCGATGAAGGCCAGGGCGGAGATGATGCGCACGGCTTTCAGGCGGAAGGGGCGCTCCGCGTTCGGCAGCGACCGGCGCAGGCTGAGCAGGATCACCGGACCGATGCCGTAGGAGAGCACGGTGATGAGCGAGACTGCGGTGACCAGTTTTTGCCAGGACGGGAACGGGAAGAAGAAGATTACGCCGACCAGGTAGGCCACGATCAGTCCGATCCAGGGCACGCCGTGACGGTTGAGTTTGATCACGTGCCTGGGGGCGTTGCCCATCTCGCCCGCAGCCATGGTGATGCGGGGGCTGGCGGTGGCGTAGATGAAAGCGGTGCCGAGAGGCGACACGAAGGCATCGATGTAGAGCAGCACAGCCCACCAACCGGCGCCGACGGCGAGCGCGATCGAGGCCAACGGCCCGAACATGCCGTTGAAGTGCAGGTGCGTCCAGCCTTCTGCCATATCGGCGGGCTTGAGTGCGAGGATGAAGGCGACCTGCAGGCCGACATAGATCAACGCACCAATGACCACCGATCCCACGAGCGCGATCGGAATGTTGCGGCCCGGCTTGCGCGTTTCGCCGGCGAGCGCAATGGCCTGCTGGAAGCCGAGGTAGCTGAAGACGATGCCCGCCGTCGCCACGGCCGTGAAGATGCCCGAAACGGGCACGCTGCTCACCTCGGAGGTCATATTGCCGGGGTGGAAGGAATAGGCCAGCAGGACGCCGATGGTGGCGATGGGAATCAGCAGTTTCCACCAAGTAGCCGCGCTGTTTATCGCGATCACCCAGCGCACGGCGAGGAAGTTGAGTGCAACGACGAAGGCAAGCAGCACGATGGCGGCGGCAAAACCCCAGGCGGTCAGCAGTCCGGTGCCGGCGTGGATCAGGCCGGGTATGTAGCTGTTGGCGTAGGTCAGTACCGCGATTACTTCTACCGGCGGGACCGAGGTGAAGGCAAGGAAAAGAATCCAGCTCCAGATTTTCCCGACCAGGTCGCCGTGGCTCACGTGCGTCATGTGTACCAATGCGCCGGAGTTGGGAAACATCGTGGACAGTTCCGCGAACACGAAGGCGAGGAGCAGGATGGCAACGGCGCCGACGATCCAGGAAAAGACCGAGAGCGGTCCGGCCTGCACCGCCGCGTGCAGCGCCCCGAACAGCCAGCCTGAGCCGATGATGCTGCCGAGGCTGGCGTAGAGAAGGCCGATGACACCGGCGTCGCGGCGTAGCTTGGTTGGTCCTGCCATGAATGAACCCCTTGTTTGTGAATAGTACCGGCATGGGCCGGCTGGTGCACTTTGTTACTTTTTACAAATAAAATCAACGGGGCAAAAAGACAAATCGCAAAGTTCCCTTATAATTCACGCATTTACGTCAACGTGGTTTTGTATGAATCTGGACACCCAAGGCTCGACCGGGCTACACGACGCTCTCGCGCGCTTCCATGAACTGTGGAATCGAGCGCGGGCAGACGAGCCGTGGGAAAGCGATGCGATGACCTTGGCCACGGTTTCGGCGCAGGGTCGGGTCCGCGCTCGCACGGTACTACTCAAGCGCGCCGACGAAACGGGTTTTGTGTTCTACACCAACTACGAAAGCCGCAAGGGCAACGATCTGGAGACTAACCCGCAGGCGGCGTTGTGTTTTTTCTGGCGCACTTTGCGGCGTCAGGTTACGGTGGAGGGACAGGTGCATCGGCTGGATGCGGACACATCCGATGCCTATTTCGCTACACGCAATCGTCGTGCCCAACTGGGTGCCTGGGCTTCGGCTCAATCGCGCCCATTGGCTGCTCGCACCGAGCTGGAAGCGCGCCTGTGTGAGTTGGAATTGCAGTATGCAGGGCAAGAGGTGCCCCGCCCGCCGCATTGGGGCGGCTATTGCCTGGTGCCCGATCTGATCGAATTCTGGTCGCCCGGTGAAGGGCGGTTGAACGAACGCGAGCGCTACTTTCTCGACCCCGAATCGGGTAACTGGCAGTTCGAGTTGTTGAATCCTTAAGAGCAGGCCTCGGGACGAAACGTTTTCTTTTCTCCCCTCTCGGATCGGATGAGTCCTCTCAGGGCCGCCGAGCACAGCAGTGCAGCGAGGTTCCAAGCCTCGCATGGGGCGAGTAGGATCATTTTATGCCGGTGGACGGGGCAAGTTATGAAAGCTTTGAGTGCACACGCCTGCTTCTGAAAAGTTCAATAAATCGCTTGCACTCGTATAATTGATTGATGCGTGCGCCATGGGAGCGCATTTTCTTCGACGGGCTCAGGTAGCCAAGCGAGGGTCGAACCGTGCCAGAACTGTTCCCGGAACGGCCGTTCGCTTCCCGCTCCTGGGTCAGCCGGTGGGATCTAGTGCTCCTGCCGCTGGTGATCGGCGTGTTCTTCCTGTTGGCCTGGGCGGGCAGCCAGACGCCGGCGGCCGTGCACATCGGCGGACCGGCGAGCATTTCGCTCAATCCGGCGCTGCTCCCGCTCTATGCGCTGAAGTCGACGCTGCGCATGCTCGCCGCCATCGTGGTGTCCATAGTGTTTACCCTGGTCGTGGGCAGCTGGGCCGCCAAGAGCCGGCGCGCGGAAAGGATCCTCATCCCGTTGATGGATATCGGCCAGTCGGTGCCCATCCTGGGTTTTCTCTCCGTGGCTCTCCTGTGGGCCTTGAAGATTTTCCACAATGTCATGCTGGGGGCGGAGCTCGCGGCGATCTTCGGCATCTTCACCTCCCAGGTCTGGAACATGGCCTTCAGCTATTACTATTCGCTGAAAACCCTGCCGAAGGAACTCTCTCGCGCGGCGGCCGTGTTCCAGCTCTCGCGCTGGCAGCGTTTCATCCGCCTGGAGTTGCCGCACGCCATGCCGCAGCTTGTGTGGAACACGATGATGTCGGTCTCGGGCGGATGGTTCTTCGTCGTGGCCGCGGAGGCGATTACGGCGTCGGGGCACAAGATACTGTTGCCGGGCATCGGTTCCTACATCAGCGTGGCGATCCTGCACCGCAACCTCGGCGCCATCGGCTGGGCGATCTTCGCGATGTTCATCGTGATCATGCTCTACGACCAGCTCGCCTTCCGCCCCTTGGTGGCTTGGGCCGAGAAGTTCAAGATGCATCCCACCGAGGGCGACGAGCCGACCTCGTGGATGCTCGATTTGCTGCGCCGCAGCGCCTTCGTCGGCGCGGTCACCGATCTTGTCCGCCGGTGGCTCCTGCGCTTTCGCCGCAGCCGGGTACCGCGCATCCTGCGTCCGCAGCGCGAGCGGGCCCGCATTGTGCGGATCAAGCCGCGCATCAGCGAAACCACCTGGAATATCGGCCTCGGCGTAGTCTCCGTGGTGACGGTCTTTTTCCTCGCTCGCTACATCATGCGCGGGGCGGGTGTCGCCGAAGTCGGGCATGTGTTCCTGATCGGCTTCTATACCCTGGTGCGAGTCGTCGTGCTGGTCTTCCTGGCAAGCCTCGTCTGGGTGCCCATCGGCATCCAGATCGGGCTGCGCCCGAAGCTCACGAGTCGCGCCCAGCCGCTGGTGCTGTTCCTTTCCGCGTTCCCGGCGAACCTGCTGTTCCCGATCTTCGTTATCGCCATCCTCGCCTGGCACCTGAACCCGCAGATCTGGCTCAGCCCGCTGATGATCCTGGGGGCGATGTGGTACATCCTGTTCAACGTGATCGCGGGCGCCCAGCAGATCCCCGGCGACCTGCGCGAAGTGGCCGACAGCATCGGGCTCAAGGGCTGGCGGCGCTGGCGGCGGCTGTACCTGCCCGCCGTCTTCCCGGCCTACGTCACGGGCGGCTTGACCGCGGCGGGCGCGGCCTGGAACGCCAGCATCGTCGCCGAATTCGTCAGTTGGGGCGGGCATACCATCCTGGCCAGCGGCCTCGGTTCCTACATCGCCGTGCAGACCGCCAACGGCAACCAGCCCAAGCTGGTACTTGGCATTGCGGTGATGATCATCTATGTTTTACTCATGAACCGCGTATTGTGGGTGCGCTTGTATCGCCTCGCAGAAGAGCGGTTCTCGGAGGCCTGAAGCCATGCCAGCACTGATCGAGTTGCGTAAAGTCCGCAAGCAGTTCACCGGCCCTGAGCGCCAGCCGATCGTGGTGCTCGACGGGGTGAACTTCGCCCTGCGCGAAAACCAGATCGTTGCCTTGCTCGGCAAGTCCGGTTCCGGCAAGTCCACGCTGTTGCGCATCATCGCGGGCCTCACGCCGCCGACGGCGGGGGAGGTGCTCTACAAGGGCCAGCCCATCCGCGGCACCGAGCCCGGCATCAGCATGGTGTTCCAGAGTTTCGCCCTGTTCCCGTGGCTCGACGTGTTCGAGAACGTACGCCTTGGCCCGGAAGCGCAGGCCCTCGATCCGGCCGAGCAGCGCCGCCGCACGCTGGAGGCCATCGACCTCATCGGCCTCGACGGCTTCGAGTCCGCCTACCCGAAGGAGCTGTCCGGCGGCATGCGCCAGCGCGTCGGATTCGCCCGCGCCCTGGTCGTCGAGCCCGACGTGCTGCTCATGGACGAGCCGTTCTCGGCGCTGGACGTCCCGACCTCCGAGACGCTGCGCGATGACTTGCTCGACCTGTGGCGCGAACGCAAGATCCCCACGCGCTCGATCCTCATGGTCTCTCACAGCATCGAGGAAGCATTGCTGCTGGCCGACCGCCTGTTCATCCTCGACGGCGACCCGGCCTCGATCAAGGCGGAGCTGCCCATCCGCCTCACGCATCCACGCGATCGCAACTCCGAGGCCTTCCGCGCCCTGGTCGACCGTGTCTATGCCATCATGACCCGACCGGCGGCGCCGGTCGTCGGCCCCCTGGCTGCCATGGGCATCGGCCGCCGCCTGCCGAGCGCCAACGTGCAGCAGATGCTCGGTGTGCTCGACGAGGTCAGCGAGCAATCCAGCAGCGGCAAGCTGGAGCTGGCCGCCCTGGCCGACGAGCTGGAAATGGAAGTGGACGAGATCTTCCCGCTGGTCGAGGCGCTTGAACTGCTCGGCTTCGCCACCACCGACGACGGCATGCTGCACCTCACTGCCTCCGGTAACGCCTTCCTCGATGCCGACATCCTGGAGCGCAAGGTCATCTTCGGTCGCTCGCTGCTGGAGCGCGTGCCGCTGGCTCGCCACATCACCGCGGCCATCGAGGCCGAGGACGATCACCGCGTCTCCGAGGAACGCTTCCTCACCGAGCTGAACCAATTCTTCACCGACGAAGAAGCGGAACGTGTACTCGAAGTGCTGGTGGCCTGGGGCCGTTATGCGGAACTCTTCGCTTACGATTACGATAGCGGCGTGTTCAGCCTGGAAAATCCCACCGCCGAAGAAACCGCAGACTGAGCGCGCCAGCATTGATAATTTGGAATTGGGTAATGGATGCATCTGTTTGATGCGCTAGTTATATTCTGGGTTGTTTTACTTGTTGTGTATACGGTTCATTGCACCTGTTCGGTGAGAAATTTCAGACGATTTAAAAACTTTTGCGTGAGCGAGCTGGCGATGTTCTGGGCAAATGTGTCACAGAAGGGCCCGCGATTGATGTGTTCGCTGCCCCAATACGCTTATCTATCTACTTTCTCCGCAGGTCATACCCTAAGGAATCAGATCCTGCAATACGAGCGCTCGGACTGCGCTGCTTCCTAGATACTGTTTTTTGACGTTGATGGTAGTGACTGTGATAACGCTTCTTGCTATTACCTTTCTTTACAGGATGTAAACTGGAGTCTCACGAATTTTAGTGTCGACGCCTATGCATCGGCTCAACATTACAATTTGCTAGACTATCACCGTTCCACGGGGCTGATTCGACAATGGAAAAACTCTGGCAGGATTTCGGACTCTTCTTACTGGGCCTTCTGGTCATGGTGCTGGGCTTTGTTTTCCCGATTTCGCTGTTTCACACCGAGGGCACCGATTCGATGTTCGGCAACATCGTTTACGTGTTGGCCGGTGTATTGCTGTTCCTCTCGGGCCTCGGGATCACCTTTTACCGGATTTGGATGGCGACCAACGCCCAAAAGCAGGGCTGATCGGGCCTTACTTCGTTTCTTCCGGGGTTTCCCGCTGATTTTAAGGATCAGGTCATCTCCGCCGGGCGGAGACGAGGCTGTTTTGACCGGATCCCGGCTTTCGTCGGGATGACGAAGACGTCATAAGAATTTAAATATCAATCGTTTAGCTTATTTCTAAAAACGCCAGGGTTTGCTGTCGCGGAGTATTTCGCGCGCCGCGTTGTGGCCGGGCAGGCCGGTGACGCCGCCACCGGGGTGGGTGCCGGAGCCGCACATGTACAGTCCCTTCAGCGGACCGCGGTAGTCGCCGTGGCCGAGCACGGGCCGCGCGGCGCCGAGCTGGTCCAGCGACAGGGCACCGTGGAAGATGTCCCCGCCGACGAGGCCGAAGCGCCGCTCCAGATCCAGCGGCGTGAGAGCAAGTTTGCCCAGGATGCTGGCCTTGAAGTTGGGGGCGTGGTGGTTGACCACGTTTATGGCCGCCTCGGTGGCGGCTTCACGTTCGTTCTCCCAACTCCGGCCCTCGGGCAGTTGGGGCGCGAAGTGCTGGCAGAACAGGCTGGCGACGTGTTGTCCCTTGGGTGCAAGGCTGTCGTCCAGCGTACTCGGGATGAGCATCTCCACGATGGGTTCTCTCGAAAAGCCATGCGTGCGGGCATCCTGGTAGGCACGATCCATGTAGTCCAGCGACGGCGCCATGATGATGCCGGCACCGAGGTGTGGGCCCGCGCCGGGCAGGGCCTTGAAATCGGGCAGTTCCGAGATGGCCACGTTCATGCGCAGGGTGCCGGAGCCCGACTTGTAGCCGGTAATGCGCCGGTTGAAGTCCGCGTCCAGGTGCGAGGTGTCTATGAGCTTGCCGTAGAGTAGTTGCGGGTGAATGCCCGAGACGATGCGCTTTGCGTTGAGTTTTTCACCGCTTGCAAGCACGACGCCGGTGGTACGCCCGGATTCGACGGTGACTTCGGCTACCGGCGTTTCCAGACGTATCTCGACGCCTAGCCGTTTCGCTTCGGCGGCCATGGCCTGGGTGATGGCGCCCATGCCGCCCATGGCGTGGCCCCAAGCGCCCTGTTTGCCGTTGACCTCGCCGAACACGTGGTGCAGCAGGACGTAGGCCGAGCCGGGCGTGTAGGGGCTCGCGTAATTGCCGACCACGGCATCGAAGCCGAAGACGGCGCGGACGGGATCGGATTCGAACCAGTCGTCGAGGAACTCGGCCGCACTGCGGGTGAACAGCGCGAGCAGGTCGCGCTGGGTCGCACGCGGCAGGTTCCAGAGCTTGCGGCCCTGGCGGGCGGCCTGGAACAGCGCCGGCAGGCCGCCGCCGACGGCGGGTGGAGTGGCCAGAGTTAGCTCCCGCAGGGCGCGGGCGGCATTGTCGAGCATGGCCTCGTAGGCGGGCAGACGCTCCGCGTCGCGTTTGGAAAAGCGGGTGAATTCTTTCCGCGTCGAGGCCGTGTCCGGCCCGACCTTGAGGTGACCGCCATCGGGCAGGGGCAGGAAGTTGGATATCGGTCGCTCGACGATTTTCAGGCCGTGCTCTGCGAGGTGCAGGTCGCGGATGATCTTCGGGTTGAGCAGGCTGACCGTATAGCTCGCCGTGGAATTGCGGAAACCCGGGTGAAACTCCTCGGTGACGGCGGCCCCGCCGATCATGGCGCGCCGTTCGAGTACCAGAGTTTTCAGTCCGCCGCGAGCCAGGTAGCAGGCGCAGACCAAGCCGTTGTGCCCGCCGCCGACCAGGATGGCATCGTAGGCAGGTTTCATTCAGCCGAAGACGGCGACGGCAAGAATGAAGATCGTGCTGGCCCAGCCGAGCGTCCAGAGCAGCGTACGCAGAGGCGGGATACCGCCGATATAGACGGGGATATAGAGTAGTCGCACCACCACGAATACAGCGCTGGCGACGGCCGTGCCCATAGTGTAGTGGCCGGTGTATGACAGGATCAGGATCGCGGCGACGAAGGCGGGAAAGTTTTCTTTAAGGTTGGCATGCGCGCGTTCGGCTCTGGCCGCGGCGCCGGTCAGCGGTGGTTTGTCCGTGACATCCCGGTTGGAGACCAGCCAGCTCAATCCGCCGTAAGCATTGGTCTTGTAGATGGCGCCGGGAATGAAGGCAAGCAGGAAAAGCAGCGTGGCCGCAGCCAGCATGTACAGTTCGAATGGCATAACGGAGTCTCCGGTAAACCGATTGGTGACAGGCCCAGTGTAGCGGCATCTACTCCCGATTGGTAATAGATGCCCTGGGTTCAAAAGAACGGATTGACGACGGGTCCCCTGAAGCGCTTCCCCCTTCCGCAGGAAGGGGGATTGGTGGGAGTGTCTCTGCGGTCAGAATTTGATTTCGTATTGGAGACTGTACAGATCGGCATTTTCCGACCACTGGCCTATGACGGTGCTGCCGCTGGTGGCCTCGCTCGGGCCGCTGTGCATCGGGATATGGCTGTTCATGAACAGGTGGGCCCAGCCCAGAGTAATGCTGTTTGAAGGCGTCAGATTCCAGGTGGCTCCCAACGACATCCAGCGCCGGCTGCTGTCTGGCAGGCGGGGTTCTCGGTACTGGTTCCGTACCGGCGATTGGTCATAGGCAAGGCCGCCATGGAACGTCCACGCCTGGTTCAGTCGGTAGTCGGCACCAATGGCAAAGGTCCATGCGTTCCTGTAGTCGTATATCTGGGTGCTGGCGGGCTGATTAGGGTTGTCATAGGTAATGCTCAGGTCGTGGAAGACGCTCCAGCGCACGTAACGCACGGTGCCGGAAACCCGCCATGCGGACCCGATGTCCTGACTGGCAGACAGGTCAATGGTATCGGGCAACACCATGCGGGCATGTACGCCGGTATTCTGAAAGGCGCCGGAAGCGGCGAACACGGAGGGGACGTTGTTGTAGTCAGCCGTGCCACTGAGGTTGAAGAACAGACGGCTGCGGTAGGCCAGGCCAATCGTGGTGCCGTTCCGATGCCATGTCATACCCGCGTTCCAGCCATAGCCCCAGTCGTTGCCCTCGACCTGGAAGTAGCCGTCATGCGACTGGGGACTCAGGCCGAGGCCATTACAGGTCAAAGGCCCCAGTTCCGAGTAACACACGGCGCCATAGTCGATTTGGTTGCTGAGCTTGGCGTCGAGCTTGGCGAAGTCGGCGCCAATGCCGATGGAAAAGTTGTTAGTGACTTTGTAGGCAAAATTCGGGTTGATGTTGTTAACCGCAATCGAAGTGTATTGGGCCTGATAGCGCAATACCGAGTCGCCATTGTATGTGGTCGTCAGTCCGAACGGCACCTCGATCGCTACACCGAACGCTGTACGGTCGGTGAGAGGCGTGCCGAAGGAGAGTATCGGGGTTACGCCCGCTCCGATACGGTTGTGGTTGCCCATGTCGCCGCCGTTGCCGCCCGTTAGTGGTCGGCCCGCGGCGTCGGTCGCGCTGAATTTGGAGAATTCGCCGCGAATTTTATAGTCGGTGGCTCCGAAAAGGAAGGAGGCCTTCTTGAGCGAGGTCAGCAGCGCCGGGTTGTAGTAGTTGGCCGAGGCGTCCTTGTTGGCGCTGGCGTCACCCGCATTGGATCGCGCGAGACTCTTGGCACTGGCTTCGTTGAGTTGAAAGCTGCCGGCATAAGCCCCGGCGGACAGGCTCAGGGCCGCAGCGGCCGCAAGCAGAAACATCCACGGTTGAGTGTGACGCATGTTCGGACTCCTCGTTGCTGTGATGCTTGCGCCTACGTTGGGTCGGCGCCTCCATCTGTACTTTTTAGCACGTCTCGGCGCGGGATTCCAGTCATTCGTTTGATTGGCAGGTGGAAACAGGCCTGCAAGGCGGCTCAGAGAGCCTCGTTGGCATGGTCTGCGAGACGCGAGCGCTCCACACGTTGCAGGGTGATGTGCCCGGAATGCGCCCAGTCCTTGAACCGGTCCACCACGTAGGTCAGCCCGGAAGTGGTCTCGGAAAGGTAGGGCGTGTCGATCTGGGCGATATTGCCCATCGCCACCACCTTCGTGCCCGGGCCAGCGCGGGTAATCAGCGCCTTGAGTTGCTTGGCTGTAAGGTTTTGCGCCTCGTCGAGGATGATGTAGCGGTTGAGGAAAGTGCGCCCGCGCATGAAGTTGAGCGAGCGGATCTTGATCCGGCGCGCGAGCAGGTCCTGGGTGGCATCGCGCCCCCACAGGCCACCATCTTCGGGCGTGGTGAGCACTTCCAGGTTGTCCATCAGCGCACCCATCCAGGGCGTCATTTTCTCTTCCTCGGTGCCGGGCAGGAAACCGATGTCCTCGCCCAGCGGCACGGTGACGCGGGTCATGATGATCTCGCGGTAACGCTTGTCGTCGAGCGTTTGCGCCAGGCCCGCCGCGAGCGCGAGCAGCGTTTTCCCCGTCCCCGCCGGGCCGAGCAGGGTGACGAAGTCGATTTCCGGGTCCATCAGCAGGTTGAGCGCCAGGCTCTGTTCCTGATTGCGCGCCACCACACCCCATACGGCGTGATTGTCGCGCCGGTAGTCCCAGGCGACCTCGGCGGTAAGGCTGTCCTTGCCGACTTCGCGTACCCACAAATCCAGCCCTTCTTCGCTGTTGGACAGGAATTGATTGGGCCATACCGGCGTGTCCGGTAGCGGCAGGCGGTACCAGGTGCGGCTAGTTTCGTGCCAGGACTCAATGGTTGCGCCATCGCGGGTGAAAAAGCCGGCGGGCAGGGGTTCCACGCCGCGGTAGAGCAGATCGGTGTCGTCGAGCACCTTGTCGTTGTAATAATCCTCGGCCTTGAGACCGAGCACGGCCGCCTTGATCCGCAGGTTGATGTCCTTGGAGACCAGCGTGACCCGTCCCGGGTGTTTGTCGGCGAGGGCGAACGTGGTGTTGAGAATGTCGTTGTCCGGCGTTTCCGCTGTGATGAAGGCGTTGGCGCGCGGCTTGAGCGGTTCGGTCTGCAGGAACAGCCTGCCTCCTGCGTGATTGCCGTTGCCGTTGGAGATGGAGTTGAGCGGGATGCCGGCTTCGATCTCGGCGCGCCCATGATCGGCCATCAATTCATCGAGGTAACGGCTGGCCTGGCGCGCATTGCGTGCGGCTTCCGATAGTCCTTTCTTGTTGGCGTCGAGTTCCTCGATGACCGTCATCGGCAGGAAAAGGTTGTGTTCGGCGAAACGGAACAGCGCGGAGGGGTCGTGCATAAGCACGTTGGTGTCGAGCACCAGCAGGCGGTGATCCTTTTTGTTGGAGCCGCGCTTCCCGCTGTCTGTCACTTGAGATTTTTTGCCGCTTCCAGCACCTCGGCCGCGTGTCCCTGTGGCTTGACCTTGCGCCATTCCTGCCTCACTACGCCCTGGTTGTCGATGAGAAACGTGCTGCGTTCGATGCCGCGCACCTTTTTGCCGTACATATTCTTATCGCGAATCACATCGAACAGGTTACACAGCGTTTCATCCGGATCGGAGATCAGCGCAAACGGGAACCCCTGCTTTTCGCAAAAGCTTTCATGCGAGCGCAACGAATCACGCGAGACGCCATAGATACGGGTGTTCGCGCGCTGGAATTTTCCATGCAGGTCCCGGAACTCCTGGCCTTCCAGGGTGCAGCCCGGCGTATTGTCCTTCGGGTAGAAATACAGCACCGTGGTGTGGCCGGCGAGATCGCCATCGCTCAATGTGCCCGCCGTGGTTTCGACCGAGAAGTGCGGAACCTTGTTGTCGATTGAGATTTTGGCCATGATTCGAGTCTCCGTTTCAGCCCTTGATGGGCTCAAGGATGGCGTCGAGATTCATGTTATCGCAAAAGTCCATGAACTCCTCGCGGATGGTCGCAATGTGCATGTCGCGCGGCAGGCCGATATTCATCTGCACGGTAAACAGCAGCGCACCGGTATGCGTCGCCGGATAACTGCGCGCCGAAAGTTCCATAATCAGAATATCGCGGCTCATGAAGAATTCGATCAACCCCGAGAGTATGCCGGGTTTATCTGCACTGGACAGATCCACCGCATACGGCAGGCGTTCGGTCGCCGGTGCAGCGAGCTGCACGCGCTGGGTCGTGATTTTTACCCGAAGTTTCTCGGCGACCTTGGGTATGGCCTGTTCCAGGCGCACGATGGCGTCCCAACTACCGTCGGCCAGCATCACTATGGCCGTGCTGTCGCCCACCGGCGTTTCACGCGCCTCGACGATATTGCAGCTCGTGTTGGCCGCATACTCGGCCAGGCGGCGCAGGACTTGTGCCCCATCGGGTGCAATCACGACCAGGGACAGTTGCTGATTGGGCGGATTGCTTGGCATGTTTTTTTTGTGCGGCCCTTGATCGATTTTAGTTTCCAGTTTCATGATACACGCTCGATATGGACGGCAGTGGGTTTGTTTATGGCAGGCGATAACATCTTGGCTATACGGTGAGCGGGCGGTACTTTAGGCGGTGCGGCTGGTCGGCCGCTTCGCCCAGGCGGCGGTGCCGGTCGGCTTCGTAATCCGCATAGTTGCCCTCGAACCACTCGACATGACTGTCGCCCTCGAAGGCGAGGATGTGGGTCGCGATGCGATCCAGGAACCAGCGGTCATGGGAGGTGACGAGCACGCAGCCGGGGAAGGCGAGCAGCGCATCTTCCAGCGCGCGCAGGGTTTCCACGTCCAGGTCATTGGTGGGTTCGTCGAGCAGGAGCACGTTGCCGCCGCTTTTGAGCAGCCGCGCCAGGTGCACCCGGTTGCGCTCGCCGCCGGAGAGTTCGCCGACGCGCTTTTGCTGATCCTGGCCCTTGAAGTTGAAGCGCCCCACATACGCGCGCGACGGGGTCTCGTAATTGCCGACCTTCAGGATGTCCTGCCCGTCGGAAATAATCTGCCACACCGTCTTGGCCGCGGGCAGGTCGTCGCGCAACTGGTCGACGTAGGCGAGCTGCACTGTGTCGCCGATGCGCAGGGTTCCGCGGTCGGGCTCTTCCTGGCCAGCGATCAGGCGGAACAGCGAGGTTTTGCCCGCACCATTGGGGCCGATGACGCCCACGATGGCGCCCGCCGGCACGTTGAAGCTCATCTTCTCGAACAACAGTTTTTCGCCATAGGCCTTGGCGAGATCGGTGGCCTCGATCACCAGATCGCCGAGGCGCGGGCCTGGCGGGATGTAAATTTCCTGGGTTTCGCTGCGCTTCTGGAATTCCTTGGACGCCAGCTCTTCGTACTGTTTGATGCGGGCTCGGCTCTTGGCATGCCGCCCCGACTGGCCTTGGCGCACCCATTCCAGCTCGGCTTTCATGGCCTTGCGGTGCGCGGCTTCCGTCTTGGCTTCCTGGGCGAGACGGGCTTCTTTCTGTTCCAGCCACGAGGAATAGTTGCCTTGCCACGGAATGCCCTGTCCGCGGTCGAGTTCGAGAATCCAGCCGGCCACGTTGTCCAGGAAGTAGCGGTCATGCGTGACGGCCACTACGGTGCCCGTGAACTCCGCCAGATAGCGTTCCAGCCACGCCACCGATTCCGCGTCGAGGTGGTTGGTCGGCTCGTCTAGCAGCAGCATGTCGGGTGCCGACAGCAGCAGTTTGCACAGCGCGACCCGCCGGCGTTCACCGCCGGATAGTTTGCCGACGTTGGCCTCCCATGGTGGCAGCCGCAGGGCCTCGGCGGCGACTTCAAGCTTGTGTTCCAGGTTGTGCGCATCAGCGGCTTGAACCATATTTTCCAGCCGCGCCTGCTCGGCGGCCAGCGCATCGAAGTCGGCGTCCGGCTCGGCGTAGGCGGCATACACAGCTTCCAGCTGGCTTTGGGCTTCGGCGATTTCGCCCAGCCCTTGCTCGACGTTGCCGCGCACATCCTTGGAGTCGTCCAGTTCCGGTTCCTGCGGCAGATAGCCTATGCGGATGCCGGGCTGCGGGCGAGCCTCGCCCTCGATCTCGGTATCGAGACCGGCCATGATCCGCAGCAGGGTGGATTTGCCGGAGCCATTCAGGCCGAGTACACCGATCTTGGCGCCCGGGAAGAAGGAAAGGGAAATGTCCTTGAGGATGTGACGGCCGGGCGGGACAACCTTGCCGACTCGGTTCATGGTGTAAACGTACTGCGCCATAAAGAAGAAATCAATCCAGGTGCTTTAACCACGCATTATAAAAAAGAATGATGCAAATCCCCCGTTTATCTGTCATGGTCGGCTAAAATTCATCCATTACAGATGGAGTGACGCCGTGTTTGCTGCCGACATGAAGATCGAGGGTTTTGACGAGGAACTGGCCGCCGCCATCGAGAATGAGCGCCAGCGCCAGGAGGATCACGTCGAGCTGATCGCCTCGGAGAACTATGCCAGCCCGCGGGTGATGGAAGCCCAGGGCTCGGTGCTCACCAACAAGTACGCCGAGGGTTATCCGGGCAAGCGCTACTACGGCGGCTGCGAATACGTGGATGTCGCCGAGACGCTGGCCATCGAGCGCCTGAAGCAGCTCTATGACTGTGACTACGCCAACGTGCAGCCGCATTCAGGCTCGCAGGCCAACCAGGCCGTGTATTTCGCGTTGCTTCAGCCGGGTGACACGATCCTTGGGATGAGCCTGGCGCATGGCGGGCACCTCACCCATGGCGCCAAGCCGAATTTCTCGGGCAAGCTCTTCAATTCCGTGCAGTACGGGGTGAATGACGAGGGCTTGGTCGATTACGACGAGATCGAGCGCCTGGCCGTGGAGCACAAGCCGAAGATGATCGTGGCCGGCTTCAGCGCCTATTCTCAGGTGATGGACTGGGAGCGCTTCCGGGCCATCGCCGACAAGGTGGGCGCTTATCTCTTCGTTGACATGGCGCACGTGGCCGGCTTGATCGCCGGCGGCGTTTATCCGACCCCGCTACCGCACGCGCACGTGGTCACCTCGACCACCCACAAGACTCTGCGCGGCCCGCGCGGCGGCCTGATCGTGGCCAAGGGCCCGAGCGAGGAACTGGTCAAGAAACTGCAGTCGATTGTGTTCCCCGGCATCCAGGGCGGCCCACTGATGCACGTGATCGCGGCCAAGGCAGTGGCCTTCAAGGAAGCGTTGGCGCCGGAGTTCAAGACCTACCAGCAGCAGGTCGTGAAAAACGCCAAGGCGATGGCCGCGACGCTTGCCGGGCGTGGCTACAAGATTGTGTCTGGCGGCACCGAGAATCACCTGTTCCTGGTCGATCTGATCGGCCGCGGCGTTACCGGCAAGGACGCGGAAGCGGCGCTGGGCAAGGCCCATATCACGGTCAACAAGAATGCCGTGCCCAACGATCCGCAAAAACCCTTTGTCACTTCCGGGCTGCGACTGGGCACGCCCGCGGTCACCACGCGCGGCTATACCGAGGACGATTGCGTCGCGCTGGCGGGCTGGATCTGCGACGTGCTCGATGCCCACGAGGACGAAAGCGTGATTGCGGCCGTGCGCGAGAAAGTCACCGAACAGTGCCGCCGGTATCCGGTGTATGGCTGAGTGGATCGTGCCTGCTGACCGTCCCGTTGGCCTGGAAGGGGCCCCGGCCCACTAATGCATTGCCCGTTCTGCGGTCACGACCAAACGCGCGTGGTGGACTCGCGCCTGGCCAACGAGGGGCGCCAGATTCGACGCCGTCGCGAATGCCTGTCCTGCGAGGTGCGCTTCAGCACCCTGGAAACGGCCGAATTTGCCCTGCCACGCGTCGTCAAGCGCGACGGTACGCGAATGCCGTTCGACGAATCTAAACTGCGCGCCGGAATCCTCAAGGCATTGGAAAAACGTCCGGTCGCGACCGACGCCATCGATTCGCTGATCGCCGACCTGGTGCAGCGCCTGCGTCTATCGGGGGAGCGCGAGATTTCATCCGACCAGATCGGTGCCTGGGTGATGACCGCACTGTCGGGACTCGACCAGGTCGCCTACGTGCGCTTCGCCTCGGTGTATCACAGCTTCCAGGACGTGGAAGCTTTCCGTCGCCAGATCGAGCAGCTGGAGTACGAGCGACTCAAGGCGGGCGACCACCAGTTGCCGCTGATCAAAGAGACGAGGCGCAAGAAAAAATGACGGACGGACTCGTTCAGGACGAACACTACATGCGCCGCGCTCTGCGTCTGGCGGTGAAGGGGCTGCGGACCTGTGCGCCGAATCCGGCAGTGGGCTGCGTCATCGTGAATAACGGTCGTGTGGTAAGCGAAGGTTTCCATGCTCGTGCCGGCGAACCGCATGCCGAGCTGTTCGCCCTGCGTCAGGCCGGTGAGCAGGCGAGGGGCGCTACCGCGTATGTAACGCTGGAACCATGCAGCCATCACGGTCGCACGCCGCCGTGTGCCTCGGCCTTGATCGAAGCTGGCGTGTCGTGCGTGGTCGTGGCAGCGCGCGATCCCAATCCACTGGTGGCCGGAAATGGTGTCAAGGCCTTGCAGGATGCAGGGATCGCAGTGCAGGTTGGTCTCGGCGAAGCGCAGACACGGCGCATCAACCGGGGGTTCTTCAGCCGCTTCGAGCGGGGAAGGCCGTGGCTGACCCTCAAGCTGGCGGCGAGCCTCGACGGCAAAAGTGCGCTGGCCGACGGCACCAGCCAATGGATCACCGGCCCGGTGGCGCGCGTTGCAGTGCACCGTTCGCGTGCCCGTGCCGCGGCCGTACTGACCGGTGTCGGCACCGTGCTTGCCGACGACCCCGCACTCAACGTTCGTCTGCCCATCGTGAGCCGTCAGCCGGTGAGGGTGGTGCTCGATTCGAAGTTGTCTACGCCACAGAAAGCGCGACTGTTCAGCGAGGCAGGTGGACCGGTTCATTTTTTCTGCACCACAGACGACGGCGAACGCCGCACGGCATTGGAAGAGGCGGGTGCGACAATTCATGTGGTCGCGGCCGATGCCAATGGACATCCGCAATGGGAGCCCGTGTTGCACGCGCTGGCCGAGCTTGGAATCAACGAGGTGTACGCGGAATGCGGCCCGCGCATGGCGGGCGCCTTGATTGGTGCGAGTCTTGTGGATGAACTCGATCTGTTCCAAGGCCCGCATCTGCTGGGTCCGGGCGCGCGGGCGTTCGCCGTGCTCGACGAGCAGACATGGATCCCCGACCCGCCACGGTGGCGCGTCGTGCGAACCCAGCGTGTCGGGCGGGACGCGCGCATTCGTTTGCAACCGGAGAAGGAATGACATGTTTACCGGTATAGTGCACGGTACAGGGCGTATTCAATCGCGCGAGGCGCGCGGCGGCGACCAGCGGCTCGAGGTTGATTGTACAGGCGTGCTCGAGCCGACTGCACTCACGACGGGCGCGAGCGTTGCGGTGAATGGTGTTTGTCTGACCGTGGTCGATCCGATCGATGCATGCTTTTATGCCGATGTGTCTGCCGAAACCTTATCCCTGACCACGCTTGGCGATTTGGCAAAGGGCACGCCGGTGAATCTCGAACCAGCGCTTGCCATGGGCGACGCCCTCGGCGGTCACCTGATGAGCGGCCACGTGGATGGCATCGGTACGCTAGTCTCGCGCCATCGGGACGCCCGGGCCTGGCGCCTGCGCTTCCGCGCGCCCGATGCACTTGCGCACCTCATCGCATCCAAGGGTTCGATTGCGGTGGACGGTGTGAGTCTGACGGTAAACGAGGTCGAGGGTGCCGAGTTCGGAGTCGCCATCATTCCGGCGACGCTTGAACGCACGATCGCCGACCGCTATGTGGTCGGTACGCACGTCAATCTCGAAGTGGATATTATTGCCCGCTATCTCGATCGCCTGCTCGCCGCGCGCAGCGATTTCCCTTCCTCAAGAGGCGCGTGACATGACCAAGGCATTGCTTGTCATCGGCAACCGCAACTATTCTTCGTGGTCGCTCCGCGGCTGGCTCGCGCTCGCGAAGAGCGGTGCCGAATTCGAAGTTCGGCGGCTTGCGCTCGGGACACCAGAGTTCCGGAGCGAGATTGGACGCTATTCGCCGAGCGGACGGGTTCCGGTGCTGCATCATACCGGGCGCATCATCTGGGATTCGCTTGCCATCGGAGAGTACGCGAATGAGACTTTCGCCGGCGACGGACTGTGGCCGACCGATACCGCGGCCCGCGCCCATGCGCGCTCGGCAAGTGCCGAGATGCATTCGGGTTTCGCCGCGCTGCGCAGCGAACTCCCGATGAATTGCCGTGCACGCGATCGCCGCGTTGTTGCCAGTCCGGCGCTTGAGCACGACGTCGAGCGCATCCGGACATTGTGGCGCGAAAGCCGCGAGCACTTCGGCGCAGACGGACCCTGGCTCTACGGTCGCTGGTCCATCGCCGATGCGATGTACGCACCGGTCGCAAGCCGCTTTCATACCTACGGCATCGAGCTCGACGGCCTCGCAGCCGAGTATGCCGCAACGGCGCTTGCCGACTCCGATCTCGAGGCCTGGATGTCGGCCGCAGCCGCGGAGCCGGAGGTTCTAGATGAAGAGGAGCGTGGGCGTCCACCCGAAGTGCAGGGCTAATGGAGCGCACCGTAGTGAGCGGCTTTAAAGTTGGCAGGGGTTCCAACTTTAAAGTGAACATGGTTATCCGCTGCCTCGCCCGGTTGCTGGAAGCCAAGACGTTTGAAGCAGTCATTGACAAGTGGCGAAGTAACGCTTAACTTCGCCACCATTTCAAATGGCAATACCTCCTCCGTAACCGTTTCTCAATCCCTGCCCCGATCTTTCGAATTCGAGACGGAATCTGACCGTTATAGTCATTTTTTTGATCCTAATCAAAGGGCAACGAGGGATTTAGAGTAATATTAATTAGTTTGTATTGTAGGTTCGTTCCTTGGACGCTATAACTTGTTCATGCAGCTACACGGTTGCGGCGGAGTGGTCGATAAAACTCGCCTCCGCGACCCATAAGCGGCACGATGCCTATACCGTCTTGCACTCCAGGGCCGTTGGCAGGCTTGCCTCCGTTATCGGCATGCAAATGGATCTTTCAGCCGAGGTCGTATGGTTACTCGATCTTGCGGGTCTGGTACACGATATCGGGAAAATTGAAGTCCCCCGATACATTATCGAAAAACCAGGATCCCTGACCACGGAAGAATTCGAGATTGTAAAAACTCATGCCGATGCGGGGTACAGGATTCTCAGCGAATTGCCGGGTCCCTGGCCGATTGCAGAGATAGCCAGACAGCATCACGAGCGCCTCGACGGATCCGGTTATCCCAGGGGGTTGAAGGGACCTGAAATACTCCTTGAAGCACAGATTCTAGCGGTGGCCGATGTCACGGAAAGTATGCTCTCGCGTCGCCCCTATCGACCGGCCCACAGCCTTGACAACGTCATGGAGGTTATACGCAAACTGCGAGGAGATAAACTGAATTCTGATGCCGTTGATGCTTGTATATGCCTTTTTACTGAGAAAGATTACATGTTGACGAGTAATTGACGAAAATAGTTGATGTGGGTGCTGTTCACTTTTTAAAAAAGTGCGGTCGGACAAGCATATTCCGCATTAGACATAACTTGATTTTCCCCAACCGCCATCTACATGATGGCTTGATGAAAAGTACCCTGCAATCGTTCTTGAATGTCGATCCTTGCAGTATGTTTACTGTCCGAATTGGGCTGCGGATTCAATGGATCGACGCAACACATTGTGCGAAACGCTCGGCAGGCGTTTCGTGGTTTAGCGTTTTCCTCGGTCGTTCATTCAGCTGTCGAGCGACCGCATTGAGCTGGGCCTGGGAGTAAACGGATAAATCGGTGCCCTTCGGGAAGTACTGTCGAAGTAATCCGTTCGTATTCTTATTGCTCCCGCGCTGCCACGGATTCTGCGGATCGCAGAAGTAGACCTGGACGTCAGTGGCCAGGGTGAAACGCTGATGCTGGTGCATTTCCTTGCCGTGATCCCACGTCAGGGACTTGTAGAGTTCACTGGGCAGTTTGTGGGCGTGCTTGATCAGGGCATTGATTACCGTCTCGGTATCCTTGCCTCCCAGCTTTACCAGCATCACGTAGCGGGTGTGGCGCTCGACCAGTGTGGCGATCTGGGTGTGCTGGGTCCCGAACAGCAGATCCCCTTCCCAGTGCCCGGGCGCACCGCTCGGTCCTTGGCCTCGGCCGGGCGCTTGCGGATCGAGACCGTCTCGGCGATCCGACCCCGCCCGAAGCCCTGGGCGCCCGCCCCAGAGCCTCGCCAATCTGGCGCATCGACTGGCCTTGGGCCAGTTCCCCGGGAGACCTCCTCGCGCTCGGCCAAGCTCAGTGCCCGGGGCGATCGGTGCCGCGGGGGCGGGCGAATGCCGCCCGTCTCTGAGAGGATGCGATGGACCGAGGAATGGTATCGATCAAACAGCTTTGCGATCTGATGCAGCGAATCGCCTTGCTGCCAACGACCCCACATCAGCGCCTTCTGGCTCTCGGTGTAATAAATCCGTGTTCTTTGTTTCATCAGCAACACTCCTTCTGCTTACGCAGAATTTAGCGCGTTGCATCCACCCGTTGAATTCGCAGCCACAAGCGGGCATCCAGACGTGCATTCCAGATCATGATGTTTATGTCAGGTCGATGGATTGATGCGGTTCGGGACGCTGGGTGTCCCAGCCTTTTTCTTTGAGAGATTTTTCCAGGGCGGCCATGCCGTGGTCGGGTTCGCCGTGTACGAGGAAGGTCTTGCGCGGCTTGCCGCACCTGTCCAGCCAGTTCAGCAGTTCGGTGTGGTCGGCGTGGGCGGAGAAGCCGTTGATGGTCCAGGTCCTGGCGGCGACCTTGATGTCTTCACCGAACAGCCTCACATGTTTGGCGCCGTCGATGATAATGCGGGCAAGGGTGCCGTTGGCGGCGTAGCCCACGAAGGCGATGCCGCATTCCTTGCGCCACAGGTTGTACTTCAAGTGATGGCGCACGCGCCCGCCCGTGCACATGCCCGAGCCGGCAAGGATCACGGCACCGCTGTCGACGTGGTTCACGGCTTGTGATTCGGCGACGGTACGCGACATCTTCAGGCCGGGGAAGTCGAACGGTTCGTGTCCCTCCAGTTCGCCGATGAAGCTTTTGCTCAGGCACTCCGGGTGGCGGCGGAAAATCTCGGTCGCGGTGATGGCCATGGGCGAGTCGAGGTACACGGACAGGTGCTGCGGCAGCTTCTCCTGCTTGATGCCGACCCTGAGGTAATAGAGGATTTCCTGCGCCCGCTCCAGCGCGAAGGTGGGGATGACCAGGTTGCCGCCGCCGTTGATCGTTTCGTTGGCGGCCGTGTAGAGCTCTTCCACCGATTCCTGCAGCGGACGATGGTCGCGGTCGCCGTAGGTGCATTCGGTCACTATGTAGTCGCAGCCCTGCGGTGGGGCGGGGTCGTTGAGCAGCGGCCGGCCGCCGTTGCCGAGGTCGCCCGAGAACAGGATGCGGCGTTCGCCGTCCCCGGTCGGGCAGCGAATCTCGATACTGGCTGAGCCCAGGATGTGTCCCGCGTCGTGGAAGGTAACCTTGATGCCAGGGAGAATTTCCAGCGGTTTGCCGTAGGCGACCGTGCGGGTGAACGCGCCGATCGCGTCCATGGCCTCGGTGACGGTATAGAGCGGCTCGGATTCGGGGTGGCCGCCACGGCGGGCCCGGCGGTTGCGCCGTTCCGCTTCTTCCTCGGCGATGTGCGCCGAATCCAGCAGCACGAGGCGCGCCAAGTCTCGGGTGCCGGCCGTGCACACGATCTCGCCTGCGTAGCCTTGTTTGACGAGCAGCGGCAGGCGGCCGCAGTGATCGAGGTGGGCGTGGGTGAGCAGAACGATGTCGATGCTGGCCGGGTCGAAGCCGAGTTCCGCGTGGTTCTCTTTCTCGTTCTCATGGCTACCCTGGAACATGCCGCAGTCGACGAGTATCCGGTGTCCCGCGACTTCGAGCAGGTGACAGGACCCGGTGACCTGTTCGGCGGCACCGTGGGACGTAAGGGTTAAAGTCGAGCTTGTCATGAATGTGTATCCTCGTTCGGATCGTTCCAGATCCAGTTTGTGATTTCGGGCAGGTACTCAAGCGCGCCGAGGGCGATATGAAAACGGATCAGGCGGTTCAGATGCACATAAATCAGTTTAAGTCCCGGCGAGATGCCCCAGTGGCCGAGCAGGTGCGGCTTGATGTCGGATTCCTTGATTGAGCGCTCCAAAAGTGGATTGTCGCAGAGAAAAATTTGCGTGGCAGCAAGGTGGTTGGTTGCCGGCCAGTAGCAATCAATGAATTCCAGCCGTAGGTCTGCGTTCATGACGTCTGCTCCGCTTGAGCGATCAGTGCCGCTGTGTGCCGGGCGATGACTGCGTCTTCGTCCGTGGGGATCACGCGAATGCGTGCGCGCGAGCGTGGGCTTTCGATTGCCGATTTTCCTGCGGCGTTTGCATGGGTGTCGAGCACCAGGCCGAGATCGTCCAGTCCGTTCAATATGCGCTCGCGTATCGCCGGCGCGTGTTCGCCGATGCCGCCGGTGAATACCAGGGTGTCGATGCCGCCTAGCGCCGCGATCATGGCGCCCAGATACTTGCGTGCGATGTAGCAGAAAAGAGCGATGGCTTCTTCCGCGGGATTGCCGTATGCCGCTTGTTCAAGCAGTTTCACCATCGACGATTCGCCGCCCGCTACGCCGGTCAGTCCGGACTGGAGATTCACCAGTCGCTCCAGTTCGTCCGCGCCGAGGTTTTTCTGCCGCATCCATGCGATCAGTGCACCAGGGTCGAGATCGCCCGAACGGGTGCCCATCATCAGGCCGCCGGCGGGGGTATAGCCCATTGTCGTATCAATCGGGCTACCGTCATGGATTGCGGCCAGGCTCGCTCCGTTGCCGAGGTGGGCGATGACTGTGCGTCCCCTGGCGCCGTCGAGATGGCCCAAGATGTATTCGTAAGATAGCCCGTGATAGCCGATGCGCTCGATGCCCGTCTCGTCCAGCGCGCGCGGAAGGGGCAGACGGCGCGCCACCGCCGGCAGCGTCGAAAAGAAATGATTGTCGAAGCAGGCGATCTGCTCCGCCGATGGAAAATGTTTTCTTGCCGCTTCGATGGCGTCGAGTTCGGATGGAATGTGCAGGGGCGCCGACGTCCGGTAGGGCTCCAGCATTCGCATCAGTTCGGGGGTAAGCCGCGCGGGCGCGCTATGCCCGCGCGGGCCGCGGACGATGCGGTGCCCGAGTGCGTCCGGATTCGGGAGTTTCTGCTCGTGCAGGAGACCGAGCACCGCGGCAAGCGCATCGTGATGGTTGTCGAATGGACCCGTCCGGTCATGCCGTCGTTCCCCGATCTGCCAGGCAAGGAGCGTGTCATCTTCGCCGATCCCGCTTGCCTCGATCCTGGCCAGGCGCTTCGGTTCTTCCGGCGGATTCACGGCAAACAGCGCGGTCTTGAGCGACGAGGAACCTGCGTTGATGCACAGGATGCGATACACGGTTTGCGGTGCTTTCATGTCTCTTTCAATGTATCAGGTCTGGCCGTGCAGCGTCTGTTGCGCGGTGCGCAGGAAACGCATATGACTGGGCCGGGAGAAATCGATATGCCGGTAGACGGCCATTTTGGCCCAGTCCTCGATCGGAATCCACGCAAGCGCGTAGGCCCACACGATGCCGGCGTCGCGCCAGGAAATTGCGGCGATGAGGCCGAACGGATGCGTCACCAGCAGCGTAGCGAGAATTTCTCCGCTGAACAGTGCGCCGATCAGCCACGGCGACGGCCACGGGCGGCGGAAGAAGTGCCGGCGCGAGCGCACGACGAACAAAGTCATGTGGCCGGCTACCACGAGCTTGAGGAAAATCAGGCTCTGGATCTGGGCAATGTCGAGATGCAAGCCCTCGCGCGCAATCACGAGCAGGCCGAAGGTCTCGACTACGCCGACCAGACCGAGCACCGTCGCCACCGTGAGTACACGACGCATGTTCCAGCGCACCGGTTTCGGGTCGAGCCAGGTCTTGTCTATCGAGATCGTCATGATCGGCACGTCGTTGAAGAACGCCAAAAGAATGATCATGATCGCGGTGATGGGGTAGAAGTTGAACGCAATCATCGCCGCCACCACGAAGAACATGATCCGGATCGTCTCCACGATCCGGTAGATAGCGTAGGAGTTCATCCGTTCGAAGATCATGCGCGCGTGCTCGACCGCGTTCACGATGACCGAGAGTCCCGGCGCCATGAGTACGAGGCTCGCTGCCGCCCGTGCGGCGTCGGTGGCGCCCGAGACGGCTATCCCCGCGTCGGCCTGCTTGAGCGCCGGCGCGTCGTTCACGCCGTCGCCCGTCATGCCGACCAGATGGCCGCGTGATTGCAGCGCCTTCACGATCCGATACTTGTGTTCCGGGAAGACCTGAGCGAAACCGTCTGCGCGCTCGACGCGGTCGGCGAATTCCTCGGTCGCGGTATCCTGGCCGAAGTGTTCGTCGGCAACGACAAGATTGGCGCCGAGCCCGAGCTGGCCGGCAATCTCCTTGCCGATCGCAAGATCGTCGCCGGTGACCATCTTGACATGGATGCCGTGGGCTTCCGCATGTTCAATCGTCTCCTTCGAGTCCTCTCGCGGCGGATCGAAGAGTGGCAGCAGACCAAGAAATTCCCAGGCGCCGTCCTCGCTCTCGCCCGCGCGGCGGGCGACGCCGAGGGTGCGGAAGCCATGGCCTGCAAACTCGTTGACCTTCTTTTCCGCCTCTTCACGTGCGCTTCCGCCGAGCTTGGCAAGATCCATCACCACCTGCGGAGCCCCCTTGGCGACGGCAAAGCGCTTGCCGTCGGGTCCTTGCACATCGGCGTCGGCGTGTTTGCGTACGGGGTCGAAGGGTTTGAAGTGAAGCTGCTTGTATTGCGCGACCACATACTTGTTGTCCAAGCCGTCCACGACGGCACGGTCGATCGCATCGCCGGCATCGGGATCGCAGGTAAGCGCCGCCATCAGTACGACCATTCCGGCTTCCGTACCCGCCGCCGGTGCCGGATCGCCCAGCTTGAGTTTATTCTGCGTGAGCGTGCCCGTCTTGTCTGAGCACAGCACGTCAATGCCTGCCAGTTCTTCGATCGATGCGAGGCGAGAGACGATCGCCTGCATCTTCGCCAGCGCCAGCGCTCCGACGGCCATCGTGACCGAAAGCACCGCCGGCATCGCGACCGGGATCGAGGCGACGGTCAGGATTAGCGCGAACTGGATGAGATCCAGCGGAGACTCGCCCCGGAAAAGCTCCACGATGATGAGGATGGCGACCAGACCGAGGCTGACGAAGATCAGGTAGTCGCCGATGTGCAGAACCGCCTTCTGGAAATGCGAAACGCCGCCCGCCTTGGCGACCAGTGCCGCCGTTTTGCCGAAGGCCGTATGCGCACCGGTGGCGGTTACCAAGCCGACCATGTCGCCCTGCTTGGCGGTGGAACCCGAGTAGGCGATATCTCCGCTCTGCTTGTCCACGGGGAGCGATTCGCCGGTCAGCGCCGACTGGTCCACCGAAAGGAAATCGCCGTCGGTGAGTTTGATGTCAGCGGGAATGATATCCCCGATACGGACCCGCACTACGTCACCCGGCACCAGGTCCTGGGCGGCAACCTCCTGCCATTTGCCGTCGCGGCGTACGCGCGCCCTGAGCGCGAGTTGGCTCTTGAGTGCTTCGAGCGCGTTCTGCGCCTTGCGTTCCTGCCAGAATCCGATGATGGCATTGAATAGCAGCAGCGCGCAGATGACGATGAGATCGGTCCAGTGGCGCACCACGGCGGAGAGTACCGCCGCGACTTCGATCATCCACGGGATGGGTCCCCAGA